>CASEEG010000079.1 GCA_949286885.1 uncultured bacterium
GTACCAATAGTATGGGAAATGAAAATTCAAATTGGAGTTCTTGTACCAAACGATAGAAATGCTCAATATATCCGCTCTCTAGATATAGAGCCAAAGTATTTTGACGCAGGCATGTTTTATTTTTGCAAAACTGATAAAATTTATGAATATAATTCACTTGTGCCCAAAAATACCTCAGGCTATGTAATAAATTCATCAGAGTGCCAAGATATTGATACTATTGAGGATTGGGAGGCTGCACAGATTAAATTCAGGATTTTACATAATGTATAAATTAGGTTTAAAGCTCTGGTCTACAAATACCACTGATTATTTTCAAGAGGCGAAAAGATTATTCGACCAGAAAGTTTATGAATATATTGAACTTTATGTTGTTCCTAATACAATAAGTACGCTTGAAAAATGGAAAAAATTGCAGATACCATTTGTAATTCATTGTGCTCATTTTGCACATGGCTTTAATCTGGCAAAAAAAGAGAAAAAGAATGAAAATTTAAGAATTTATAATGAAGCTAAAATTTTCGCAGATGAATTAAATGCAAAGTATATAATATTTCATGGTGGGATTGACGGAGATATTAATGAAACTGCAGAGCAACTTGCATCTTTTAATGAAGCGCGTGCATTGATTGAAAATAAACCCTTTAGGGCATTGCCTAATAAAATGAACGGAGAATTTTGCAGAGGGTACAGCGTTGATGAGATTGCAATTGTCATGGAAGCTGCAGGATGTGGGTTTTGTCTGGATGTCGGGCATGCAATTTGTGCTGCTAATTCTCTTAATGTAGAACGATACTCTTTTGTAAGAAATTTTTTAAGTTTAGGGCCTAAAATGTTTCATTTAACGGATAATACCGATATTAATTCTGAATATGACTCTCATCCTCATTTGGGTGAAGGACAATTGGATTTAGATAAAATTAAGAATATGTTGCCCAAGGGTGCTATAATAACGCTTGAAACAGTTAAGAATGAAAAAAATAAACTGGACGATTTTGTTAACGATACGGTTATGTTCAAAAGTATTGTTACATAGTTTGCTACTGTTTTGTTTTCATTATATTATTAATGGTGTGTAAAAAGGCTAATCAAGACTAAAACTGTAAGTTGTTTTTCTATTTCGAGGTTAATATATGTTTAATATAAGGCTGGCTACTGCGGATGATATAGATAATGTATATTCTCTTTCCAATGATTCTACGGTTCGCGCTTTTTCTTTCAACGAGTCAAAAATTCCCTATGATAGTCACGTAGTTTGGTATAAGGAAAAAATAGCTTCGCGCGATTCTTTGTTTTATGTAATCGAGTTTGACAGTAATTTTGCTGGGTACTGCAGGTTAGATAAAGATAACTATGACTGGGTTATTACAATACATATTCTTGAAAAGTTTAGATCGCAAAAGCTAGGTTCAAGGGCTTTAAATGAAGTATGTGCAATAAATTCTGAAAAAAGGTTGATTGCGTACGTTAAAAAAAATAATATAAATTCGGCATGTTTCTTCAAAAGCAATGGTTTTATTCCTCTTGGTGAATTTTTTGTGAAGGGTGTAAAATGTTTAAAATTTAAAAAACGTACAGGTAAAAATGTTATTGCGATATGTAATGACCTTTATAAATCAACAGGTGTTTATTCTAAAAAAAATGTTATTTATATTAATTCAAAAGATAAATTATCTTTAAAAAACCTATTGGAAATAAATCCTGACTACGTTTTTTTCCCACATTGGTCATATATAATTCCTCATGAGATATTTGATAATTTTAATTGCGTGATATTCCATATGACTGATCTGCCATTTGGTAGAGGCGGTAGCCCGCTACAAAATTTAATTGAAAGAGGTATATATAAAACAAAAATTTCTGCGCTAAGGTGCGTAGAGGAACTTGATGCAGGTGAGATTTTTCTAAAAAAAGATTTTGATATTTCTTACGGTAGTGCTTCTGAAATTTATAAAAAAGCAGGTGATCTTATATCTGTTATGATTGACGAGATTATCGAAAAAAATCCGTTACCAACTTGTCAGGAAGGAGAGGTAACTTGTTTTAATCGTCGTAAGAAATCTCAAAGCGATATTAAAGATTTGCGTTGTACTAAAAAAATATATGATTATATACGAATGCTTGATGCGCCAGGCTATCCTAGAGCTTTTCTTGAGAGTAATGGCATTATTTATGAGTTTTATGGTGCAAGGTTCGATAATGGTACCGTTGTGGCAAATGTAGAAATAAGGAATAAAAATGAGTAAAAGAATTTTAATTGTCGCTGCTCATCCCGATGATGAGGTATTAGGTTGTTTTGGCACTGTGGCAAATTTCATAAAACATGGATGGGAAGCATATTCCCTAATTCTAAGCTGCGGTAAGACATCAAGAGGTACTGAATGCGAATCAGAAATTGAACAACTTCAAGCTGAAATGGATCTTGCTAATTCTCTTATAGGAATCTCTAAAGTATTCCAAAGAGATTTTCCCGACAATTCTTTTGATACTGTTTCTTTGCTTTCCATTGTAAAAGAAATAGAAAAAATTAAATGCGAACTTAAACCTGAAATTATTTTTACACACAGTGCCTCTGATATGAATATTGATCATCAACTGACTCATAAAGCTGTTCTGACTGCAACCAGACCTATGCAAGACGAGTGTGTTAAGACAATATATTCCATGGAAATTCCATCATCTACTGAATGGGGTTGTTTTGAAGCTGCAAATGCTTTTGTGCCAAATGTTTTTTTTGATGTTTGTGATACAATCGATTTAAAAATAGATGCTATGTCTAAGTATAAGTCAGAACTTAGACAATATCCTCATCCTCGCTCTCTGCAGCATATTAAAGAGTTGGCAAGGGTTAATGGTGCGAAGGTTGGTCTTGGATACGCAGAGAGTTTTATGCTTATAAGGAGTATAAATGACAAAAACATATATCATAGCGGAAATGTCTGCTAATCACTGTGGTGATAAAGAACTTGCAAAGAAAATAATAAAAGAGGCAAAGCACTCTGGTGCGGATGCTGTTAAAATCCAAACTTATACTCCTGATACAATGACAATTGACTGCAAAAATGATTATTTTCGTTTAAATTGCGGGACAATATGGGATGGGACATATTATTATGACTTGTACAAAGAGGCATATACACCATGGGAATGGCAATCTGAACTAAAGAGTTATGCTGATGAGTTGGGCATAGATTTTTTTTCTACACCTTTTGATAAGACCTCCGCTGATTTTCTTGAAGATTTAGGTGTTGAAAAGTATAAAATTGCCTCTTTTGAAGCTATTGATTATGAATTTGTAAAATACGTTGCTGCAAAAGGTAAACCGGTTATAATCTCGACAGGAATTTCTTCTTTTGATGAAATTTTGGAAGTAATTAATGTATGTAAATCTGTTGGAAATGATGATATTACAGTTTTAAAATGTACTTCTGCTTACCCCGCAAAAATCGATGATATGAACATATTAACCATTAAAGATATGATTGAAAAATTTTCTCCATATAACGTGAAAGTTGGTTTAAGCGACCATAGCATGAGCAACGAAGTCGCTATTGCCGCAATTTCGCTTGGTGCCTGTGTTATTGAAAAACATTTTACGCTTGATCGTTCCTTAGGTGGGGCTGATTCCGATTTTTCATTAAATCCTGCGGAATTTTCAAAGCTGGTTGAGTCTGTTAGACTAACTGAGCGTGCACTGGGCATTGTATCTTACGATATTAACAGCAATAATAGAATTTTAGCTCGCTCCTTGTTCGTTGTTGCTGATATAAAAAAGGGTGAAAAATTCACACCATTAAATGTCCGCTCAATAAGACCTAATTTTGGTTTGCATCCTAGGTATTATAGTGATATCATAGGTAAGTGTGCTAAGTGTGATATAAAACGTGGTACACCGCTAAAGTTTGAATATTTATAGCATGTTTTCTTTTGGATGAAATTATACAGTTGGAGTGAATATGGAGACAAATAAGAAAAATATAATATTGCTTGATGTGTTTGGAAATTTTGTTAATTCGATACTTGAAAACGAGCGTATTGATATTGCCTCTATGATAGTAGAAAACTCAGATATGGCAAAGTTTTATAAAGAAAAGCATGTCAATAGAATCAAGAGTTTTTATTACAGAATTTTAGAAAATAATGATGAGTTCAATGCTTTAAATAAGACTGATTATAATCTCAGTTATCAAGAAATTGAAGACTTTCGTTCTACGCAATTGAAAGTTGAACATTATCTGCATCGTGAATTGATAGATATCAGTACAATACAGTACAGATACTTTCTTGCACTTGCTTATTGGCTTGACTTTTTTAATAAGAATAAAATAGATATGGTTTTTGCCGCACACATTGAACATGGTGGAATATGGGATTCTATTATTATTGATATTGCAAAGAAAAGAAATATACCTGTTTATGTTGTTTCTGTAACTACAGGAATTAGTCAACAGGACGAGGTAGATACACTGGTATGTTTAAATGATAACACTTTTATTGATATTACTAAGTTTGAACTTGAATCTTTTAAAATATCAGATTATATTGAAAAATTAACTAAAAAATATAATCCATTAGTACAAAATTATTCCAAAAACGACATTAAAGAAAAATTTGTTTTTGAACTCAAAAAAAAGATTCGTAGTTTTAAACAACGTAAAATCTCATTAAAAGATTATCATATGAGAACAAAAAATTATAAATACTGGTATAATTTGTTTTCTGATGAAGTAAAAGATAATGATCAGTATTTAAGGGATCTGGGTGTAGTATACGATAAAATATCCACGCTGCCGGTAGAAGGTGAGAAATACATATACTTTTCACTTCACCTTGAACCCGAGGCAACAACAATGGCACGCTCTATTCCCTCTACTCAGTTATTTTTAATCAAGTGGCTTTCAGATGTTTTGCCTAATGATTGGAAAATTTACGTCAAAGACCACCCTGCTCAGTACAGCTTAAGTGGAGATTTGTTTTATTTTTTAAGAAATATAAATATATACAGGAATTATGATTTTTTCAAAACCATTACAGATATTCCAAAAGTAAGGTTGATTAAGCTAAATCAAAGCAGTGACAAACTTGTAGAGAATTGCAAAGCCGTTGCATCTATCTCGGGCAGTGTCACTCTAAAGACTGTTTTTGAGAAAAAACCTTTAATTTTATTTGGGCAAGGGCTTAACATGATGGAAAATCTAAAAGAGGTTTTTATGATTGATAGTATTGCATCTCTAAAAGCTGCTGTAGATAAAATTGCTGGTGGGTTTAGCCCTGTTTATGATGACATTGAAGATGTTATTAAAAAATATGCTTTTTGTTTACCTGAATATTCATGTCAAAAGGACAGACCCCCTGTGGAAAATATTAAAAAATTAGTGGACATGCTCTTAAAGGATTGATCTGTGAAATTTAAGTATTTTTTTAATAGAAAAAAGAGAAAACAAGAGGAATTTTTAAAACGTTTTCAGAAATATACTATCGGCAGTTCAAGCGTTCTGTATCGCGAGGCTATAGTTGATAACTTTTCGCAAAATCCTGATAATATTATAATTGGCAGTAATACACATATTAGGGGCAGGTTACTTGTGTATCCGACATGCGGAAAAATTGAAATCGGTGATTATTGCTATGTGGGTGAAAATACAAATATTTGGTCCGCTTCGAGTATAAAAATAGGCAACAGGGTCTTAATAGCACATGGTGTCGACATTCTTGATCATAATACACATCCGCTGGACCCATTGGAAAGACATGAGCATTATAAAGCAATTATTACCTCGGGGCACCCGTCCTCAAAAATTAATTGGTGCGAAAAACCTGTTTTAATAGGTGATGATGCTTGGATAGGTTGCAAGACAATTATACTAAAAGGTGTAACTATTGGTCGTGGTGCTATTGTTGCTGCAGGTAGTGTAGTTACAAAAGATGTAAGTGATTTTACTATGGTTGCAGGCAATCCTGCAGTATTTATTAAGGAAGTGTGATTATGGGATTATTTAAGAAAAACGTTAGCAAAGCAGTTGCCAATAACTTTGTTTCAAAGGCTGAATTTCAGACATCAATGGTTTTGCAAGGCAGAATTTTATCTGAGTTGAACAGAGTCAAAAAATCAAAAAATATACAAGACTATGAATTTAAAGTTTTTTCACAAAACGGTGAGGACGGTATTATACAATTCTTGGTTAACAACTTAAACATTAACAACAAAACTTTTGTTGAATTTGGTGTGGAGACATATATCGAAGCCAATACAAAATTTTTGTTGTTAAATAACGGTTGGTCTGGACTTATTATTGATGGCAATAAAGATGCCATGAATAGCATATCCATGTCAGATTTGCATTGGAAATATGATTTAAAATCTGTAGGTGCTTTTATAACTAAAGACAATATCAATGAAATTATCGAGTCCAATGGCATACAAGGAGAAATAGGCTTGCTTTCTGTTGATATTGATGGAAATGATTATTGGATTTTTGAAAATATTCATTGTATCAGTCCGCAAATTTTGATTATGGAGTATAATAGCATTTTTGGCGATACCCATAAAATTACTGTACCCTATGATGAAAACTTTGTCAGAGGAAATAAGCATTTTTCGCATTTATACTATGGTGCTTCAATTGCTGCTTTGTGTGATATTGCTTCTAAAAAAGGGTATGATTTGATTGGCTCAAACAGTTTTGGTAACAATTTATTCTTTGTAAGACACGACTGCAATAAATTGGGCATTAAATTATCTCCTAGGGAAGCATATGTCAAAAGTAATTTTAAAGAGTCACGTGATCAAAACGGTGTGTTGAGCTTTTTGTCCCATCAAGATGGTCTAAAGCTCATTGAAAACGAAACTGTTGTTAACATAGAAGATAACAGATTTTACAAAATAGGAGATCTGTTTGGTGCCTAAAATGCTAATAACCGGAATTGGCGGTTTTGTCGGTTCTAATTCTTCGAACTATTTTAAGGATAGCTATGAAATTTTCGGTATTGATAAAAATTCTCAAAACCGTTGTAATATCCTTAAAGGTCTTGTTAATCTTGACAATTTGAAAGCTTTTGGAGAAAAGTTTGATGTTATATTGCATTTTGCTGGAAGTGCTACGGTTTTTGAGGCAGAAAATAACCCTTTGATTGAAAAAGAGAAAACCGTTAACTCTACCATTGATTTGCTTGAATACATGAGATTATATAATAATAAAGCAAAGTTGATTTACGCTTCTTCTGCTGCAGTATATGGAAATAATCATTCAGATGTTATTAAAGAAACAGATAATACCGATCCTATTTCTGCATATGGTAAAAACAAGCTCGAGGCTGAAAAAAAATGCTTTGAATATTACGAAAAATATGGTTTACATATAAACGTAATAAGGTTTTTTTCAATATACGGCGAGGGTCTTAAAAAACAAGTTTTGTGGGATTTTTCCAACAGATTATATGAAGCAAAGAGTCTTGTTATAGAATGTTTTGGTACGGGTGATGAGTTACGAGACTTTATTCATGTTCAGGATGCTGTTAGATTTGTTGAATGCGTAATAGAAAGTGGTTCAAAAGGTGTTGTTTATAATTGTGCCTGTGGATGCGGTTGTAAAATAAAGGAAATACTACTGGAATTAGCGATGAATTACGTTGAAAATCCAAAATTAATTTTCGATAATAAAATAAGAGTGGGTAACCCGTTTTCTCTTGTCGCAAATATAGACAAGGCTAAAAATATTGGTTTTACGCCAAAAATCTCAGTAAAAGAAGGATTAAAAAGATATGCAAACTGGTACAAAAAAGAGCATCAGAGTCTATTTTCCTAGAGAAAACAACGCCGGTTGGTTAGGTGGTGTTAATTATTTTAAAAATCTGTTCTTCGCATTATCTTTAGTTAATGACGGTTCTATTTGCCCATATCTGCCGCCAAATAATCCCGAAGAACTGTTTGAGCATGTAAATAAGTTCAAAAAAAGTGCATTTTATTGGGATAAATTTGTTTGCGCAATTACCGGCAGAAAATATAACAAAATGGACACTATCGTAAAAAAAGCGGATATACTTTCACATTGTTATACTGTTTACAAGAATACGTGTTGTATTTGCTGGATACCCGATTTTCAACATTTACATCTGCCTGATATGTTTGAACAGAGTGAGCTTATTCACAGAAATGAAACTTTTGCTGATATGGCAAAAAATGCGAATACAATAATTTTAAGTAGTTATGATGCCTTAAATGATTTCAAAAAATTTGCGCCCGAGCACGCAAATAAAGCACGTGTACTAAATTTCGTGTCTTATATTGATCCACAAGTTTATGATGTTACCAATAATATCTCTGCGCAGGTATCCGCAACTTATGATCTCCCCAAAAAATATTTCTATGTTCCTAATCAATTTTGGAAACATAAAAATCATATTTGCGTGTTAAATGCAATTGCACTCCTTAAGAAGCAGGGTGTAGATGTTAATGTAGTTTTTAGCGGTTCTAAAAGTGATTACAGAGACAATTCTTTTTTCAGTGAGATTTTAGATATAATTCAAAAGTACAATATTCAGCAAAACGTTAGGTTGCTAGGTGTTATAAAGCTGACTGAAGTATATTATTTGATGCGTCATTGTGTTTCAATAATTAACCCTTCTTTGTTTGAAGGATGGTCTTCGACAGTTGAAGAGGCTAAAAGTATAGGTAAAAATATTATACTGTCTGATTTAAATGTGCACAGAGAACAAAATCCAATGAATGCTTTGTATTTTTCGCCGCATGACTGTGAGCAGCTTGCGGTTATACTAAAAGAAAAGTGGAATAATTCGCAGGGCGGTCCGGATTTTGATTTGGAAGTTACTGCAAGAGGAGCTATGCTAGACAGAATGAAAAGCTTTGGTGAGAATTATAAAAAAATTCTCTTTGAAGCATATAATACTTATAATGCCGATAATAAAGCCGAGGTTTAACAAGGCTTATGTTTTGTTTGCCCTATTTGGACTTATTTTGTGCCAAATAATGATTCAAATCTTTGCATTGCTTCAACTGTATTTTCTCTTGAGTTGAATGATGTCAATCTGAAGTAACCTTCACCGTTTTTGCCAAAACCCGACCCGGGAGTGCCGACTACTTGAATTTTTTCCAACAGGTAATCAAAAAATTCCCATGAGGTTCTATTTTCGGGGCACTTAAGCCAAATATACGGAGAGTGTTTGCCACCTGTATACCATATTTTACATCTATCCAGAGTTTTTGAAATAATTTTTGCATTTTCTTTGTAATATTCAATATTTTCTCTGATTTCCTTCTGGCCTTCTTCGCTAAATACCGATTCTGCCCCTCTTTGAATTATATACGGGACGCCGTTAAATTTTGTTGTTTGTCGTCTAAGCCAGAATTTATTCAAATTTTCAAGTTCATTAGGTACAATTGTGTAGCCGCATCTTGTTCCGGTGAAACCTGCCGTTTTTGATAGTGAGCAAAATTCAATCGCGCAGTCTTTTGCACCATCTATTTCAAAAATACTTCTTGGTAATTTTTCGTCAGATATAAAGCTTTCATACGCCGCATCAAAGAGTATTATTGAATTTGATTTTTGGGCATATTTTACCCAGGCGTCAAGTTGTTCTTTGTTGTATACCGCACCTGTCGGGTTATTTGGGGAACAAATATATATAATGTCAACTTTTTGACTAATTTCATCGGGCATTGGTAAAAAACCATTGTTTGAGTTTGCATTTGCAAACAAAACTTTTCTGCCCGCCATAATATTTGTGTCAACATAAACCGGGTATACTGGGTCAGGGACTAACACTACATTGTCTGTTGAAAATAAATCTAAAATGTTTCCAAGGTCGCTTTTTGCACCGTCAGATATGAATATTTCAGAGATAGCCAATTCTACATTTCTTTTTTTATAATATCTCTTTATGGCATTTTGTAAAAATTCATATCCTTGTTCCGGGCCATAACCTCTAAATGTTTCTTGTATACCCATTTCGTCAACAGCTTTGTGCATTGCTTGAACAACTGTTTTACACAGAGGTAAAGTTACGTCACCTATGCCCATTCTGATGATTTTTTTATCAGGATTTTTTGCACAGTAATCTACAACTTTCTTTGCTACGGTAGAAAATAAGTAGCTCTGTTCCAAGTTTAAGTAATTTTTATTTATATTCATAAGTTATATTCTCCTTGTATGTTTGCTATTATAATACAAATTTTATTAATTTGATACATTAGTGTAGCCTTATGTACGATATATTTTATTTTTTATCTTTCTAAAATTAAACATCGTTTTTACGTTTGTTGAGGATTAGAAGACAGATGAAATTTTATAAAAATATTGTGTCCGTTTTGTTTGTAATTTTATTTTTTAACCAATGTGTTTATGCAAAAAAGACACTTCCTCCAATACCGGTTAATAAGTACCCTGACTATTCATATGAATTCGTCGGGAAAGATAAATTTGAAGGTTTTAACAGAAAGATGTTTATTTTTAATCAAAAGATGAATAAATATGCGCTCAAGCCAATTCATATTGTTTGGGCCTCTATTATGCCAAAATATGGTATGGATAGAATTCAAAGTGCTTATACAAATATCGAATATCCAAAAAGATTGGTAAGTACTTTATTGCAAAGAGACTTCAAGGCTTCAGGTCATGAAACCTTGAGATTTTTGACAAATACTACACTTGGAATCGGAGGCTTATATGACCCTGCTTATAAATGGTTTAAATTAGAACCTTTGAAAGAAGATGTTGCTCAAGGGCTTGCAAAGTGCAAAATCAAACAGGGGCCATATCTTGTACTCCCTTTCATAAATTCAACTTCGCCGCGCTCGGTATTGGGCTCACTTTTAGAGTGTCCGCTAGATCCTTCAATGTATATTGGTTCTCCGATAACGGCCGCTATAAAAGCCGGATTGCTAATTAATCGTACGGCTTATGCGCAACCTGTGATTAAGATGGTAGAGTCAAATTTTGCAGACCCGTATGATATTGCTAAAAAACTCTGGGGTCTTGAGAGATATATTAAGGAAAATAATTACGACAGAAAAGAAATACTCGAGCTTGCTTTAAAGGAATGCAAGGAGCTTCTAAAAGAGAATGAAATATCAAGAGCATTAAATGTCGGTGATGAAAAAGTACAATTTTCGGATAATTTGCTTGTGGATGACACAATAAAAGGCTACGCCTGGTTTGATGACATTGACAAAACCGATGTAGATCTGACAAATAAACAGTTAATCCCCGATGTTATACTTGAAAATTTCAATCCGCAATGTCCTGTAACAGATGCTATGAGAACTGCACTTTTTGAAACAAACGAAGATTATAAATCCATATGGAGCGAACTTTCTTTGTGGAATCGTTGTTTTGCAAAAAGAATTAAAACTTCCCAGGTAAATATTGTTCCAAATCGCCAGGATTACAAGTTTAGATATATATTGCAAAAAGATAAAAATTCTCCATTGGTTATAATCTATCCATCAATTGGCGAGGGTATTTCATCGCACCATTCTGTTGTATTTGCAAAGATTTTCTACGATTTAGGCTATTCTGTTGTAATACAAGGCAGCCATTTTCACTGGGAATTTGTAAAGAGTTTGCCTGAGGGCTATGTACCGGGAGTGCCTGAATACGATGTGGCTTATCTGAGAGATATAACACAAAAAATAATAGAAAAACTGGAAGATAAGTACGAGTGTAAATTTACAGACAAAACAGTCATTGGCACGTCTTTTGGGGCATTTGCGACATTGTTTCTTGCTGAGATGGAATCCAAAAACAATAAGCTTAATATTTCAAAGTATATTTCTATCAACCCGCCAATACGCTTATTGTATGCCGTAAATGTTATTGATAAAAATAATGATGAATGGAAAGAAAATCCTGTTGATATCAAAAAAAGAGTGGCTTTAAGTGCCTCAAAGATAATTCAACTAACGCAGCAAAAAAATGATTTTGGCAGTGATTTTAAGCTTGATGTGCTGCCTTTTAATATTGATGAAGCAAGATTGATTACTTGTTTTGTATTAAGGCAGAAACTTTCCGACTTACTATTTACTCTTGAAAATACTAAAACTTCTAAAAGAACAGATATTTACGATATGATAAACAATATGAGCTATTTTGATTATATTGAAAAATATGTTATTCCTCAAAATCATAGCAGTTACCAAGAATTAGATAAAAAGACAAGTTTATACCAAATAAGCAATTTTCTGCTTAATAACAAAAATTATAAAATATACCATACTTTAGATGATTATCTTGTAAATCAAGAACAACTTAAAGATTTAAGGAAATTCGCAGGGAAAAATCTTGTGTTATTTGACAAAGGATCCCATCTTGGTTATTTATACAGAAAAGAATTTAAGGATATTCTGTTAAGTGATATTCCACCTGTTAAAAAACTTTCAGTGCAGCAGTGATCTTATTTTTTTGTAAATACCTCTTCTGAATGGAGAGTACAGATAGAATTTCCCGTTATTATCCCAACCTGGATTATTATCCTTTCTTAGTATTTTTCCTTTGTTTGAGAAAATGTTTTCAAAGAAATCAATTATATCTTTATTATAGTTTGTTTTTTTTATTATTTTTGGCGCATTTATCATTTCAAGATATAGTTGGTCATTATTGTCAATTTCTATTATTTTCTTAATTGCATCTTCCAGTGATTGAAAATTGCTGATGCAGATAAATGATTTAGGATTGAATTCCTCTGCTATGAGTGGATTGCCCCAATATATCGGTATAGTATTTGCCAGAAAAGCATCCGTAATTTTTTCCGTCGTGTAGCCTTCACTTGAAGAATTTTCAAAAGCTATTGTAAATTTAAATTTGCTCAGATATTCAATTTTGTCTTTAATTCTCTTACCAGTGTTGTTTAAAAGCTTGCCGGAAGAGTCAATTTTTTTATATTTTGAGAGTTGTTTAAAAAAATTAACTCTTATTTTGTCCGCATATATTCCATTTGAGTATAGAAAACTGCAGAAGTCTCTTTTTTCCAATTGTACAACTTTTGCCGGTGTTTTTCTGATTTTTTCAAGAAAGAAGTATATCGGTACTCTTAAATATCTTTGTTGAAAATTTATATAGTCAAAACCTATAGCATAATCATATATGTTAAAATCTGGAGTTATATTCTCGCCTGTGTAGAAAATCTTGGGGCATTTAAATTTTCTGTGCTCATTTCCATAACAAGAACAAATAACAAAATCAGGATTTTTTTTCTCTAAAACCAAATCATATTTATCTTTCAAAATATTTACAAAGAAATCATTTTCAAAGTTATGTTCTTTCCAAAAATCGCAAAAGTAAATTTTTATTTGTTGCATTAATAACTCTCTAACTGCTTAAATCTATTGATAGTTTAATTTTATTCTACAACAAATTATAATGTTTATGATAATATATTTGTGCAAATAGATGGAGAATATGATGAAGTATAACTATGCCAAACGTACAAAAATTGTTGCTACAATCGGTCCTGCTGTGGATACTAAAGAGGCGATCAGCAAACTTGTTCATGCAGGTGCTAATGTTTTCAGACTTAACACTTCACATGGGGACATACATTATCATAAGGATAAATTCTCTCTAATAAGACAAGTTTGTAGCGAGATTGGAGTATATTGCGCAATAATGATAGATTTGCAAGGTCCTAAAATAAGAGTTGGCAATCTTATTAAAGACATTGAATTAAAAAATAATCAAGAGGTTATATTTTCCCATACTAATAATCAAACCGGGCAAGGTGTTATACCTGTTGACTATAAGGGTATTACAAAAGATGTTACACAGGGCAGTAGAATATTGTTGGATGATGGAAAGATTTGTGCCGTTGTTAACAAGGTTGTTGATGATAAAGTTTTTGCGCTAATAACAAATGGCGGTTTATTAAAATCAAGAAAGGGTCTAAATATTCCTGGTTCTACAGCGAGTTTGAGTGCGATTAGCGAAAAAGATATTGAATTTATTAAATTTGCCGTTGAGATGGGTGCAGATTATATTGCACTATCTTTTGTGCGTAATAAAGATGATATTTTGCTTGCCAAAAAATATATCAGTGACTTTAATTCAAGTATTCCTGTTATTGCTAAGCTTGAAAAACCTGAGGCAATTGATAATTTACAAGAAATAATATCAGTATCTGATTGTATAATGGTGGCAAGAGGTGATCTGGGTATTGAATTGTCACCGGTTGAGGTGCCAATTTGCCAAAAACTTATAATTAGTGAATGTAATAAACAAAAAAAGCCTGTAATCGTTGCTACTCAAATGCTGGAATCTATGATTTACGAACCTATTCCAACGCGCGCTGAGGTGTCTGATGTTGCTAATGCTATAATTGACGGCGCAGATGCTGTTATGCTCTCGGGTGAAACTTCTGTTGGCAAATATGCACTGCAAGCGGTTAGTACTATGGCGCAAATTGCTATGCATACTGAAAATAGTACTTTTTATGAATTCGACAAAGATTTTGAGCTTTCTGAGGATATGGCTCTCACAAGGCAAGCAATTGTATTTGGTGCGGATAAAATGCTTAAATACGTCAATGCAAGAGCCGTTTTAAGTTTTTCTCATTTTGGTTATTCTACTCGTCTAATGTCTAAACTTAAACCCTCGGTACCAATTATTCTTGTTTCTGATTTAGAGGAAACTTGCAGAAAAATGTCGCTTGCTTGGGGGGTTTACCCATTTCATAAAAAGTGGGACAACGTTTTGACAGGTGATTTGTTAATTAAAATAGACGAATTCTTAACAAACGAAGCCGGATTAAAGATGGGTGAGTATGTTGTTATAACTGGTTCTGCTCCAAATTTAATAACCGGTAGGACGAATTTTGTTCGTGTGCATAAAATTGGCACATAATATAACCACGCCTTGAATTTGGCGTGGTTATATTTATAATGTTTTATTTTTCATCGTTATTTACTTCGTCTTTTTAATTATTTTCCTCGTCGATTTTTTCTTTTTCTTTTGCATATTCCCTTGAAAGTTCAAGCATATCTTCATAGGACAAATCAATATCAACACCGTATTGTAGTTTAATTTCTTTAGCTGCTCTTTCTATTTCTTCAATACTTGCGTCAGCGTATCCGTTGTATCTTGACAAGGCTTTTTCAAGCACCAGTTTTTTAAATTTCGTTTCACTCATTTCATTACCATCATCTTCACTATACTGATCTTGATTTTCGTCTTTATTGTCAGTTTTGCTTTTATTTGTATCAAATATGTTTTCATCTATTTGCATTTCTTCTAAAGACTGCATTTGCATATTTCTAGTTTTTTCAAGCTGTCCCATTAATATTTCTTGTTGTTGTTTTTGATTTTCTTCGATTTGCATTAAAAGGGCTTCTTGGCGTTTCTTTGCTTCTTCCAATGCTCCGGTGCCAGTTGATGAGCCTGAAGAAGTAACGCCTATGCTGCTTGTAACATCTCCAAGTATTTCATTTAGATATATTTCTTCAATTTCAAGTGATCCGTTTCCGTTCGCGTCAGCAATCTTAATCGTCGAATTGCCGTCAGAGAAAGTGTATACTGCAATAGAGCCTGTTGTAGTATCCGTATCGTAATGTCCATCAAGTTTATTATCTGGGATGTAAGACGTTTTTTTGTATTCAACAGTACAGGTTAAACCTATGTCCTTTGCTGCACTTATTAAATCGGAGCGATGCATTACTGATTTACCCTCAAAAAGTCCTGCAATCTTACTTTGCAGTTCCAGGTCGCCTTCTTCATCGCCTATGCTTTGTAAGAGTTCTTCTTTTAGGTCTGCACCAAGTGCATTTCCGTAATCTTCAAAATTTGCTTCACCTTTTCCTAAATGGGTGGTGTCAAGACCTCTTGCTTTTATGCTTTCAATAAATTCATCATACGATTTTCCAACACCATTAGTAGACATTTTTACTCCTTTTGTTGAATTCCATATTTCAGTATAAATATCGGCATTTGTTAATTTTTATACATATTTTTTTCTCAAAAATTAACATTTTGTTACAAATTTACCTTGTTTGTATGGTTTTTAAGGTGCATGATGACATTATACTAATTGTATGAAAGTATTAATGTTGTTTCCGCCACAATGGACTCCTGTAAGTCCCCATTTTGCTCTTGCTTCACTTTCTTCGCAACTAAAAAATGCGGGGTATGATACCTGTGTTTTGGATTTAAATATAGATTTTTATAATGAAATTTTGAACAAGAAAAATATTCTTGATGCCGCAAAAAAAGCGATTTTGCAACAGGATGATGTGTTAAAGAGAATTTCTGTGTACCACAAACCCGAAGCTGATTTTTCTGATTATCCATTTAATATACAAAATTTATTGGTTAAATATTCTCAAGTTAAAGATTTTATTTTAAAAAACAGCGATAAAATAATTTCTATAGCTGACTTTGCTGAAAATGCAATTAGTGCAATAAAAGACAAACAGGTCTTTTATAAGCCCGAAATTCTTGTCAAATCCATGAGTATTATAGACGAGGCACTAAACATTCTTTCTTTACCGTATTACCCTTCAAAATTTAGTCTTGACAGTTATTCAAATCCTCTTTTTAAGTTTGATTATGAAACAATTAAATACTATGTCTTTGATAGAGATACAAATATGTTCATAGACTACTTTAAGTCTAAATTACACTATATCAAGGAAATAGGTGCAAAATACGTCGGAATTTCAATTAATTCGTCCAGTCAAATTATTCCGGGACTAACACTTGCAAATATGCTTAAAAATGAGCTTGATGCCCACATAAATATCGGTGGTAATTTCTTCGGCAGAGTTGTCGATGCCCTTGTTGGCAAACAAGAGTTTTTTGAATTGTTTTGCGATACCATGCTCGTCGAGGAAGGTGAGCTGCCCGTTGTTGAGCTTGCAGAGTATATTGACGGTAAATTGCAAATCGATGAAGTTTCTAATCTGATTTATATTAAAAACGGCTCTGTGTCTGTTAATAATAAAAAAACACCATTGAAGTTAAATGAGATGGCAAGCATTTCACTTGATGGATACGATTTTGATAAATATTTTACACCGGAAATTATTCTTCCATATCAAACGTCAAGAGGTTGTTATTGGGGTAAATGCAGCTTTTGCGATCAAGGTTTCGGTCAGAATTATAATGTTAAAGAACCTCAAAAAGTTGTGAATGATTTTAAAGAAATTAAGCAAAAATACGGTATAGACAAATTTGAATTTATAGATGAGTCTGTTGCTCCAGTTTATCTGAAAGAGTTGTCTGAAATTTTGGAGAAAGAAAAAGTTAAAGTGAATTATTTTATTGATGCACGCCTTGAGACCGCTTTTAATTCAGAAATTTTTTCTCTTGCTGCAAAAAATGGTTTAAAAATGATTTTATGGGGCCTTGAGTCCGGTTCTAGAAAAATTATGAAACTCATAAATAAAGGCATTGATATAGACAGAAGGCTTGAAATTCTTAAAAATTCTGCTGACGCAGGTATTTGGAACTTTGCATTTATATTTTTTGGTTTTCCCGCCGAAACAAAAGAAGATGCCTACATGACAATAGAGTTGCTTGTCAAAAATAAAAAAATAATACATTCCTATGGCAGAAGCGTTTTTACAATGGGAAAACACACTTTGCTGCGTGAGAAACCTTCAGAATACGGTATTACAAAAGTTTATCCTGCTGCTGAGGAGTTTATGCCAAGTTATGTATTTGAATCGTCCGGAATGAGTAAGCAAGAGCTTTCTGATATTTTAAAATTATGCACAAATACTTGCATGATGGCTTACAAAAATCCTTTATGGATGTACTTAAGATACCGCGAATATTTGTTCTTATATTTGACAAAATTTTCGCCGGATTATATTTCGAATTATCAATTAAAATTATAAGGAGAGTGTATGTTTAATGATGATTTTGATACTAATGAAGATAGAACTCTTCAAATTGCAAAAGAAAGAGAACTCATCAAGGAGAAAATGAAAGATAAGCTCGATAAGCTTGGCTTTAATGATACGGAAATTAATAGTGTGATACAGATAATAGATATTACCGAAGCTAAAATTTCTACTCTGAAATCCAGTTTAATTGGTACAAATATTAATAATGACGATCCAACTCCTATTATGGCGCATGTTATAAGCCAAATTAAACAATTACAGATTGATATGGCTGAAGACATTAAAAAACGGGTAGATGAGATTCTGACTTACAAAAAAAATAAATAGTTGTTATTTGTACAGGAATCACTTTATGAGAGTTGAAGAATTATTAGAGGCATTTATATGCGATAAAGATTTACAAAAATTGGAGAAAGATTTTGGTAAATTTAATATTTTTGACTGTTTAAAGTTAGTAAGGCATGAGATAAGACATTCAAATTTTTTGGCTTGGCTATTAGATCCAAATGAAACACACGGATTGAATGATTTCTTTTTAAAAGAATTTTTAAAACAAATTTTAATTACCAAAAAGAATGAAGTTAGAGAAATTCAAAAATGTAATCCGTTTACTTTTAACAAGATTATAGATACTAATGATTCATACACTACTTCATATTCGCCCCCTTCTATTTTTGAGATAGATTATTGGGATATGTCAGATGTTGTTGTTTATCGTGAATTTGAGAATATTGACTTGCTTTTGGTAGATGAAGTAAATAAATTTGTGTTAGTTATTGAGAATAAAGTGGACATATCACAACATGACAATCAACTAGCTCGTTATCGCGAATATGTAGACAGTCAATATCCAAGTAATGAATATAAAAAATTGTTCTTGTATTTAAAACCAAATAGCGAAAATGTTGAGTTGCCCTATATTTACATAAGTTATGATATTGTAAGAAATGCACTTGAAAAATTGCTGTCTGTAAAATCTGATAAAATCAGTATTGATATATCTACTATAATCAAACATTATAAATATATTATAGAGAGGGATTTTATGAATCAAGCCGAGTTAAGTAAAATTTGCGTAAAATTGTATAATAAACACAAAGAAGCAATTGATCTTATTAATAGATACAGCAACCCGCAAAAAGAAATCTATTACATACTTAAGGAAGTTTTGGATGAAAATACGGTCTTTTGGAACAGAAAATATACCGAGTCTCTTTCTATGGTTTTATGTATTCCTGAAGGCATAAAAGATTTAGATAAAATAAGACTTTCAAATTGGCAAGAAAATGACAATATATTTGCTTGTCTAAATTTTGTTAATTTTAGAAATAAAAATGAAAATAGCTTGTGGGTAGAGATACTTATTGCGCCTACGATAGGAGAGCAAGGCAATAATATAAAAGAACTAGTTATAAGTCATCTTGAAAATAATTCTATTAAAATGATAAGAAAAGACAAGAAAGGCTGGGTTTGGTCTGAACCGAGATATTTGTTGACAATTAGAGAATATTGCGATAATGAAAAAAGAGAAGATTTAAAAAATATAATTAAGAAAAAACTTTATGAAGATTACGGGGATTTTATTAAAGAGTTTGTGTATGCAATAAATTCTGTAATGTAGAAAGAAAGGCATTATAAAAGGGTTTGAAGCTAATTTAGAGCCTAAACACAGAAAAAACTCCCCAGGTTGGACTCGAACCAACAACCTACCGGTTAACAGCCGGTTGCTCCGCCATTGAGCTACTGAGGATTATTTCAGTTAATTATTCAATTGTCAATCGCTCAATGGCTCCGCAAGCTCCTTTTTACCATTCGGCGGTGCTTTCGCACGGCGCTACTGAGGATTATTTCAGTTAATTATTCAATTGTCAATCGCTCAATGGCTCCGCAAGCTCCTTTTTGCCATTCGGCGGTGCTTTCGCACGGCGCTACTGAGGATATCTATCTTCCGACATTTTTTATTATATCAACAAAATTTTTTTTGGCAAGTTGATTTTTGTGGTAATATAATTCACATGAGATTTTCATTTATTTGTGCAAGCTACAATTACGCTGATTACATTGGAGATACTATTCAAAGTGTTATCAATCAAGATGTTGACGACTGGGAATTTATTGTATTTGATGACGGGTCTTCAGATAATTCTGTAGAGTTAATTAAAAAGTATTGCGAAAAAGATTCGCGTGTAAAGTTGTTTACACATGAAAATAATCAAAATAAAGGTCTCGTAAGTACTTTAAGGGCTGCTTGTGCTCTTGCGGACGGAGATTGGATTGTCTTTGTTGAGAGTGACGATATTTTAAAACCGAATTATCTCAGCGAGAAAATAAATGCTCTAAATTCCTGTCCTGAGGCTAAGTTAATATTTTCTGGGGTCGATATACTTAGCTCAAAAGAAGTTCAAGAAAATTATGTTAATATTTTCAATAAGCGAGATGAATGTATTAAAAACGATTTTAATATCTCGGTTTTAATTCGAGAGAATATAATCCCCACATTTTCTTGTGTCATGATTAAAAAAGATTTGTTTATGTCCCTTAATTTTGATTCACCAATTTCTCAAAATATTGATTGGTGGTTATGGGCGCAAGTATTGTCAAATCACAAAGTATTATATGTAAATAAAAACTTATCTGTTTGGAGAAGACATGAAAATAGTTATATCACGAGCATAGATACTCAAAAAATGTATAATTTTTCGCATTTAATTTTTAGTATTGTTTTTAAATCAAAATTCAAAATTCTGCCCAAGATATTACTAGAAACGTACCTATTTTTTAATTCTCGTTTAATGCTAAAATTTTTCGGTACTCCGTCAAAAGTAATTCGCAGCTTTTGTTTAAACATTTTATATAAACTCAATGATGTAAAAGCAGATTTATTTTATTATTCTGTTTGAAATTTATATATTTTCTTAAATAATTCTTCGCTGGGGGTTTTAACATCTCTTAAAAAATGTTATAATTTATCTATTCTTAGTTAAGGAGTTTTACTATGTGTAAGAAAGACAGCTCAATCGGTTTTGCCCTTGGTATTTTAGCAGGCGTAGTGGGTGGCATTGCGGCAGGTATACTTTTGGCGCCTAAATCCGGTGAAGACTCAAGACGTGAGCTTAAAGAAGCTTATGTGGATTTAATGCAAAAATATTCACCTGAAATTACCCAAGCTAAAAAGCAGGCTATGGATATGATAAAAAGTTCAAAAGAAAAGATAGAAGATTCATATAAAAAGTTTAATGATAATCTAAAAGCTCAAAAGTTGGCACACGCAAAAAATTGCGAAATAGATGTCTACGAAATATAGGAAGGTACATTGTAATGAATCCAGTTAGTGTTGCTCTTATCTCTCTTTTGCTTGTGACAACCTTGGTGGTACTGGTTTTAGGCATACTTTTTGCCAAATTGATAGTTAATTTAACAGTACTATCTAAAAATGTTGATTCAATTGCACGTAGTGTGAAAAGTGAAGTTCAGCCGACTCTTAAAGAACTAAGGGAAGCGGCTCAGTCAATTAATTCTATTGCCAATAATGCAGATACTCAGTTTTCTGGTCTGCAAAATACCTTGAAAAGTGTGGTCGGTGCCTCAAGTTTGGTTGGTTGTAAAATGAAAGGTTTATTTGACGGGCTTATTAAAGGTCTTAGTTTTGGTATTAATTTGTTTAACAAAAAGTAAAGAAAGGAATTATATTATGTCGACAGGTAAATTTGTAGCAGGTTTTATTGTTGGTGGTGTCGTGGGTGCTGTTATTGGTGTTCTGCTTGCTCCTCAGTCAGGTGAAGATACCCGTGATATGATTAGCCAAAGTACAAAAGAAGCGTATGGCAAAGTTTCCGATGCAGCTAAAGAAATTCAGCAAAAGGCTGAGTCTGTTGTAGATGAAGTTCAAAAAAAAGGCGAAGAAATTATTGATAAAATCCAAGATATGATAAATAAACAGAAAAAAGACGCTTAGTTTTTTATTGCTTTTGTGTTAGTATTTTGTAATGAAATATGATGTAGCTATAATAGGACTCGGCCCGGCAGGAATTGAATTTGCAAAGTGTGCACTTAAGCAAAATTTGTCAGTTATTGCTTTTGAAAAATCTTTCGTTGGTGGTACTTGTTTAAATCTAGGGTGTATCCCTACGAAAACAATGCTAAGTTCAGCGGAAGATTTTTGTAAATCGAGTTTTATTAAAAACCAATCTTTAAACGTTGTAAACTCGCAACATTATTCTGAATTTTGTAAAAAAAGAGACTCAGTTGTACAAAAGCTTAATAATGCAGTCGAAAATGACTTAAAAAAACGCGGGCTAGTCATCATAAAAGCTAAAGCATGTTTAAGTATTGATTCTCGGGTTGCAGGTGTTGTCGCAAATGATACCCAATATTGCGCATCCAACGTAATTGTTGCAAGCGGTTCAGTTCCCATGGACACTGATTTGAAATTTAATTCTAACACAATATTAAGTTCTGATGATTTGCTTTCACTATCCCAACTGCCAAAGAATATTCTAATTGTCGGATCAGGCGCCATTGGTATTGAATGGGCAAGAATATTAAATTCGTTAGGGGTAAAAGTCACAATTGTTGAAAAAGCTCCAAGTCTTGCTCCTTCATGCGACAAAGATATCAGTTCACGTATTGAAAGGATGTTTAAAGTTTCAAAGATTATGTATTACAAAGGCGTTACAGTTGTTGACTATAACGACAGTATTGCCTTTCTTTCAAACGGTGAGCAGGTTGCATGCGATAAAATTCTCATTGCGGTTGGAAGAAAAAAGATTATACCAAAGTTGGTTTCTGATTTTCCTCTTGAAGTATACCAAGACTGTACTTCAAATGTGCCTAATCTTTATTTTATAGGTGATATAAATAATAAAAAAATGTTGGCTCATGCTGCCAGTTTTCAGGCAAAAGCTCTTTTTGACAAAATCTTTAACGGAAAAGAATTTTATATGCCGGAAATACCTTCAGTAATTTATGGCACTCCTGAAATTGCTTCGATTGGGCTAAACGAGCAGGATATAGCTGATTTAAAAGACTATAAAATATATAAGCTGCCAGTAGCGTCACTTCCCAAAGCGTGGTGTGACGGCGAAATAGATGGCTTTATAAAAATTATTACCAAAGATGATTTTATTGTTGGCGCTCATATAGTTTGCAAAGAGGCTTCTGCAATGATAAGCCAGCTTGCGATTGCTTTGAGGTATGGCATTACTGTAGAACAACTTAAAAATGTTATTTTTCCACACCCTACATATTCTGAAGGTATTATTGAGGCTTTAAATTATGGATAAACTTAGACTGCCTGATTATTTAAAAAAACCAATTGCATTATTAGACAATCATGAAAACAAAAGAGTCAGAGATATCTTAAAAGAATTTAATCTTAATACTGTGTGTGATGGTGCAAGATGCCCTAACAAGTGTGAATGTTATTCAAATCTCACTGCGACTTTTCTTATTATGGGAAAAACTTGCACAAGAAATTGTTCATTTTGTAACATTGAACAGTGCTGTCCGGATAATTTGGATGATGATGAACCAAAACATGTTGCATTGGCAATTAAAAAACTCGGATTAAAATATGCAGTTATAACTTCCGTAACACGTGATGATTTGGATGATTACGGTTCTAATCATTTTTGTAAAACAATATTTCAAATTAGAAAGCATACACCTGATGTCAAAATCGAGATTTTAACGCCGGATTTTTGCGGTTCCTACGAGGCTTTAAATAATATAATAAAATACAAACCAGATGTTTTTAATCATAATATTGAGACTGTAGCAAGATTATATGGCGTTGCAAGACAAATGGCTGATTATAAAACTTCACTTGCTGTTTTAAAGTATATAAAGGTTAATGCACCTGATATTTTAACAAAAACCGGCATTATGGTCGGTTTGGGAGAAAGTGAGGATGAAATTTACAGGACATTTTGTGATATTAAAAATGCGCAAGTCGACATCCTAACAGTTGGTCAATACATAGCCCCTTCCAAGAAACACTTGCCTGTTAGGAAATATTACACACAAGAAGACTTTAGCAGGCTAGAACAGCTGGCAAGAAAAGCAGGAATCGAATACCCGTTATGTGCTCCGCTTGTCAGAAGTTCATATCGAGCTGCTCAGACTTATGATGAGATTATGAGAAAAAAATAATTTTACGACTTTTGCGTACTGTTAATTTTCTTTCCTCTTTTTGATAATCTCTCTACATTGTATTGTTGTATCTTATTATCAATTTTTGCAGATTTTGCCACATCTTTTATGTATTTAATATAAAGATCCGGTTTTACCTTGCCTACTTCCAGTAACTGCAAAATAATTCTAACTCCTGCGAGATTTATTGCTAAATTTCTTGTAAGAAACTGTATCAGCTTTCCTCTCTCTATATCATTTAGTGAATACAGGCGTCTATTTTGCTTTGAACGTTTTGCAACAAGCAAATGTTGCTCGTCATAAATTCTTAATGTTCTTTGGTGAACATTAAGGGCTGATGCAACTTTCCCAATTGATAAAACAGGCTCATCAGCACTTGTTTTGGTTTTTTGGCTACTCATTTTTTAACTCCAGACATCTCATAGCTCGGCGACTAAATCATAACTATCCGCTCCTATAATCTTTACACTAATTATTTGCCCGGGGGACAGATAATCATTAGTCTTTACGTAAACCAGCCCATCAACTTCAGGTGCGTCTGCATAGCTTCTTGCAATAATCATACCATCGTTGTGAACTTCTTCAATTATACATTGAATTCTTTTAGAAATAAAGTTTAAATTATTTTTTGCAGATATTTCTTGTTGTAGTTTTAATATTTTATTTTTTCTAAAATGTTTAATTCTAGCGGGTACTTGTGGTTTGAGAGAGTACGAATATGTATTTTTTTCTCTTGAATATTCAAATATACCGACCTTTTCAAACTTCATCTTTTTAACAAAATTATATAAATGTTCAAATTCTTCCTCGGTTTCTCCGGGATATCCGACAATAAATGTTGTCCTTATAGCTAGATTTGGAATTTGTTTTCGCAAATTCTGTATAAACTCTTCTTGATTAATTACGGGTCTTTTCATTCTTTGAAGTACATCCCTATGGGAGTGTTGAAGCGGTATGTCGATATATTTGACAACTTTATCCAAGCTTTTGAAGGCATTTATTAATTCTTGAGTAAAATTTGTCGGATATGCGTATAAAACCCTTATCCAGCCCAAATTCTTAATTTTGTTTAGCTCGATTAGCAGTTTATCTAATGAGGGTTTTTTATATAAGTCTATGCCATAGCTGGTTGTATCTTGAGCGATTAATACAATTTCGCCAACACCTTTATTTACGAGTTTTTCTGCCTCTTTTACAATATCTTCAATTTTTCTTGAGTTGTATTTACCTCTGAGTTGTGGGATTACACAGTAACCGCAAGAATAGTTACATCCATCTGCAATTTTTATATATGAAGAACTACCAACCGTTATTTGCGCTCTCTCAACATCTTCGGGATAAATGTAACATGGGGTATTGCTGACATTGTAGTATTGGGATGATTCTACAGCTTTGATAATATTTTTAAAGTCACATGTCCCGATAAAGCCGGATACCTCAGGTAGTAGCTTTCTTAGCTCTTGTTTATATTTTTGCGCCAGACACCCCGTTATGATTATTTTTTTGTGTGCTTTAATCATATTGAATATACTTTGAACGCTTTCTTTCTCAGCATCGTGTATAAAAGAACAGGTGTTTATAATTACTGTACTGACTTTTGGGTCTTCAACATCCAGTGTTGTTTTGTAGCCATTTTGCTCCAAAATCCCTAGCATAAGCTCTGTATCTACCAGGTTTTTTGCACAACCATGTTGTATTATTCCAATTTTATTTTTCTTATTCATTGTTGTCGGTTTCTTTTTTCTTGAATATATACATTCTAAATTCGTCACCAAATGCTGCTTCGGGGGTGTAATTAGAAATCACATAACTGCAAGTTTGTGTGCCGTAATTTTTGCATATCATAGTTTTACCATATTCTGCAGTGTTTCTACTCGTAAAAATAATAAGGTCAGGTTTTTTGTCAGAAATTTCAGAGATTATATTTTCATCTTTAAATGTGTCAAAGTCTAGTGGGATAAAACTTGTTTGATAAAAATCATGTTTTTTACCTGAAAGAAAGTTTAACATGATGCCTTCGGGCATAACTAATATGCTTTTTGAATTTGTACTGTGTGTATTGAGAAAACTCAGCGTTTCTTTAAAAGGCTGAGCAAGTGACAAATTTGTTTTAATCTTGCCGAATTTTGTTATTATTGTTGCGTTTTCGTTTATTACATTTATTGTCAATTGCTGAATGAAAATTAATGTTAAAATTGTCAAAAATGAAAATAATGTCCATTCATAATGTCTTTTTGTGTTGTATATAGCGTTATTTTTTAAGAGTTCTTTTATTAATATAGTTGTGCAAATAAGCGGTATTGCTAAAGAATACGAACCGTAAAAGCCTAATAGTAATGCATGAAAATTCTTGATACTGGTAAGTATGGCAAAAGCAAAGATTGCCAGGTAGCATACTGTTTCAGAATTTTTAAAATCTTTTAGCTTTATATATTTGTATAATATAAATAAAAAAGCAACAGTGCTTATATAGGGCAGTGCAACAAAAATCATTTGGGGTTTAGTTTCTTGCATAATTAAAATTGCAAGACAAAAAACAAACATTAGAATTAATAGCCCGTATTTGACAAATTTGTTTCTTCGTCTAAGTGCAAATAATGACACACAAAAGAAGATTAAACAAATAAATAGCGTTGAAATCAAGCTTTTAATATTGACGACAAAATTTGCAAAGTTGAAAGTCATAACTGAAAGATGACTGTAAAAATACCTAAATGAATCGGTATTGACCATCTGTGAAAGGTAACGTGTATTTTTTAATATATCGGCAATTGTTACTCCTTGCGTGAAGAGTATCAGATATGTTAAAGACGGAATTATTAAGGCATATAGTAGAAATTTTATGATTTCTTGTCTTTTGTTCTTTTCAAAGACAAGAATTATTGGAACTATTGCAAAAATTATTGGAATAAAATCAACCTTACTTACGTAAATAGCACCCCATAATATAGCCATATAGTGTAAATAATTGCTCTTTTTATCTTGTATATATTTTATAAGAAAATACAGAATCCAAATCGAAAATGTCGCGGAAAAAACTATAGCGTAGGAGTATGGGAATATAAAGTTAAATATTGTGCTATCAAATATGACGCTAAAAATTAATAAAGCACACAATATTGTGCTAATTTTTTTAGAGAGGAACTCCCTGGAACATAAATACACACCAAGAACGTAAATAAAGCCAAATACTGCACCTATTACATAAAATGTCGCCAGATTAGTTGCGATAACTTTTAAAAAAAATGCGTTGAAAAGGTAGGGAAATGGGCCATAGATGCAAAAAATATCCTTAAATAATGCTTGCCCCTTGCTTATTGCGTAAGGTATATATGCTTCCCTGCCGCAGTCGATAAGAATATCACCACAGTGCGCATATGTTAATACAAAGACAAATGCATATAGTATTGAAATTATTACTAATGGAATTTTTTCTTCAGATAAAAGTTTTTTCATATATATTTTATAGCAGAAAACTGACATATTGGGCAATTTTTTAATAAATTTTTTTTTATAAATATATATAGGATTGGAGTTGATTATGAATTCTTCGTTACCAACGAGCTTAGATATGACTTCTGCTTACGTGCTAGGATTTGATGCGACATCATATATTAATGATGAACCATCAACTCTTTGTAAACGATTAAATTTTCCCTCTTGTGGTGTCGGACAGGATTATTTTACTACTGAACTTGCCTCGGTTAGCAAAAAGAAGAAATTTAATTTTGCCTCCTTAATTTCCTCTGTTGCAACTGTAACAGGTATTGGAATTTTGGGGTTCCTTGGTTACAAAAACAGATCCAAATTTCCAAAAATTAACATAAAATTGAACGATAACTTGCTAAAAAATATTAACAATATAAAAACAGCAACAACAGGTTTTCTGGAAAATGTAGTAAAAAGGTTAAAGTCTTACATTAGGCCTTAGTATTGCTGAACTACCTCATTTGTTAAAAGTTCCAAATTATGTTTTGCTTCCTCGTGTTCAGGTTGTACTGTCAGTGCGTTTTTATAAAACTGTATCGCAGTGTCTTTGTCCCCGGTTAGCTCAGATGCCAATGCAAGGTTGTACATTGTGTCAGCATCGTCAGGTAATGATTTAAGAATTTCCTGAAATTGCTCTATTGCATTTGAATATTCAAGCTCTTTTGTTAGTGATATTGCATATGCCTTTCTTGCTTGAATATTAAGCGGATCGATATTAATTGCATCAAAAAAAGCCGTTTTGGAATTTTTTATGTCGCCAATCTCGTCATAGGCATATCCAAGACCAAAATAGTATTTTGATTCTTGTGGCGAAATCGAGATAGCTCTTTTAAAATGTCCGATAGCATCTTGATAGCTTTTGATTTCACAATTGCATCTACCTAGTTTGTAGTATATTTCCGAATTATTTTCGTCATACTTCAATCCTTCCATAAATTTGTCAAAAGCTTTGTTATATTCCCCTTGATTAAACAAATCCATAGCCCAAGCAGAAATAATTCTTGATATAAAATTTCTTAGTATTTCCGTCTGCTCCGGAGGCAGATTGTTAATTAAGTTTTCGTACATTTCAACTGCTTTTTCATATTCACCCAGGCTGACATATGCTTGCGCTAATGTGTATGCAAGTGAATCTTCGTTTGGAAAATCCGTTATTAAATTTGATAAAATTTCTATCGCTTCTTGAGTTTGACCCTTATGAATAAGTATTTCACAGTATCTGTTTTGATAGTGGAGGTAGTTTGTGCTTTGCGACCCTTCTAAGTCAATTAGTTTTCGGTATGCAATAAGTGCTTCGTCCCAGTTTTTGATATTAAAATGCATAAGAGCTATTTTTTCAAGCAGTTCAATGTTTTCACCTTTAACTTTGCCTAATTTTTCGTAACATTCAAGGCATTTCTGCCAATCATTTTTCTTGTATGCAAGTTCTGAAATAATATTTACTACATCCATATCGTCAGGTTTTATTTGTGCAATTTCTTCATATGTCCTCAAAGCATCGTCAATAAAGCCGTCTAAGAGATAAAGTTGTGCAATTATGTGTTTAATTTTTGATATTTCTTCAGTATCGTCTTCTGCCTCCAAAAGTAATTTGTACATTTTTATAGCTTTTTCAGGGTTTGAAATATCTCTGTATAATTGCGCCAAATTCTTAATTGCAACAATGTCTGTGGGGTTATTTTTATAGATATCTTCGTAAATATTTAGAGCTTTTCTCTTATTCCCGTCTTCCAGATATATTTTGCCAAGTTGTTCCTTTGCTTCACTGTCAGTCGGATCAATTTTAAGTATTGCTTCTAGATGTAATGCGGCAAATTTGGTATTTCCCGTATCAAGATAGGATTGTATGAGAAGTTTTCTTAACTCCAAACTGTTAAATTTCTTTGCGAGTTCATTTTTTAGGAACCTTTGCAACTCAAGGTGTAACCCATTGTTATAAAGTTGGTGTGCCCTTGCCAAAGCATCGTCTACAGTGAGCTCCACAGGTTCTTTTTCATCATTATTTAGTAAAAATAAAAAATAGATTCTAAGTATAATAAACGCAAATAAAATAAGAGCGCATATTAGCAACAAATTAACATTCATAATACATGATTATACAATTTTTATTTTATTTTCAAATTTTCGTAAATTTACTTTACATATTATAAAATTTTATTATTATATTAGTATGAAGAGGTTATTAACAACTGTTTTTATTTGCATAATACTATCTTCTCCTGTTTTTGCAGAGGATGATATAATTGATATGGATGTGAATTTAATTGATTCCCCTTCATTCTCGGGCAGAAAGGCCGTTACACAGGAGCAATTTGATAAAGCGCTTGAGCAAAAACAAATGCGCTCTAGGGGTTTGATTCAGAAATTTAGAGATTTTTTAAACAGAAATAAACCCGAAAATGACCCGGTATTAAAAAGTTATTCAAGTAACAGTTCGAACGAAATGGGAATGAGTGCTAAAGAGATTAACAGTTCTAAGCCTAATGTCGTCTTATCCAGTAATCTGATTGATTCATTTGGTAAAACAATTCCAAAAGGTCACTACCAAATTTTGTACTCTGACAAAGATAACTCAAAGACTCTTAGCTTTGTTCAAGGAGCAAACATTTACGGACAAATTCGAGCTATAGATGCAAAAGACAATTGGGAAGATAATTCAATAATTTATGCCAGAATAACGTATCCGTCGGCAAATGTTGCAAGGGTTGTATTCTCTAATCTTGATGTATGCGTAGAGGGCTTTGCAAGAATAGCTGACCCTATTTAAGATTTTTAATCGCTGTTTTAATTAGTCCTAAGAATAGCGGATGAGCATTTTCCGGTCTGGACTTAAATTCAGGATGGAATTGGCAGGCAACAAACCAGTCATTCTTGGGATATTCGATCATCTCGCATAATAATCCGTCAGGAGACTTTCCACTTATTACAAGACCAGCATCTTCGATTATTTTTTTGTAGTCATTATTTACTTCGTATCTGTGTCTGTGGCGTTCTGAAATAATCTTTTTTCCATAGGCTTTTTGGGACTTTGTACCATCTTTCAAATGACAGTCAAAAGCGCCTAAACGCATTGTGCCACCATAGCCACCAATATTTTTTTGTTCGGACATCAAATCTATCACAGGATATTTTGTTTTCTCGTTAAACTCGGTTGAATTAGCCCCATCAAGACCCGCAACATTTCTGGCAAATTCTATAACTGCGCACTGCATGCCAAGACATAAGCCTAAAAACGGCAGATTGTTTTCGCGAGCATACCTTATAACATTTAATTTTCCTTCAATACCTCTAAAACCGAAACCCCCGGGGACAACCAACGCCTGCACATCTTTTAGCATTTCTTTAGCTTTTTCATAACTTGTACAATCTTCGGAGGCAAGCCATTTTATTTTTATTTTAGTATCATATGCGCATCCTGCATGCTTTAGTGATTCAACAACGGATATATAGGCATCATTTAACTCCGTATATTTTCCTGCAAGTGCTACTGTTAATTCTCTTTTCGGGTGTTTGATTTTATCTACTAAATCCTTCCAACTGGTTAGATTTGGCGCTTTATTTTTGGTATCCAAAAGTTTTAACACGCTCTGCGCCAAATTTTGACTTTCCAGCGCAAGTGGTACCTCATAAATTGTATCCATATCCCTGCATTCAATAACGCAATCCTTTGAAACAGAGCAGAACAATGCTATCTTATCTTTTTCTGATTGAGAAACTGCAACTTGTGTTCTTAAAACAAGAATTTCAGGTTGAATACCAAAGCTCCTAAGTGTATTTACACTATGTTGAGAAGGCTTTGTTTTTAGTTCTCCTGAAGTTGGCAAGTAAGGCAAAAGGGTTACATGTATTGAAATTGAATTTCCAATACCTGCTTCAGATCTAAATTGCCTTATTGCTTCAATGAAAGGTAGTCCTTCTATGTCACCAACCGTACCGCCTATTTCTGCAATTAAAAAGTCTGGATTAAATTGTTTTACTACCTTTTGTATACGTGATTTTATTTCATTTGTAATATGGGGAATTGTCTGTACAGTTGCACCCAAATACTCACCCTGGCGCTCTTTGTTTATCACAGTTTGATATACGCTGCCAGAGGTAACATTGTTATATCTGCCCAAGGATGTATTTGTAAATCTTTCATAATGTCCAAGATCTAAGTCGGTTTCGGCTCCATCATCCGTGACAAACACTTCACCATGCTGAAAAGGGCTCATGGTACCCGGATCAACATTTATGTAAGGATCAAACTTTTGAATTGTAACACTATAACCCCTTGCTCTTAAAAGCTTACCTAAAGAGGCGGCTACTATTCCCTTTCCTAGGGAGCTTACTACGCCGCCTGTTATAAATATGTACTTAGTCATCTTTTTTCCTTTTTGAATACTAGTTTATTTTGGGAACCTTGAAGAAATCTGCTTCGCAATCAGGTGCATTTGCCATAAGTTCATCACGAGTATTGTCGTATCTGACAATATCCTCACGCATTACATTATAAAACTCCATGGCATGATTCATTGGCTCAACCCCTGTGGTGTCAATTTCATTCATCTGCTCAACGTATTTTAAAATATCGCCAAGTTGTTTTGAAAATTTAACCTTTTCTTCTTCACTTAGTTCTAATCTTGCAAGCTTTGCCACATGTTCAACATCTTGAATTTCAATCATAATTTGCATTCCTTTTTATGTAGTTAATTTACCAAAAAAATATAAATAATGCAAAGCTTCTTGCAAATAGAGAAAGAATTGTAATATAATTTAAGAATGGCAAAGAAATTCAATATTCTTTTAGTAGAGGACCATGCATTAACCAGATTTGCTTTAAAGACGTCATTGCGTGATGCCGATTTTGTAGACAATATTTTTGAAGCTTCTTGTGCACAGGAAGCCTATGAAATACTTGCGCTTCAAGATATTGAGCTTGTTATAATGGATTTGGGTTTACCCGGAGTAAATGGGGTTAAAGCAACCCAAGTAATCAAGAAGATGCACAAAAGAATAAAAGTTATTGTTCTTACTTCCCATAATGAGGAAGAAGAGGTTGTTAAGTGTCTTGAAGCTGGAATTAGTGCGTACTGTTCAAAGGATATAAAACCCGATAAGCTGATTGAACTTATAAAGGATATACTAAATGGTAATTTGTGGTTTGACTCAGCTGTCTCTCAGTATGTTTTAAATGTTAAGACCGGATCCGGCGAGCAAAAGCAAAAATGTTACGATGACTATAATTTAACACTTAAGGAGAAAAAAGTTCTTTCTTTGCTTGCTGACGGTAATTCAAATCAGCAAATTGCAAAAAAGCTTAATATTTCAGTAAATACTGCTAAAGTGCATGTTTGCAACATATTGCAGAAACTTTCGGTAGATGACAGAACTCAAGCTGCAATAAAAGCTATAAAAGAAAATATTTTGGGGTAAAATATAATTGTAAATTAGATAAGGGTAGAATTAATGTCAACATTAGGTAAAATTTTAGTAATTGATGATAATCCGAAATTATTAGAAGATGCACTCCCTATGTATGGTTACGATGTCAAGGTTGCATCTGATGGACTTATGGGTTTAAAACTTATAAGCGAAGAATATGACCCTTTTGATTTAATTATTTTGGATGTTGTCATGCCAAACCTTGACGGATGGGAAACTCTGAGGGCAATACGCGAAAATGAGAAAACAAAGCACATTCCAATAATTATGCTTACCGCAGTTAATGAGGAAAATAAGCAGGTTTCCGGTTTGAAGTTTGGCGCTGATGATTATATTACAAAACCGTTTATTTTGCCAAACCTGTTGGCTAGAATTGAGGCCTTACTGAGGCGTTCCAAGTGGTCTATACAAAAAAAACACACCTCTGCTTTGCCATTTGTTTCTTCCGAGCCAATTTCTCCGCTTACGTCTCGTGAAAAAGAAATACTTACCCTTGTTGCAAAAGGCGCAAGTAATGCTGATATTGCTGACAAATTATTTGTTAGAGAGGTCACTGTTAAAACTCACCTTAACAGTATTTACAAAAAATTAAATGTTGATAATCGTGTACAGGCTGTTTTACTTGCTATTCAGACTCAAATTATTGACGGCTAAATTTTTACTTGACTAATAGGTTATATGTCGGAAAATATAATAACGGGAGATAAAAGGGAAATGGGTATGAAATCAAAAGATGAAATAATTAACCTTATATTGAATAATAATGACGAATTTATCAAATATAAGAAGTCAATGCCGGCTATGGATTTGAGTGAATGCGATTTTTCTGCAACGGAACTTTCTGACTTGGATTTTTCTAATATAGATTTTTCAGGTGCTTCTTTTGCAGAGTGCGCGCTTACTAATATCAATTTTAGCGGTTGCGATCTTACGAGTGCGAACTTTTCACGTGCTACTCTTACTGAATGCGATTTATCAGATTCTATTTTGAATGGTACCGATTTCAGTTATTCAAATGTTTCTTATTCAAATTTCAGTGATGCCGACTTAGCAGGTTGTATCTTGAACGAAGCAGACCTGACGGATAGTGATTTTTCATCCAGTTTAAATATGAGTGCTTGCAGATTCGATGAAGGTACAATTTGGCCTGATTCTGATAACCTACCTGAAGACTTCGACTCTACTTATAACTATGACCTTTCTTCTTTGCAAGACGAAGAAGATGCTCAAACTCAAGACTTTGGGTATTAATTTTAAATCATGTTATAAAGTTATTATGCTGAAAAAAATATTAAGTTTTTTATTAATTATAAGTTTTTTTGTCCCGGTTTCTCTTGCAGAGCAAGAAATAAGACTTGAAAACCCTGACGAACACAAGATTAACTATGATGAGCAGGTGCATACCCTAAAGGGTTCATTATTTATAAATGATACTGAACAGGCTCAGATTGTTGTAAATAAGCAACAACAAAGCGATGTCGAAGATTTAGAGAACCTTTGGAATGCTACAGTTGATTCAAACCCGCTTATAAAGTTTTGTTTAAAAAAGTTGGCTATACCGGAGGAACAGAGAAGAATACATTCTTCGCTTATGGCTAAAAGTGTGAGTGCACTTTTAAGCGGTGCTGCTATGTTGCCTTCATTTATGGGGATGCACTATTCTATTCAGTCAGCTTCCTTTGCAGCAGCCCGTCTTGCCAATAATTGGATTAACAGGAATAATTATAAAAAATTACAAGATGTACCGCTTACAGATACAGAAGCTATTGAGCTTGCTGCACTGATTGAAGACTTGCAAGATGAAATTGTAATTACTTATTATAACTATAAAGGTGCGTTAATGCGTCTTAAAGACTGTCGTGCTCAATTGCTTTTGTATAATAAAAATTACAACGAGGCGCTAAAAAAGAATGATTCTCTGGAAATATCTGTCGCATCAGCACAGTGGGAAGAACAACTTGTTGAAGAATACAAAATTAAACAAGATGTCAAGAAGTATCATTTGATGCTGGAAAGACTTGCTGGTAAAGAAACTACAGAAAATTTAAATGTTGCACAATATAGTTTAAAAACACAAAATGTCGATTTAAATGACATAAATTTCAAAAAACGCGAAATTCCTGTTGAAATGGGAGTTGTAGATGCTAAAAACTAAATTATCTTACATATTTTTATTATTTCTTTTGTCTACTCCGGTATATCCGCTTACGCTTGAGTCTTTAAATTACCCGATGCCTCCGGCTAATAGGCTTGGTGTAGGCCTAACACCGGAATCTCAGTTCAATGAAGTTAAAACTGTTAATGAGGGTAAAACCGTAGTATCAAAAACGGGAATTAAGGAAATGGTTTATGATTCTACATATGCTGATTTAAGTTTAAAAAGACTTGCTGATGATGTTTCGTATGATTTAAATATCGAATCGGCAGATCTGTTGGCTGATTTGCAGATATTATGGAATGCTGCTGCACAGAGAAGTGAAACAATCAAGTATACAATTTACAAGCTTTCAAATCCTGATGAAAATAAGCCAAATGAAAACATCATAAAAAAAATTATAAAGCCAATTGCAAGCTTTTCGACCATAGCTGGTACTGCACTGAGCTCTAATCCTTATATGGCAACAGGTGCACTCATTGGCGGCGGTTTACTTGGTGCTTTGACGAAAGATGATAAGGAATTGAATTATAAATTTACCAAGGTTAATGATGCTGATATGGTTTTACTTGTCAGAAAGATAGATGATTTACAGAAAAAACTACTCAATTTATATATTGATTACCTTACCAAGAAAGAAATTCTTGCAATGACATTAGACAATCTGGAAAAAAGGCGTGATATATATGACAAATCTCAAAAATTACCCAGGGAGGAGTTGATTATTGCCGATGTTTACTATAGAAATGCTCAAAATGCGGCAAAAAAAGCAGAGTCAGAGTTCTGGGCATCAAGAATGATACTTGAAAATCTTGTTGGAGCTGAAGTCCTAGCACAGATAGAGCAGAAGTAATTAATCCCTAATTTTTATGATCCATTTTAACTCAGTATCTGTATTATTAAAAACTTGGTTTAAATCAGGCAGATGTTGGTTTTGCTCCAAATTATCTTTAATTTCATTAAAATTTTCTTCATCAATATTTTGTCCGCTGCATTCTACCCAGCCATCAGGGATTTGACTACCAAACCAGAGTATTATCGCACCTTTTGGGATTGAATCTTTTTTTTCAATAATTTGAACTTCAGGGACTTTTTGTTGTGCTTTTTTTGTTAGCATAGGTGCCATTGCCATTAATGCAATTGATATTATGAGTATACTTACAAGCATTTCGGCAAGTGTAAATGCTTTTAAAAAATCTTTATTCATAGTTATATAATACTACAATTGCACTTTTAGCGCGAATATTATTTGTAAATCTTTTGCGATGCATAGTTTTTTATATATTCCAGAATTGCGCCGCCTATTTCTTCAGTAGGGTCAAAATATGGGCTGTTTGGGTGTAAAATTTGTTTTATCAACATTTTATTGAGAGGTCCAAATGCATCTGGAACAAGTATCCTCCTGTAAATTCCAGACAAAAATACTTGTATGTCAGGCGAGTCACTGTTATTAAACCTACTTAAAGTCGGGTATAATTTATCAATACCCTTAACTTTAATATCCAACATTCTGTTTAATATATATAGGACATCTAATATTGTTCTAATGTCATTAGTAGTTTTTAGTGTATTTTCTAGGTATGGCAGCGCTTGCTCTCTTTCGCAAACAATTTTCTCTATCTTTCCCTCATCAAAACAACAGTAATTTCTGTACTTACTTGTTGTTTGCACGTTTTTACCCAGATTGGATATGCTGAATTGTGTAATAGGATTTATTGGCATAATGTCTTTCTATGAATATACGAATGGAGGGCCGTTCTTTATTTCAAGCAATATGTTATCGGCCATAACTTTTAGTTCTTCAGGAGGTTTGCCTTCTTTTCTTTTGCGCTCAAATTCATCAATTAAGGGTGCAATAGCACTTTCTTTTTTTGCTTTGAAATTATTAATTTCAACCTCTACTAGTCTTTTTTGTAATTCTAATTCCGTTTTTGCATTTTCTCTCAATACTGCAGCGTCTTTCATTGCTTCCGCAGCTTGTTGAGCAACAAAACTCGTGGCACTAATCGCTGTCATGGCAATGAAAAGATCTTTCAAATACGGGTTGTCACTGTGAATAAGCCAGTTGTATAAGTGGCCTCTTGCTTCATTTAAATAACAATAAAAGAATGATTTTCCACTTTCCGTACTCATACCTGTTGGTGCATTACCCCAAATATTTTCTACACCATTTTCAACGCTTGAAACAATTTCATTAATATCATCTGTACTAAACCCCGCTCTTTGTGCACATTCTCTTGCTTTTTCGCTTGTGGCACCCATTTTAATTAAAGTATCAACAAAAGTTGCCTTGTCCTTGCTTTGTGTTCTTATTATATTGTCAAGAATATCTTGTTTTTTTGATCTAAAGTTTTGAATAAATTCCTCTTGATGCTTTGCTCCTGATTTTATGTTTTTAAATGTAAAAATTCCAAGAAGTGCTGCGGCAACCAAAAATAAGCTTGATATTACAAAATGCGGATTAAAATATTCTTTCCATGATTTTTTATTTTTGCTTTGGTTGTTATTATCGCCTTTAAAATTGAAATCCTTGTAACATGGCAATTCGGTAGCTTGTTGGTTATTTTGACTTACAAGAGCATTTTTGAAATAATTGCCTTTTTGACTTAGTATATTTCTTTGAATAGCAAGTTTGCCCGAGAAGGCTCTCGTTTCAACATCTATTAAATTTTCTTGTAAATCACGCTGGATGTCGGCATCTTGTTTTTTTATCCAAATTTCTTTGCTGCCTTCAATAAATTTTTTTGCAGTTAGGGTGAGTGCACTAAAAACAAAAACTGATATTGCAGCCAAGATATTTTGTCTGCTCGGATCTCTAAGTGCCATGTAGGTCGAAAATCCCGTTTCTTCAACAATATTCAAATTCATACCCATTGCAGGCAGTTGTTTAATAAAAGGTTGTGTCAGGTTTTTTTGTGCTGATTTTTTAAACAGCAAGCTCAATATTGCACTTAACATAAATACACTGGCAGTCCCTGCGACTAGTGGAATCATCGCTTTTTTTGTGTCATAATCTTTATCTGTTTTCGAGTTTGACAATAAAAATTTATCAATACTTTGACTTTCGTTATCGGAAATTACAAGTGTATTATATGTATCATTTAAGCTTGTTAGTCCGTCTCTATTATTATCTTTGATAAAATTATTTACAACTACCCCTTCAAGTGTGGCATTTTTTTGTTTTAACTGACGATTTGTTATGTATCGACTGTTTGCTATATTGTACTTATTTCTAACTGTTTGATTTGTTTGCACTTTCGACAATTTCTTCTTCCTTTTCTTTTTCTTTTATGTTTAATAGTCTTCTTATGGCATCTTTTAATTTTTCTATTTCAAATTGTTTAAATACTCTCATTTCATCCTCAATTTTTTCGTCTTCTTCACTATATTCTTCTTCAATACCAAAAAGTGAGAATATTTTTCTAAAACGTCTTTTTAGTGATTTTACCGCTTCTGAAATTTTCTTTTCGACAAAGTTTTGAACCTCGCCTACAAGTGCAGTGAGTTTTTCAGCAACTCTTGCAATATCCGCCCTTATATTTTCAATTATGTTGGGCAGGTTTCTTATAATTTGAGGAAAGTCCTGCACAATTTTTACTAGTGGCTTTAGAACATTTTCTGATATTGTGGTAAATACTTTTGCTATAGGTTTTGGCAGTGAGTTCTGTACTTTATCTAAAAAGCTTATTATACCGTTTGTAATGTTCGTTAATTGTTGTTGAATTTTTGCTGCCAATTGTGCATTCTTAAGCATGGCTTCTTGCATTGCCTGTTCTCTGGCTTGTGCGCGTTGCATTTGTTTCCATTGTGCATAACACTCTTGATATGTCATCTCGCCAGGTCGTCTTGGTTCGTCAGCTTTTTTTGTTGATGAAGCACCGCCCATGCCATTACATATGGGACAGGCACCCAGTGGTAAACCATGAGGGCAAGTATTTGCTCGATTATTATTTACCTGTGGAGCATAGCCAGTCATAAAAATTCCTTGAGCATATTAGACCGCAGCACAAGGAATTCATGTCCAAAATTGGTAATCGCAATTCTTGGACTTATAAGTTTTCCGACTGTACGGCTGCGGTCCAGTTAAGGATTTTCACCTTATTTCCTTTTTGTATGGTTATATTAACACCAAAGAAATAACGCGTCAAACAGAAGTTGACTCAAAATTAACAAAAATTATACAACAGTAATAAAATTAAAATCGATAAATTACATGCCGGTGGCCGGAGTCGAACCGGCACGTGGGGTGAACCACACCAGATTTTGAGTCTGGCACGTCTACCAATTTCATCACACCGGCAGGTAAAATTCAATTATTTACTTGTCAATCTGTCAAATGTGATGAAATTGGACTACAAATTTCAAAAACATGCTCCGCCTGATTTGTCATCACAGTGACATTTGTGTTAATAATAGCAGAAAAATGTTATTTTTCCAATTCTTTTTTTATAATTTCATTCAACAATTTTGGATTTGCTCTGACTTTTGTTTCCTTCATTGCCTGTCCGACAAAGAACCCAAAGAGTTTATCTCTTCCGCCTTTGTATGCAGCAACCTGTTCGGGATTTGCCTCAATAATTTTTTTTGCAATTGCTTCAAGGGCAGATGTGTCAGATAGTACGCTCAAACCCTTCTTTTCTACGAGCTGCTGAGCATCCTCACCCGTTTTTAGGATTTCAACAATTAGCTGTTTTGCAATATTGTTTGAAATAGTGCCTTTATCAAGCAGACCAAGCAATTTTACAAAATTATCTACACTAAGTTTTGTTTCATTAATTGAAACTTTTTCTTCTTTTAAATATGCTGCAACCTCTCCCGATAGGAAATTGGAAGCCACTTTAGGATTTACACCTGCCTTGAGCGCTTCATCAAAGAATAATGCAGTATCCATTTGGTTAACAAGCACATTGGCATCATACTCGCTAAGCCCTAGCCCTACATATCTTTCAACCTTTTGTGTCGGCAATTCAGGCATGGTTTTTCTTATTTGTTCTATCCATTCTCTGCTTATCTCAAGAGGCATTAAGTCAGGTTCGGGAAAATATCTGTAATCATGAGCATCTTCTTTACCGCGCATAGAAGATGTTGTACCGCTATTATCATCCCAAAGTCTGGTTTCTTGTACAACTTCGCCACCATCTTCAATTATTTCGGTTTGTCTTGCAAATTCATACTCAATTGCTCTTTGCAATGCTTTAAAACTGTTAACATTTTTTATTTCAGCCCTTGTGCCAAATTCTTTTTGACCTTTAAGTCTTACAGAAATATTAGCGTCAGCTCTCATAGAACCTTCTTCTAAGTTGCCGTCACAGACACCGATGTATCTTAAAATATTTCTTAATTGTTCAACATACTCTCTTGCTTCGTCAGATGAGCGCATATCAGGCTCAGAAACAATTTCAAGCAGTGGTGTACCTGCTCTATTTAAATCAACAAGTGAATATGATGAACCGTAAAGACCTGCGGCACCAGCATGGACAAGCTTGCCTGCATCTTCTTCCAAGTGGGCACGAGTTATACCGATTTTTTTATTAGATATTTGCACCCAACCGCCAAGACAAATTGGCTCATCAAATTGAGAAATTTGGTAACCTTTTGGCAAATCAGGGTAAAAATATTGTTTTCTGTCAAACTTACACCTTTTTGGTATTTGCGAATTAAGTGCAAGACCTGTCAGTATACCCATTCTTACTGCTTCTTTGTTTAAAACGGGCAAGACACCGGGCATGCCAAGCGTAATTGCTGATGTTTGCGTATTTGGTTCTTTTCCAAACTGAGCACCGTCAGGCGCAAATATTTTTGTATTGGTTTTTAGTTGTGCATGAACTTCAAGACCAATAACCATTTCATATTTTTCTTTCATATCCTCAGGTGACATGTTTTCTCCTTGCTTCAAGCTCTCAAGATAAATATATCATAAAAAAATTTATAAAAAAGTTAATAATTCTTAATATTCAACAAATATAAGGCACATTATTTTATCAGCATGAGTTTATTAATATAAGGAAGTGGAGTGTTAAATTATGAGTTATCCTTTAAATCATCAACAATATATTCCGCAAACATTGCCAAGTGCGAGTTGCGGAGCAGTTTCTATAAATATTATGAATCCTACTGTAGGCTATTCAAATCCTATGGCACCAATATGTCAAAGTGGTGTCTATCAATATCCTACCGGGACTTATTATTCGCAACAACCTTCACAAATACAATATCCTTTGAATTATAACAACAATTTAACAAATCTTTCCGGCGCTAATGCCGTTAGCGATAATTCACAAGATCTGCCCACTCCGCCTGCACCCAGCAAGGAGGAAAAGGCGATTAATGACGAAACTAAGAATGAAGAAAAAAAGTCAGAAGAAATAAAAGAAATTACCCCTTTGACTGATGATTATATCAAAACTTTGGAGAATTATTTGAATTCTCAGGACTCAAAGATAAGACTTATGGCTGCCAACGATTTGCTTGAACGATTTAAAGAAGATCCGAAAAGAAAAAATGATGTTGCATTAACTGCACTTTTGAATAAAATTTTGCAAGACCCAAATTCAACAGTCAGGTTTCTCGGATTAACAACACTGGATGCGGGTTATGCACTTGGTAATGAACAAACCGTAGAATTACTGAAAAGTATTCAAGCTGATGGACAAAAAGAGTATGGCGAAGATTCGCGATTAGCTTCGCAAATCTTGTTAAAACTCAGTGCAGGGGAAAAAGTAAAATATAGTCCTGATGACAATCAATCAAAAGGAGTTGAGCAATGAATTGGCTGAATTTTGCTACTAAGACAGCTTCAATTTTAGCAACCGGTACATCTTTATATGATATACATAAACTTGGGGTGCAAAGCGCAAATATAAAACGTGAAAGCAATTATGCTGACGATTTTATAGCGCAAACAATCGGTGCTTCAAAGTTAAATTATCCTAGCGAAAAACATAATAAGATGAAAGAATGGATTTTATCTTTTAAATATCCTCTGCAAGCTTCGGAAGTATTTAACACAGTCAGCGGTTACATACAGGGTGCAATTAAAGGCATCGGATACAATCTTGGTACTCTTGGTTTTTCCGCACTTGCATTCTTTGCAAAAAAAGATTCTTTCAAGAAAGTTGGTATAATTGGTTTGGGACTTTCTGTTGCTTGGGACTTTATAAAGAACAGTACAAACCTGTTTGAAAAAACTGACTACTTGGGAAAAAATAATTAAGAATTTACAAAACTTAAACTTTAAAGTAAAAATAGCAATAAAATTTTATCACATTATTTGTAACAACAGTAAAAGTAATATTCATAAAGGAGATTTATATGATACAACCTCAGTATTTACAGCAGCAATACCCGCAGGCACCTTCTGCAGTGAGCATAAATATCTATGAGCCAAAGAGTTATGGTTCTGCGCCGGTGCAACAAGTACCTTATTCTTACTCAAACCAGTTGTACGCTATGCCACAGGCTTCAGCATGGGCACAACAACCAATTAGCTATGCACAATCTCCTTTTCAGCAATATGCAATCCCCCAATTTGTTCCACAACAGTTACCGACTCAAATCGCTCCTGAGTTGAATACTATTCCAGTTGCACCTCAACCTATGCCTGATGCAGTAATTGATAACAATAATAACAGTGTAAATCAACAGGCAAATACTCAAGAGGTTCCGATGCCTCAGGTAGCTCAAGAGGAACAAGATAGCCCAAAAGTTGATACAGATGCACTTATTGCAGATTTAAAGAGCACAGATTATACAGTTCAAAAAGACGCATTAACATCTATCGCTAATTTTAGTCAAACTACACCCGATATTGCTCTTCAAGTCGTAACAGATCCTATCAAACAGGCTTTGGTTGATATCATTAAAACAGATACAACAAATTTCCCGGATTTAACAGATGAACAGAAGGCACTTGCCGAAAGAAAAGATAAGGGTGAAACACTTAGTGCGGAAGAACAAGCTACGCTTGATAAACCTTCACAAAAATTAGAAGCTGACACTAACAGAGTATTGGCATTGTTTACCTTAGCAATGTTACAAAAACTGTCAAGAGACAATGAGTCTCAATATGCTCAATTCCAGAAAGAACAAGGCAAAGAAGCACCCAAGTTTTTGGCATTAAAAGACCTTCTTGGATACAATGAAATAGTTAACACTATTCAAAATGATTCAAACGGTCAATTAAGAGCTGCCGCAATACAAGCTTTACAATACATAGCAAAACCGGAAGAAAAGCCTGAAGTAGAACAAATTCTACAATCTTCATTGAACGACAATGATCCTATGGTTAAACAAGTTGCTCAAGAAGCTTTGTCTAAATTAGGCGAGCCTCCTGCCCAAGCTTAATCGGCCATGTAGAATGTAATTAGTTTTTTAATAAGCACAAGACACCTGTTTATACCCGCACTAACATTATTTAGTGCGGGTTAAATTATTAATATATATTAAAATTTTGAATTTTAATTTTCCATATAGTTTAATAATAATATGAGTAAAGTTACTAAGTTTGGAGCAAAAAGTAATAATAAAAAAATCGCACAACTAAAGTCATATCTTGGTTTTGAATATATAAAACTAAAAAAAGATGTAAACGGACTTGAATTTAGTGCTGACCATTTAGTTGAATACGCAAAGAAAAACCGCTACAATATTTCAGTTGTTCGAAAAGTAGAAGATAACACTTTTGTGTATAATTTTTTTGTCGAGGGGTCAAAACTCAATATATTCCTGGATGCGTACTTTAATGGTAAAATTGAAGGCGATATTATTGATATTGATAAATTAAAACCGGAAAATTTAGCATGAGCAATTTTTTAGATGAATATGCCCCTATTTTAGCATCTTGCGAAAAACCATCAAGATATATAGGTGATGAATTTTTGAGCGCTAATAAAGATTTTAACGCATCAAAAGTTAAAATTGCTTTTGCTTTTCCGGATAAATACGAAATAGGAATTAGCAATTTCGGTTTAAAAATTCTGTATCATGTCGTAAATTCTCAAGATAATTATATGGCAGACAGAGTTTATGCGCCCGATAAAGACTTTCTTGATATATTACTCAAACACAACAAAAAATTGTATGCACTTGAGTCAAAAAAAAATTTAAATCAATTTGATTTTGTAGGTTTTGCTTTGCAATATGAAATGTCATATACCACAATTCTCAAAATGTTGGAATTTTCTGCTATTCCAATATTTTCATCCATGCGAGGTAACGATGACCCTATTATACTTGCAGGCGGTCCGTGTGCTTATAATCCTGCACCGCTAAGCGACTTTATAGACTTATTTTTAATAGGTGATGGGGAAGAAGTTATTCTAGATATATTGAATTTATATGAAAATTCAAAAAATCTGCCAAGAGAAGAGTTAATCCAAAAGCTTGCAAAAATTGAGGGTGTATATTCTCCCGCTTACCCCAAAAAAACTAAAAAACGCATATTTAATTTGGATAAAAAATCACATCCTACAAAATCTCCAATTTCGCACTTTGCGTGCATACATGACAGGGCTACTGTTGAAATTAGGCGAGGTTGTGGGCGTTTGTGTAGATTTTGCCAAAGCGCACACACTAACCTGCCTGTCCGCGAAAGAAGAGCTGATGACATTATTTCTCTTACCTGTGATTATGTGAAAAATACCGGGTACGATGAATATTCTCTGCTCTCACTTTCTTCCAATGATCATACGAACATTGAAGAAATTATATTCAGATTAAATCAACACTTCAGTGGAACCGGTATAAATGTTTCATTACCAAGCCAACGTGCCGACAAGTTTTCTCTAAAACTTGCCAAATTAATGCAACAAGAAAAAAAATCTGCAATTACAATCGCACCTGAAGCCGGAAGCCAGAGAATGCGAGATATAATAAATAAAAATTTAACTGAAGAACAAATTATAAATGCTGTTTTATCTTGTGTAAAAAGCGGGTGGAATAAAATAAAATTTTATTTTATAATTGGTTTGCCATTTGAACATGATGATGATGTTCTTGCAATTGCCGAGTTGATAAAAAGCATAAATCTTGCTTGTAAATCGGAAAAATTACCAATTCCTTCAATAACGTGTTCTATTTCTGTATTTGTGCCAAAGCCGCACACTCCTTTTGCTTGGCACAGGCAAAATTCATTGGATGAAATTGAGCATAAAAAACAGCTTTTGCTCTCCTGTAAATCTCAAATAAAAAATGCAAAACTCAATTTTCATTCCTCAAGAGTTTCTCAGTTAGAAGCTTTCTTTACCCGTGGCAATAAATCTGTTGGCAGTTTTATTTACGAACTTTACAAAAACGGTTCTTATTTAGACTCTTGGGAAGAAAATATTAATTTTGACATGTACGACTGCGTTGCAAAAAAAATTGGCATAGATTATAAAAAAGAGGCTACTGAAAATCTTGATATTTATTCTCAAATGCCTTGGGATATAATTGATACCGGAATAGATAAAAGTTGGCTGATAAATGAATACTGTAAAGCCAAAAATGCTGAAACTACCGTCCCCTGTGAAGTGAGATGTTCGGGCTGTGGTGTTTGTAAAAACTTCAGTACAAAAAGAATATATGACGACAAAATTAGGAAGTAAGTTTTTCAACTATTGTGATAAAATTCACAATATCGATTGGTTTTGTTATATAGTTCTCACAACCCAGTGCTTTTGCGGTCTGTTTATCTTTATCCATAGCAAATGCAGACACTATCAGTGTCTTAGGGCAATTCAAGTTGTCGCATTGTAACTTTCTGAGTAAAGAAAAGCCATCCAGCTTTGGAAGTTGTATATCCAGAATAACCAAATCAAAGCTGCCTGACTTAATCTTATCGTATGCCTCGACTCCGTCATAAGCTTTAAAAACGATATACCCTTTGGCATCAAGAATATCTGCAAAAAGTTTCATATTTGTAGGATTATCTTCAACAATAAGTATTTTCTTCATACAATAGCACCTTTAAGTTGGACTTTAAATGTAGTTCCCTTGTTAACGGTACTTTCCAGAGTAATTTTTCCTTTATGGAGTTTGACAAGTTCCTTTGTAATTGTAAGACCAAGTCCGGTTGAGCTTTGACCTTTTGTATAAAGATTATTTAAATGAACAAATTTTGTAAAAATTTTGTTATGGTATTTCTTTTCTATGCCAATGCCATTATCCTGGACTTCAAGCATAAAATCTTTACCTATTTTATAAGTTTTAATGCATACTTTTCCTTTTTCGGGTGTAAATTTTATTGCATTACTTAACAAATTGTAAAGTATTTGTTGTAATTTCTGATAGTCAGCTTTTATATTATCCGTACAGTTGTTTAGAAAATTTACTTCAATTGATTTTTGTTCAAAAAGGGGAGTTAATATATTAATTGCTTCTTGAATAACACTTTGTGGTGAAAGTTCGCATAATGTTATTTTCATGGCTTTAGACTCAATTTTGGACAAGTCCAGAATTTCATTTATCATTCCCAACAAGTGTAATCCTGAAATTTGTATGTCTTTTACATATTCTTCCTGTTTTTTGTTTAATTCGCCAAATATTTTGCAGCCAAGTGCCTGTGAAAATCCTATAATAGCGTTCAGCGGGGTTCTTAATTCATGAGAAATATTTGCAAGAAAAGCATTTTTTGTTTTGTCTAACTCAAGAAGTTTTTTGTGTTGTTTTTCTATTATGTCATATGCATTATTTTTCTCACTTATGCTATCTTGAAGTGCTTTTAATTGCATTTTAAAAACATCATTAAGCTCGTAATCCTTTATTAGGTATGAGATGACACTTACAAGTGATTCATAGGACTTTATTTCCAGATTACTAAATTTGTCTTTTCTCTGGATGATACAGAATCCAAAGAGTGAATTCCTGATTAGCAGCTTAGTGCATAAAAAACACTCATTATTCATCGTAAAAGTATGTGTATTGCCTGCGGAAATATCCTTTATAAAATTACTGTCAATTTTATACGGGAATAAGATATTACCGCTCTCGCCCATAAGTTCACCATTATTTGAACTTAAGAAATATATGGAACTGTATTGAGAAGAAAAAGTATCATTAACCTTTTCCAAAACCTTATCATAGAAATTAATCTCAGATGTATTTTGACTGTTAATTAAATCAGATATTAGTGATAGTACTTTTTCTACAATAATTTCCATTAGAAAATTATATGTTTTTTTTATAAATTTAGCAATAACTTAACATTTATTGAATGTTTATTTTGTATCCGCCTTTTGTTGCGTTTTGCAAAATATCTTCATTTATTTTTGCTCTCAAATTTTTTATGTATTTATAGACATAATCTGTAGGAAGTTCAAGTACATTTGCAAGTTCTTTAGCGTAAACAATATGGTTTTTATTTTTAATGAAATAATCCAAAACCGTTTGTTCTCTTTGGGTAAGAGATTTTTTAAATGTAATTTTTAATCCTATGTCAATATTGTCTTTTTTGTTAGATTTTTTTATTAAACTTTCCTGCATTTCAAGTGATTTTTTTGCAACTTTTAATATTTTATCTTTCGGCTTTTCGTCTTTAATTTCAGTTATTGAAGCTGCAAATTTTTCGTTTTTTAAAACAATATCAACAATATCACGCGTTTGTTTTTCTTCCTTAAGCGTTTTTCCTAGACGTTTTGCGTACTCTTCCAGTGTAATTTTTTCAAGAGAACTTCTCCATTGCTTTATTTCTTCTTTACTTAAATATTCACTCATTAACTGTTCCTCTTGTATTATGTGTTTTTCCCGTACACTCTTTTATAACACAGACTTACTTGAAAAATCAGCAAATATTGCATAAAGTAAATTTTTTTTTATTTATTTAAAATTTGCAAAAAAACTCTTGACAATAAAAAAGCCTTGCTTTACGCAAGGCTTAAATAGCTTTGTAAAACTATACTAGTCATCAGCGTGTCCTGCTGTTCCTAATACATCTTTCATTTTATGCATAACCATTTCTTTAACTGCAGTTCTGCCCGGACCCATGTATTCTCTCGGGTCAAATTTTTCAGGGTGTTCTATAAAGAATTCACGAATTGTTGATGTCATAGCAAGCCTCAAGTCTGTGTCTATATTGATTTTTGCAACACCGTGTTTTGAAGCATAGTTAAGCATATCTTCAGGAACACCTTGAGCATCTGGTAATTTACCGCCGTACTTGTTGCATTTGTCAACAAATGCTTTTGGAACTGATGATGAACCGTGAAGTACAAGCGGATAATCAAAACCAACAACATCGTTAACAGCTTTTTTAATTTCAGCAAGTCTTTCAAAGTCAAGTTTAGCTTCGCCTTTAAATTTGTAAGCACCATGAGAAGTACCTATTGCAACAGCTAAAGAGTCGCAGCCTGTTTCTTTAACAAATCTTGCAGCTTCTTGCGGGTCAGTGTAAGTTGAATCTTTAGCATGAACTTTAACATCATCTTCAACGCCTGCAAGTTTACCTAATTCAGCTTCTACTGAAACACCCCTTGCATGGGCATATTCAACAACCTGTTTTGTAAGTGCAATGTTTTCTTCAAGCGGAAATCTTGAACCGTCTATCATAACTGAAGAAAAACCGCCGTCTATGCAAGATTTGCAAATATCAAAATCTGCACCGTGGTCTAAGTGAAGTGCAATCGGAATAGTTGTTGTTGCAAGGGCAGCTTCAACAAGTTTAATTAGATATGTTTGGTTTGCATATTTTCTTGCACCTGCAGAAACTTGTAAAATAATTGGTGAGCGAGTTTCTTCTGCAGCCTCTGCTATACCTTGTAAAATTTCCATGTTGTTAACATTGTAAGCACCAATTGCATACTTACCTGCAAGTGCCTTTTTGAACATTTCGCCTGTTCCAACAAGTTTTCTTTCTGTCATAAAAAAATCCTCATTAATCTACCGTATAACTACTAAATAATATAACAAAAAGCCAATTTGTACAAGGTAATGAAAAATGTAAATTTATTTTAACAAAATATAAAGACTTATAGCTTATTTACCGTAATAGCTTAAGTAGAGTATTTCTATCTGGAAAGGAAAACAAAAAATGAGCGGCGGTGTCGGCAATCAAAATTCACTGGAACAATATTTTAAAATTAAAGTTCAACCTTGGGGAAGCGGAGAAAACGATTGCTTATCAAGAGTTGCAAAAACTGTTATGAATAACAGTGGAAAGTCCGAAGAAACAAAACTTTGGAAGAATGTTGAAGAAAAATATTTAGAAATACAAGACTATAACAATAAAATAAGCGAAGGTTCAATTGAAAATGCAGACATAGTACGTGACGGGCAAGAAATCCTTGTTCCTCTTGAAGATGCTATAGCGGGTATAACAAGAGAATTCAATAGTGTTACATCAAAATATTCATTCCAAAAGAGTGTTGTTCAAAGTTATACGACCGCACTGCGTACTGCTAACTCAGATGTGGATGCAAGCTATTCTGCTATGTGTAATCTTGAAAGGGAACTTAACTCGGCGCCACCCAAAGGCAGCATAGAATATGATAATTGGTATCAGCATAACTTATCAAAAATTCGAGAGTTAAATGAGGCACGCACCAAATATGAAACATCCCTAAAAACTCAGAAACTCCAACAGGATTTGCTTGAGGGTGCACTAGAAGAGCTTAATGCAGCAGAACAAAAAATTATGCAGCTTAAGCAAGATCTTGCAGAGTATACGGATAGGAAAAATGATACTCAAGATCAAATTGATTCTGATTTGGCAAGAGTTACAGGGTATATTGATGAGATGCAAGGGGAACTTGAGACAACACAAAAACAACTTGACGAATTGTATTTACAAATAGAAAATCTTACAAACGAAGATGATAATCTGTCTTCGATAAAAGACGATGCTGAAGGTGCAATTATGGCAGCGGGTACTGCACAAGCTAATGCTGAAAATTTGGGCTATAAGTACGATGAAAATGGAAACTTGATATCACCAGAAAAATTGAATTTGCAGAATGAAAATGAAACTCAGCCTGAAAATGCTGGTGATGATAACAGTCAAGGCTCTCCAAAAGATGGTAACGTAAATACTAATCCAAATGTTGACACAAAAACTATGACAGAAACAAATGACGAAGATGTCCAACAACAAGAACTTGCACAAATTACACAGTTAAGTGAGTTCATTGATACCAATACAAATATACCTGAAGATTATTCTATACTCGGAATTAATATAAATGATTCTACTATCGAGGCACTAAATTCACAATGGAGCTGGGGTGCGCAAGATGGAACGCTGCTCGGAGATTACGAACTGAGTGGCAGAGAGGATGTAATGTATAAACTTAATTTTGCAAACAAGCTTGCAAATGCACAATTAAGACTTGAAGCAGTATATAACACACTAAATACATCAACATTCAGTGAAGTTGCCAAAAGAAGTCAATTCTACGACGAAGATGTTATTGACAATGTAATTGACCTTTATGAAAATGGAGGGCTTTATCATTACCAGTTTGACTTTAACAATACTGACTTAGATGAATATATAGTAATAATTGAAGCTGCGGAAAAGCTGGCAGAATTGGCTACACCAACACCTTCACAGGCAAATTAATAATAACTACAACAAGTGTCGGAATATGGCTATATAAGTTCAGCTTAAATCAAAGTTTGATGAAATCTATAACTATATTTACACACTCTTAAAAAAACTGTATAATTTTTACATACAGTATACAGGAGTGTTATAAATGGAAAATTTAAAAATTGCTATCGGGTGTGATCATGGTGGTTTTCATTTAAAAGAGAAGATCCTTGAATATCTGGGTGTACACAATATAGAATACAAAGACTTTGGGCTTTACACACTTGAGCAGAGTGATTATCCGATAGTTGCAAAAGAAGTAGCTCAAGAAGTAGCTGCAGGTAACTTTGATAGAGGAATCCTTATTTGCGGTACAGGTATCGGCATGTCCATTACTGCCAACAAAACAAAGGGAATTCGTGCAGTTTGTCTTGAAAATACTTATTCAGCAAGAGTATCGCGTGCTCATAATAATGCAAACATTCTTTGCCTTGGAGAACGTGTTATTGGACAAAACCTAGCACTTGATATTGTTGATGTTTGGTTGAAAACAGGCTTTGAAGGTGGCAGACATAAGCGCAGAATTGATATGATCGAGTAGTAATTTCTATTTGAAAGTTATTATTTTTGATGTACCATAAAACTATAGAATTAGTTATTTATTAGGAAATTAATAGCAATGTTTGAAAGATTTACCGAAAAGGCAATACGAGTTATTATGCTTGCGCAAGAAGAAGCTAGAAGGCTGGGTCATAATTTTGTTGGAACCGAGCAGGTGCTGTTGGGACTAATAGGCGAGGGAACAGGTATTGCAGCAAAGACGCTTAAATCAATGGGTGTTACCATAAAAGATGCCCGTGCACAGGTTGAAAAGATAATAGGGCGCGGTAGCGGATTTGTTGCCGTTGAAATTCCTTTTACGCCAAGGGCAAAAAAAGTACTTGAGCTTTCTTGGGATGAGGCAAGACAATTGGGGCATAATTACATTGGCACTGAACATTTGCTATTGGGACTTATTCGTGAAGGCGAAGGAGTTGCTGCAAAAGTTTTAGAAAACCTCGGTGTTGATTTAAATAAATGTCGTAGTAATGTTATAAAACTTTTAGGTGAAACAAAAACTTCATCTTCAGGCGCACAAACTGCAACACCCGGGGCTTCGCAGAGCAAGGCTAAAACACCAAGTTTAGATGAGTTCGGTACAGATTTAACGCTTGCTGCACAGGAACAACGTCTGGATCCGGTTGTTGGCAGAGAAAAAGAAATTGAAAGAGTTATACAAATTCTTGCAAGACGTACAAAAAACAACCCGATATTAATAGGCGAGCCAGGGGTAGGTAAAACTGCAATTGCTCAAGGACTCGCACAAAAAATTGTTGATTGTGAAGTTCCTGACATTTTAGAAAATAAAAAAATTATACAATTAGACATGGGGCTCTTAGTTGCAGGAACCAAGTACCGTGGCGAATTTGAAGAACGCCTTAAAAAAATCATGGACGAGATACGCCAAGCAGGTAACATCATACTTGTAATCGACGAAATGCACACTTTGATTGGTGCGGGTGCCGCTGAGGGTGCAATAGATGCGGCAAATATTCTAAAGCCTGCACTTTCTAGAGGCGAAATTCAGGTAATTGGCGCGACGACTCTTGATGAATACAGAAAACACATTGAAAAAGATTCCGCACTTGAGAGGCGTTTCCAATCAGTGATTGTCGATCAGCCGTCAATTGAAGAAACAATCGAGATAATAAGAGGGCTAAAACCCAAGTATGAGGAGCATCACAAGTTGCATATATCCGATGAAGCAATTGTGGCTGCTACTGAACTCTCGAGTAAATTTATTACGGAAAGGTTTCTACCTGATAAAGCGATTGATGTCATAGATGAGGCAAGCTCAAAAGTTAGGTTGAACGTATCTGCTCTTCCGCCTGAGGGACGTGAACTTGAAAGAGAGCTCAAGTCAATTATAAAAGAAAAAGAGGAAGCGATAAGAAATCAAGAATTTGAAAAAGCTTCTGATTTACGTGATGATGAAGCAAACCTAAAAGACAAAATTAGAGAAATACAAGACAAATGGCGCGATGAGCAAGACGAAAATAAACCCACCGTTGGTGTGGAAGAGGTTGCACAAGTTATTTCTACAATTACGGGTATCCCGGTTACAAAAATTACTGAAGGCGAATCGCAAAGGCTTTTGAAGCTAGAAGAAACTTTACATGCAAGAGTTATTGGTCAACATGAGGCAGTTGTTTCAATTTCAAAGGCAATAAGGCGTGCAAGAGTAGGCTTAAAAAGTCCAAATCGTCCAATTGGTAGTTTTATTTTTTCAGGCCCGACAGGTGTTGGTAAAACCGAACTTGCAAAGGCTTTAGCTGAGGCAGTTTTCGGCTCTGAAGATAACATGATCAGAATCGATATGTCTGAGTTTATGGAAAAGCACACAACAGCTAAATTGATAGGCTCTCCTCCTGGTTATGTGGGCTATGACGACGGTGGACACATGACTGAGTTGGTCCGTAAAAAGCCATATTCTGTAATTCTGTTCGATGAAATTGAAAAAGCACATCCGGATGTATTTAATATAATGTTGCAAATACTTGATGACGGGCGATTAACAGATTCTAAAGGCAGACATGTTAGCTTTAAAAATACCATTATCATAATGACATCAAATGTTGGCGCTCACATGATACAAAACACCTCTAAACTCGGTTTTTCTGTTTCTAATGATGAGAAAAAAGACAAGTATGAAAAACTGAAAGAAACTGTCATGGAAGAGTTGAAAAAGGCATTTAGACCAGAATTTTTAAACAGAATTGATGATATAATTGTCTTTGCTCATCTCAATGAGTCCGAAATACGAGAAATTGTCGACCTTATGCTTAATGATTTATTCAAACGGCTGGGTGAGCGTGAACTGTCAATTGAAGTTACGGATGCGGCTAAAGATTATTTAGCAAAAGAAGGCTACTCTGAAACTTATGGTGCAAGACCCTTAAGAAGGGTAATACAGAAAAAAGTAGAGGATGTCTTAGCTGAAGAAATACTGACAGGCAATTATATGCCCAATGATAAGCTTATAATGGATTTTAAAGATGATAAAATTGTAATAGAAAAGAAACAGTAGTTTTATTATATTTTAACTAATATTTATGGTTATCCTGGGTTAGGGATAACCATTTTATTTTTTTTAAAAAAATAGCAAAAAAAATTATTTATATATTTTATTTTAATGTAAATTCTTTTTATAACAGAAAGTATATACTTATGTATTGCGCACTTGATATCCAAAAAGAAAAAGAATACAGTGATACTTCAGCGGTTTTTATTGTCGAAAATGATAAAATCGTACGTTCAAATCTGAGAATGCAAGTAAATAATGCGAAAAATTTTTCTGTTGCCGGTGAGGCATCCTACTATGACGATTACTCTGATGTACTGTATAGAATTAATCCAAATATAATAATTTTTTCTTCATTTAGTGGAACTAATGAACAATATAGACATATAAAAAATGTTCATACACAAATGCCACTTATTAAAAAAGTTGTTTTATCAAAATGTGTTGAGGAAACAGAATTCTGTACATCAGTTTTGGCCGGTGTAAAAGGTTATTGTGCACAAGAAAGTGAATTAAACGAACTTTTAAGAGCGATTGAAATAGTTTCAAAAGGCGATTCGTACTGTGATAAAAGTATGGGAAATTTTATTTACAGACTTATATTTCATATGAACCAAATGCAACAGCTGCCTATTGATAAACCCATTGAGGAACAGATTAACCTTACTGATCGCGAGTTACAAGTTATTTTAGCAGCAGCAAATAGCGACGACTATGAGGACATTGCTAAAAAGCTTAATATATCAAAACACACTGTAAAAGTACATTTGACAAGCGTTTATCGTAAGTTGGGAGTTAAAAATAAACTACAAGCTATACTTAAACTTCAAAGCAAGATTTATGAGTTCAAGTTTTAAAAGTTAGTTTACTTTTTATGTTTCTTTGGTTAATATTATCTTATATACGGAGAGGTGTCCGAGTGGTTTAAGGTGCAAACCTGGAACGTTTGTGTGGGGGCAACTCCACCGGGGGTTCGAATCCCCCCCTCTCCGTTTTATCTTAGACAAAAGCGTAATGAATTATTCTCATTTATTAATTACAATACTAATAAAGGAGAATTTTATGTTTTATAATGTTTTAAAACTTGATGATGTTGTTAAACTGGGAGAAGATAAGTTTAAAAGAGTTTCGCTTCTTGAAAAAAGCGATAGCAGCTTAAGTATTGTTGCCCTCAAAAAGGGCGAGATTATTGATACACACACATCTGTTTCAAATGCTGCAGTCTATGTTCTTGACGGAGAAATTGAGCTGCATTTTAGTGCACAAAAGTTTTTGTTGAATGAAGGTGACATTTTGATGTTTAAAAAGGACGATGAGCACAAAGTTTTGGCACTTAAAGATTCAAAATTTATATTGATTAAAATCTAGGTTAAACAACCTCAAAACCATTTTTCATAAATTTATTTTTTATATCTTGCACCAGTTCTATCTTTGGTTCATCAACGTCTAATTTGTATTCAAGTCTGAGCTTTTGCCATTTTTCAATCCCCATTTTGTGATAAGGCAAAAGCTCAACTTTTTCAATAATCGGTTTATATTTATCCAAAAAATTTATTAACTTGTCTATATATTTTTCATCTGTTGTAAAACTTGGGACAAGAACTTGTCTAATTCTGGTCTTCTTTCTTATTGAATAGAGGTAATCAAGAAAATCTAAAACTTTTTTGTTATCCTTACCTGTGAGCTTTAAATGCATTTGCGAATCAAGATGCTTTATATCAAGCATTACAAGGTCACAAAGTGCAATTGTACTCTTAATATCGTCGTTTAAATCGACATAACCGCACGTATCAAGACAGGTATGTATATTTATCTGTTTTAGTTTTTTAAACAAACTGAGTACAAAACCTACCTGTAATAGTGGCTCACCGCCTGAGAGCGTCACTCCTCCTCCTGAAAAATTAAAAAAGTCTTTATATTTTAAAATGTCGTTGTAAACACTATCAACAGTCTTTGCGCCAAGGGAATTTTTATACCAGGTATCGGGGTTATGACAGTACAGACATCTAAAAGGGCACATCTGCATAAAAATAACATATCTTATACCCGGACCATCTAGCGTGCCTCCTGTAAGAACTGAGTGTATATAACCTAAATTATTGTTCATTTTATATCTAAAAGTAGGCGCAAGTTATATGAGCTTGCGCCTTGTTTAATATTTATGATCATA
>CASEEG010000080.1 GCA_949286885.1 uncultured bacterium
CCTGTGGGTATCTCGCACCGATGAGCTCGATATCTTACGCACCCCAAGGGTGTTTCCAATCCGTAAGCTCATATCTTCGCTAACGGATTGCGGGCATCGCCTATCAACAGTTACGCCTACGGTCTTGCTCATCGCAAGCCCTAAGGCTTCACTCTGGCTTACGCCTTGCTCCTGTGGGTATCTCGCACCGATGAGCTCGATATCTTACGCACCCCAAGGGTGTTTCCAATCCGTAAGCTCATATCTTCGCTAACGGATTGTGGGCATCGCCTATCAATAGTTACGACCAAAACTCATCGTTTTGGTCTTCACTCTGGCTTACGCCTTAAAAAAAAGCCGCCTTTTTAGGGCGACGAGAATAAAAATCTGTATATGGAGGAAGGAGTGGAAAGAGAAGAACTAATCTACTATTATAATTCCATATATAAAAAATATATAACATGTATATACTAACTTTTTATAGATTTTTTTATGACATAATATAAGCATGAGCGATAAAATTGTTATAAAAGGTGCAAGAGAGCACAACTTAAAAAATGTTTCACTAGAATTACCTAAAAACGAACTCATTGTTTTTACGGGCGTATCAGGGTCGGGTAAAAGTTCGCTTGCTTTTGATACAATCTTTGCGGAAGGGCAAAGACGTTATGTAGAGAGCCTTTCAACTTACGCGCGCCAGTTTTTGGGGCAGATGGATAAACCTGATGTTGAGCATATTGACGGGCTTTCACCTGCTATTTCAATAGATCAAAAATCGACAACCAATAATCCGCGCTCAACCGTTGGCACAATTACAGAGATTTACGACTATTTAAGACTTTTATATGCTCGAGTAGGCACTCCTCATTGCCCTCAGTGCGGCGAGCTTATTGTTCCGCAGACAATTGATGAAATTGTTGCAAAAATTATGGCGCTTGGCGAAGGTACTAAAATTCAAATAATTGCCCCAATTATTCGTGGCAAAAAGGGTGAATTTGTTCAGACAATCCAAGGGTTAAAATCCGAAGGATTTGTCAGGTTAAGAGTAGACGGACAAATATATAATCTTGATGAGGATGAAATTGAACTTGATAAGACAAAAAAACACACAGTTGATGTTGTAATAGATAGAATTGTCGTTAAAGAGTCTGCAAAATCACGCATTTTTGACAGCTCGCAAATTGCACTGCAACGCTCTGACGGGCTTATGGTGCTTGATGTAATCGGGCAAGGGGAGCAAATTTTTTCCGAAAAGTTAGCTTGTCCAAAATGTAATTTAAGTTTTGAAGAATTAACTCCAAGAATGTTGAGTTTCAACAACCCATACGGTGCTTGCAAAGTTTGTAACGGTTTAGGGGCGCACTTTGAAATAACTCCCGAGCTTGTTGTGCCCGATCCAACTAAATCTATTAACGAAGGTGCAATTTATCCTTGGGCAAAGACGGGCAATCAGTATTATTATGATATCTTGAACTGTGTTTGTGAACACTATGGCATAAATCCTGACGTGCCTTTTAAAAGTTTGAGTCCCTCTCAAAAGGGCATAATTTTATATGGTAACGACGATGAGCGAATTAAAATGCGCTATGCGGATTTTGGTACTAAAAATTACCATACGCACTATATGCCCTATTTAGGTGTAATACCTTTTTTGACAAAGCGTTATGAAAGCTCGGATTCTGATTTAATTCGTGGTGAAATTCAAAAATATATGACCTCAATTCCTTGTAAAGCTTGCAATGGTGCTCGTTTAAATCCTTTTGCGCTGGCTGTTACAATAATGGATAAAAACATACACGAGTTTTGTCTTTTGCCTGTAACAAAGGCTTACGATTTTATTCAAGAAGTTTATTTGAATTTAGATGATTTCAAGTTAACAATTGCAAAACAAATACTGGATGAAATACGTTTGCGCTTAAAATTCTTGATTGATGTGGGTTTAGGGTATTTAAATCTTGCAAGAAACGCAGGCACACTCTCAGGCGGCGAGGCTCAGCGTATTAGGTTAGCAACTCAAATAGGTTCGGGTTTATCAGGCGTACTTTATGTTTTAGATGAACCTTCAATCGGACTTCATCAGAGAGATAACGATATGCTCATTAGTACCCTTGTAAAACTCAGAAATCTCGGTAACACTTTAATTGTTGTTGAGCATGATGAGGATACTATTAAAGCTGCCGATTATATCGTCGATATTGGTCCAAAGGCCGGTGTTGAAGGCGGGCATGTTGTTGCTTTTGGTACTCAAAAAGATATTGAAAACTCTAAAGAATCAATTACGGGTAAATATTTAAGCGGGGAGCTGAAAATACCTGTTCCAAAAGAAAGACGCCTTGGTAACGGCAATTTTTTAGAAATCAAAAATGCTTACCTGAATAATTTAAAAAATATTGATGTTAACATTCCTTTAGGCAAAATTGTTGCTGTAACAGGTGTTTCAGGTAGCGGCAAGTCTACCCTTGTACAGGATTTAATTAATGAATATGCAATGCATTCTCTGCGTGCAAATCGTCCAAAGCCTCAAGGTGTGGATGAAATAAAAGGTTTTGAAAATATCGACAAAATAGTTTGTGTTGATCAAAGTCCTATTGGCAGAACTCCACGCTCAAATCCTGCTACATATACTGAAGTCTTTACTCATATTCGAGATCTTTTTGCTCAGACAAACGAGGCAAAAGTCAGAGGATACAAGCAAGGTAGATTTTCCTTTAATGTTAAGGGCGGAAGATGCGAAAAGTGCAAAGGCGACGGTGTTTTAAAAATCGAGATGAACTTTTTATCGGATGTCTATGTAAAATGTGATGTTTGCAAAGGTAAAAGATACAATCAAGAAACCCTTGAGGTTAAATATAAAGGTAAAAGTATAGCTGATGTCCTTGATATGACAGTTGGCGAGGCTTTAGAGTTTTTTAAGAATGTGCCCAGAATTGCAACCAGATTGCAAACACTCTATGACGTCGGTCTTGATTATATAAAACTCGGGCAAAGTGCCACAACTCTCTCCGGTGGTGAAGCTCAAAGGGTAAAACTTGCGCTTGAATTAAATAAACGTGCAACGGGCAAAACTCTTTATTTAATGGATGAACCATCGGTCGGTTTGCATTGGTGGGATATAGATAAACTTGTTAAAATTCTTCATCAGCTTGCAGACAGCGGAAATACGGTTTTAATTATTGAACATAATTTAGATATTATAAAATGTGCAGACTACATTATTGACCTTGGACCCCAAGGCGGCGAAGGCGGCGGCACAATTGTTGCTAAAGGTACGCCCGAGCAAGTGGCAAAATGCGAAAAGTCATATACTGGTAAATATTTAAAAAGACTTTTAGACTAAAAAGCGCACTGTAAAAAGTGCGCTTAAATTTTTATGCCATCACATCAAGGGCTTTAATTTTTATTTTTACTCTGCCTTTTTGTGATTTATCAATGTTTACGATAGATAATTTTTTGCCCTCTAATGATGTGCCGTCAAAATAAATTGCAGCCTGTCTTTTTGCTTTTTTAGGCTGCAATAATATTTGTGTTAAACTGTGTTTTTTTTCATCACTATGACATAAACTGTCACAATTTTCCTTTGTCATTTTTGCGCTTTGGGCATTCTCGCCTCTAAGTATGAAGACATCACCTTTTGATGTGTCGAGCGCAACTTTGTTGTCATTTCGTTTGGGCGCAATCTCTCGGAATAAACTTCGCATTACTCCCTGCGACTCCTCCGAACTTATTGGCCCGCTACTTGTTATACAGACCGAATGATTCTTACTTCGAAATGTGATTGGTGGTTTACTCGAGTTTAAACTAACTCGCATAAAGCTTTTTTCCAATTTTTTTATCCTCTTATTTTAAGATTAGGTGTTCAGTATACCATAAAAAAAATTTTAAAGCATCATATTTTAAAATTATTAATAATTGTTAACATGTTTAGTTTTGTGTCTGATATAAAATATTAAAATTTTGCCCAAAATTACTATAAAAGAAAGGAGTTAGCTATGTGCAAAACTTTTGAAGCAATACATAAACTTGCAAAAAAAATGGATTCAGACTCTATTGTTTTATGGGTTGGTTTAAAAAAAATTTCGGGCAGACTATATACATGTGAGGATGGAAAATGTTTAGAAGACATTATCACTCTGCAAGATGCTACTGTTGAAGATTGTAGCCATGCCGACGGGTGTCAGTTTAGGGAATATAAGTGGTTAAATATACCGTCTTCTAAAATTGTAGGCTTTACGCTTAAATGTTGTGTAAGATAAATTAAAAGGGCTTTTTAAAAGCCCTTTTTTTATGCTAGTATATTCTTATGAGTGAACTTTTAATGCCTGCAGGCAATATAGAAAAAATGAAATACGCTTATGCTTATGGGGCAGATGCCTGCTATTTGGGTCTTGTAGATTATTCCCTTAGAACCATGCGAAAAGGTGAACTTATTACAAGGCAGAATTTAAAATCGGCAATAGATACCGCTCGAGCTTTAAACAAAAAAGCATATTTAACATTAAATATTTTTGCTTATGACAATGACATTGAAAGCTTGGAAAATAGCATTGATGTTATAAAAAATGCAAATCCACATGCCATTATTTTAAGTGATTTCGGTGTTTATCGTACTGTTAGAAAATATTTGCCTGATATTGATTTGCATATTTCAACACAGACAAACATTTTAAATACTGAGGCAGTAAAATTTTGGCGTGATATGGGTGCAACAAGAGTTATCCTTGCCCGAGAGCTATCTTTAAAACAAATTGAAGCAATTAAAAAAGCTGTTCCTGATATTGAAGTTGAAATTTTTGTCCATGGCTCGCAATGCATGTCTTATTCAGGTCGTTGCCTTTTAAGTGATTACATGACAAAAGGCGAAAGAAAAGCAAACCATGGGGGCTGCGCACAGCCTTGCAGATGGAGTTATAAACTTTTAGAAGAAACACGCCCCGGGGAATATTATGAAATAGTACAGGATGAAAGAGGTTCGCATATATTATCTCCAAAGGATTTATGCCTTGTAAGATACATAAAAGAATTGCAAAATATAGGTGTAGATTCTTTTAAAGTAGAAGGTAGAACAAAAAGCCTGTATTATGTAAGTGCCGTTACAAAGGCATATAGGGCTGTTATGGATGGTAAGCTTGACAGTAAAGAGGCATTTTGCGAGCTTAAAAAAGTTGGCAATCGTGGTTTTACGGAAGGTTTTTTTATGGGAGATAACAATTCCTCAAGCTACAGTTATGAAATTTCAAAAGGGCTTGCAGGAGCGGATTTTCTGTGTATTTTCTTAGAGAAAAAAGATAATTTATATAAAGTTGTAATTAAAAATAAAATGCTTTTGGGCGATGAATTTGAAATAATTACACCTGATTATTGCGCGTGCGCAAAAGTTGTATCGATAACAAATAAAGACGGCGAAAAAACAGATGTTGCAAATACAAATGATGAAGTTTGGATGGAATTAGAGGCTCACGGCGATTGGCAAAATGAGTGGCAGTGGGCACTTGGAAGGACGCTGGGTATAAAAAATGAGATTGAAGCCTGATATAAATATAAAATCGATTTATGATATAAATATTTTTAATTTAAAAGCTTGCGAGATTGAGGCTGTATTTTTTGATTTGGATTCAACGGTAATGCGCTCTAAAAGCGGAGTTTTTGAAAAAGAAACTCTTGATTTTTTAAATATGCTTAGAAATCATTTTAAAATAGCAATTATTTCTAATAATAAAAATGCCCAATACATTAAAAAAGCACAATCTCAGGTAAGTTTTCCTGTTATAGGGCTTGCAAAAAAGCCTGATATAAAAGTGCTTTTAAATACTTGCAAGGAGATGAATATAGACCCTTGCCACTGTGCTTTTGTCGGTGATAGACCTTTGACTGATATTTTATGTGCTAAGCGTGCAGGCATGTTCTCTGTTTTAGTTGATTCAATTTCAGCCGACAGCGAGAAAAAAATAGTAAGATTTGTAAGGTTTTTAGAGCGTTTGAGCGTAAAAAAATGAAAGGCTAAAATAACCTTTCATTTTTTTATTGTGCAATAATCTATCTTATTATGCCAAAACCTAAAAGCAATGTTGTTAGAATAAAAATCCCGCCAACAATGTATGTTACTTTGTTCAAGCCCTTTTCAGCACTTTTTTGAGATGAAAAAAGTTGACTTGCTGAACCAATTGAAGCTATTCCATCTCCTTTTGGAGAGTGTAAAAGTACAAGCACAATTAGTAAAAGTGCCGAAATTATTTGAATTACATAGAAAAATGTTACCATTTGTCAAATCCTTATTTTATAATGAGAATTTATACCATAAACAATTTTTTTTGTCTAATTAATTGATTGCCAGTAGTCTTTTAAAATTTTACAATCAACTTCAATGTTTGGGCTTTCGCAAATTATAACCCCTTTTACATCAAAGGTTTTAAAGGCTTTTAGTAAGTCTTTATAATTAAAATCGCTTTCTTCAAAAATTAAATGGTGTTTTTCGCCTTTTTGAGAGTACGCAATTCCTGCCATGTGTGCATGAAAATTTTTAAGCGCCTTATCTCCCAGCCCTTTTGCAATTTTTTCAAAAATAGAACAAAATTCATCGTAAGTGTTGAAAAGTCCGTTTGTGCGGGCATGGATATGGGCAAAATCTACACAGGGCAAGACATTTTTATAGTTTTTGCAAAGTTCGATAATTTCATCAATATCGCCCCACTGTGTGCCTTTACCTGTTGTTTCGGGTCTTATCCAGATATTATTATTTTCTTTTTCAAGAATTTCAACTATTTTGTTGTGCCCCTCAAGAATTGTTTTAAAAGTCTTTTCCTTGCTATCACCCATATAAAAGCCGGCATGGTAGACTATTGAGTAAGCTCCAAGCTTGTTTGCCATTCTTGCTGTGTCTAAAATCCTTGTTACACTAGCCTCTTTCTTTTCTTCTTCTTTTGAATTTAAATTAATGTAATAAGGTCCATGAGAGGTTAAAATTAAATCCTGCTTGTTTTTAAGCACTATATCTTGAGTTTTTTCGCTCATCCTAACCCCATGGACAAATTCAATTTCAAGACCGTCAAGTTCCATTTCTCTAAGCTTTAAAAAAGCGTCAGAGTAGTCTTTTGCAACTGTTGGAATGCCTGCTGTCAAAAAATTAAGTTTGTCCATTAGTTAAAAGTTTCTCCTGTGCTTACTCTAAATACTTTTATAAAATTTTCCACGTCAAAAATTCCCCAACTGCCGCATTGCAAGCATTTTGGGTATATAAACCCGTCTTTTGCTGATATTTCAAGACAATCCCCTTGGGCTTTTGTTGCAATCCCCTGTTCGATATTGTGATTTTGGAGTTTGTAGTCTGAATATAGAATTCTTACCGGTGCGCCCCTAAAATTCAAAAATGCATTATAAAAAGGATTTGCCGCTCTTATTAGTCTTTCTGCCGCTACAACTCCATTGTTTAAATCTATTTTTATGTCATTTTGAATTTTTGGTGCCCTAATGTATTCGCCTTCAGGCTGAGGTTTTGAGTTAATTTTGCCTGTGTCATTATATATATTTAAAACATTTAAAAGCATATCGCTTATCATAAAATTTGTTCGATTAAAAAGCGTGCCGATTGTTTCTTTTTCGCTTACAAGAAAGCCTTTTTGGGCAATGATTTCACCTGTGTCAAAATTTTCATCAGCAAAATGCAGCGTTACGCCGCTTGTTTTTTCGCCATTGTTTATAATATGAAAATAAGGGTTTGCACCTCGATACATAGGCAAAAGTGAGGGATGACAGTTAATATAGCCCATTTTTGTTGTGTTTAAAAAGTCCTTACTTAATTTGTAATTAAATGAGCAAATAATACCAATGTCAGCATTTTTTGCCGCTATTTTTTCAATCATATCTTGAGTGTTTGGACTTTTGTCATATTCAAAAACTTCAAGATTTAAGCTTTTTGCAAAGCTTATAAAATTTTTTGCAGTCGGGTTAAAGTTCGGCGGTGGTATAACCGCTGCAACTTCAAAGCCGTTTTTTACAATAGAATCAAGGCAAAGAGTCGCCATATCCGGCATACCGCAAAAAATGATTTTTGTTTTTTTAGAATTGTTTTGCAACCATTACCCCCGCAAAAAGTGCACCCAAGGACAAAAATAAGCTTAATAATATATATGTTAAAGCTTTTAAAAATTCACCCGCAAAAAACATGTTCCAAACATCAAGCGAAAAAGTTGAAAATGTTGTTAAACCACCGCAAAAACCAACCGTTAAAAACAGTTTAAATTCATTAGGCACACTGATTTTTTCCATAAAAAGCAAAAACCCGAAACCCATAATAAAACTGCCGATTATATTAACACTAAGTGTTCCCAGGGGAAAACATCCGCATAATTTGGAACAGCCTAAACCTGTTAAATAACGAGCTGTTGCGCCGAGCCCTCCGCCTAAAAATATTGCAATAAATTTAAACATATAAATATACTAACACAACAAAAGAAATTTGAAGTATTGTAACAAATTTAAAACATTAAAAATTTAGTGTTGACGAGAAATTTTGTTTGTAATAAGTTTATGAATACTGAAAGAAACTAGAAGAAGTAAGGCAAATATGACTACAACAGCAAAAAGACAAAGAATAAGAGTATGCCTGAAAGCTTATGACCATCAGTTAATCGATTTGAGTGCTCAAAAAATCGTTGACACTGCAAAAAGAACTGATGCAAGCGTATCAGGTCCAATCCCTCTGCCTACAAAACGCAGAGTATACTGTGTTCTTCGTTCACCTCACGTAGATAAAAAATCCCGTGAACATTTTGAAATGAGAACACACAAGAGAATCATAGACATCTATGATCCTACACAACAAACAACTGAAGAATTAACAAGAATGGACTTGCCATCAGGCGTGGACATCGAAATTAAACTTTAGTTAGAAGCTTTAGCACAATCAAAATTAAATATTGAATGTGATCTGGCAATTAGGCAGAGTTTAAATTAAACAAAGCCAAAAGTGAAACAACCGAGAACGCAAGCTCTCACAACAGAAAGGTAGAAAATGACATTAGGTGTTATTGGACAAAAACTTGGAATGACACAAATTTACAATGAGCAAGGACTTTGCATTCCCGTTACGGTAATCAAAGTTGACCCTGCTGTTGTAACACAAGTTAAAACTGTTGAAACCGACGGTTACAATGCTATTCAGGTTGGTGTAGTTCCTGCTAAGGAAAAACATTTAACAAAAGCTCAAATTGGTCATTTCAAAAAGAATAATCTTGAAAACTTCAGACACTTGCAAGAATTTAGAATTGATAATCCGCAAGATTATACAGTTGGTCAAAAAATAGATTTATCAGTTTTATCTGAAGTAGCAAAAGTAGATGTTACAGGAAAATCAATCGGTAAAGGTTTTCAAGGTACCGTTAAAAGACACAACTTTGGCAGAGGACCTATGGCTCACGGTTCTAAAAACCACAGAGAACCCGGTTCAATCGGTGCAGGTACTACTCCTGGTCGTGTAATTAAAGGTAAAAAAATGGCAGGAAATATGGGTAATGAAAGAGTTACCGTTTCTAAACTTACAGTAGTTAAAGTTGATGCCGACAAAAATCTGTTAGTAATTAAGGGCTCAGTTCCGGGTCCTGAAGGTAAATTGGTTACAGTTAAACCTTCAAGAACAAAATGGAATTAGAGGTATAAAATGACTGAAAATACAAAAACTCAAACAGTAAAATTACTAAGCACTTCAGGAAGTCAATTGGGTGAATTGAGTCTTGACGGCAAAGTGTTTGGTGTAGAACCAAACATCCACGTTATGCACTTAGCTCTCAAAAGACAGCTAAATAATGCCCGCAGAGGTACAGCTTGTGCAAAAACAAGAGCAGAAGTATCAGGCGGCGGTAAAAAACCTTGGAAACAAAAAGGTACAGGCAGAGCTCGTGCAGGTTCACTAAGAAGCCCTTTGTTTGCAGGTGGTGGTGTTATTTTTGGACCTAAACCAAGAAGCTATGAAACTAATATGCCTCAAAAAGCAAGAAAGCTTGCGCTAAAGTCTGCACTGTCAGCTAAATTAGAAGCTATGACAGTTGTAAAAGACTTCTCTGAACTAAAAGAAGCAAAAACAAAAGCTATGGCTAAAATACTTAAAGATTTAAACGCTACAGGTAAGATTTTAGTTATTGCTGACTTAAAAGCTGAAGAAAATAAAAATCTTGAATTGAGTGCAAGAAATTTAGCTAACGTTAAATTGTTGCTTCCTTCAAATTTAAATGTTAAGGATTTAATTGAAGCAAACAGCCTAATCGTTACTGAAGCTGCAATCAATGAAATTACTGAAAGGTTGGCGAAATAATGGCAAACACTAGAACCAACAAGGAAAAATTATACGATATTATTAAAAAGCCCATTATCACCGAAAAATCAATGGCTAATGTGGCAAATAACGTATATACTTTTGAGGTAAATAAAACTGCATCAAAAGTTGAGATCGCACAAGCAATTGAACTTGCTTATCCGAATCGCAAAGTTAAGAAAGTAAGGACTGTATATATGCCCTCTCACCAAAAAAGAATGGGCTTAAAGTTCGGTAGAACCCAATCAAGTAAGAAAGCCATCGTTACAATCGTTGGCGATCCTATTGAAGAATTGACAGGAGTGTAGATAACAATGGCAACTCGTAAGATTAATCCAACTTCCCCCGGTCAAAGAGGTATGACAAGAGCTGATTTTTCTGAAATCACAACAGATACACCCGAAAAATCACTTCTAAAACCTTTAAGAAAAAAAGGCGGAAGAAATAATACAGGCAGAATAACAACAAGACACCAAGGTGGCGGTCATAAACAAGCTTACCGTGTAATCGACTTTAAAAGAAATAAAGTTGGTGTTGTAGGTTTTGTTAAAACTGTTGAATACGATCCTAACAGAAATGTTAGAATTTCTTTGGTAGTATATGCTGACGGTGAAAAAAGGTATATTTTGACACCTGAAAACTTAAATGTAGGCGATACTGTTATTTCGGGTCCGGATGTTGATATTAAACCTGGTAATGCACTTCCATTAGAAGCTATTCCCTTGGGTACAATAGTTCACAATATTGAACTTTTCCCTGGTCGTGGCGGTAAAATGGTACGCTCAGCTGGTATGGGTGCACAGTTGATGGCTAAAGAAGGCGACTATGTAACAATAAAACTTCCCTCATCTGAAATGAGAATGGTAAGAAAAGAATGCTATGCAACAGTTGGTACTTTAGGTAACTCTGAATTTAAAAACTTATCAACAGGTAAAGCAGGCAGAACTCGTTACCTAGGCGTAAGACCTACAGTTCGTGGTGTTACTATGAACCCTGTTGATCACCCTCACGGTGGTGGTGAAGGTAAAACCGGTCCTGGCGGTAACCCGAAAACTCCTTGGGGACGTCCTGCTCTTGGTCAAAAAACAAGAAATCCCAACAAGGCATCATCTAAATTAATAGTAAGAAGAAGAAAAAAATAAAATAAGTAAGGAGAACACGACTAGATGGCTCGTTCATTAAAAAAAGGTCCATTTGTACATGAATCTTTAGAAAAGAAAATAAATAAATTAAATGAAACTCAGGAAAAGAAAGTAATTAAAACTTGGTCCAGAGCATCTATGATTGTACCTGCTATGTTAGGTCATACAATTGCTGTTCATAACGGTAAAACTCACGTTCCCGTTTATGTTACAGAGCAAATGGTCGGTCATAAATTGGGTGAATTTGCTGCAACTCGTTCATTCAGAGGTCATGCCGGTCAAGATAAAACAGCTAAAAGGAAATAAGTTTTAAATAAGCCATAAGGAATACAAATTATGCAACAAGCGACAGCTAAACAAACGAATATAAAAATGACTGCAAGAAAGTTACGCAGAGTAATTAATCTTGTAAGAGGAAAAAATGCTCTTGAAGCACAAAAAATGCTAAAGTTTATGCCTTATTTTGCAGCAAGAGTTATTGAGAAAAACCTCAGGGCAGCTATTGCAAATGCATCTGAAAAATTTGGTGCAACAGCTGACGTGTTAAAAATCTCTGAAATATTCGCAGACGAAAGTGTTACTTATAAAAGAGTAAGACCTCGTGCACAAGGCAGAATGTATAAGAGATTTAAAAGAACATCACATTTAACAGTTAAGTTAACAAGAAACTAGGAGAAGAACTTTGGGACAAAAGACACATCCAACCGGATTTAGAATCGGAATAATCGAACCTTGGGTAAGTACTTGGTTTGCTAATAAAAAGAAATATGCGGAATTCATCGCAGAAGACGCAAAAATAAGAAAGTTTGTTAAAAAGAAATTGTACACAGCAGGTGTATCAAGAATTAACATTGCAAGAAAAGCGCAGAATGTTAACATTACTGTTGTTACTGCTAAGCCCGGTATTGTTGTGGGTAGAGGCGGCCAAGGTATTGACGACTTGAGAGTTGCCGTTCAAAACCTTATTAACAACAAGAATGTGTCAATTGATGTAGTTGAAGTTGCAAGAATTGATGTTGATGCTCAACTTGTGGCTGAAAACATCGCACTTCAATTAGAAAAACGTATAGCTTTTAGGCGTGCTATGAAACAGGCAATGCAAAGAACAATGCGTGCAGGTGTTCAAGGTATTAAAGTTATGGTTTCCGGTCGCTTAGGCGGTGCTGAAATTGCTCGTTCAGAATGGGCAAAAGAAGGTAGAATTCCTCTACAAACACTAAGAGCTGATGTTCAATACGGTTTTGCAGAAGCTGATACCGTAATGGGTAAAATCGGTGTAAAAGTTTGGGTATTCAAAGGTGATTTAATGCCCGGCGAAAAAGCTGATCAAAATATTAAAACAAAAAAAGCAACAAATAAAGATAACGCGCGTTTTACTAATAGAAGAAAACGCAACGATGAAACACAACAAGACAAGGTTGAAGCCTAGTTTTAAATTAATAGGAGCAAATCAAAATGTTAATGCCTAAAAAAACTAAATTTAGAAAAAAAATGAAAGGCAATATGAAAGGGACCGAAACAAGAGGTACAACTCTTGAGTTTGGCAGCTACGGATTGCAGTCTCTTGAGCCGGCTTGGATTACAAGCAGACAAATAGAAGCAGCACGTCGTGCAATGACAAGACAAATCAAACGTGGCGGTAATGTTTGGATTAAAATATTCCCTGATAAACCAATTACTGCAAAACCTGCTGAAACTCGTATGGGTAAAGGTAAAGGTAACCCTGAATACTGGGTGGCTGTTGTAAAACCAGGCAGAATGCTTTTTGAAATTGAATATTCCGTTAGAGAAGATGCAATTAAAGCCCTTGAGCTTGCGGCACAAAAATTGCCTATCAAAGTAAGAGTGGTAGAAAAATAGGTGAATAAAATGAAACTTCAGGAAATAAAAGAAAAAACTGTTTCTGAACTTAAAGAATTAATTCTTAATTCTAAAAAGGAATTATTTACTCTAAGAATGAAACACAATAAAATGAATCAACTTGAAAATCCTGCACAAATTAAACAAACAAAACGTTTAATTGCAAGATTAAAAACTGTTCTAAGACAAAAAGAATTAAATGTATAGGTTATAAACAACAAAGGAAATAATAAAATGCCCAAGAAAGTTAAACAAGGTACAGTCGTAAGCGACAAAATGGACAAAACTGTTGTTGTCCAAGTTGCTGAACACAAAGCTCATAAAAAATATAAAAAAGCTATGATTTTTACAAAAAACTACAAAGTACATGATGAAAACAATACTTCAAAAGTTGGCGATGTAGTTTCAATAGTTGAATCAAGACCAATTTCATCTTCTGTCAGATTCACTCTTGATAAAGTGATTGAAGAAGCAAAATAAACTATAGGGCAGTATTAATATATAAGGTAATAAAGAGATGATACAACAAGAAACCAGATTACAGGTGGCAGATAACACAGGTGCTAAAGAACTTTTAGTTATTCGTGTTATGGGCAGTTCAAATAAAAAATACGCATCGGTGGGTGATGTTGTAGTTGCTACAGTAAAAGTTGCAACTCCTAATATGACTGTTAAAAAATCCGATGTCGTTAGTGCTGTTATTGTCAGAACAAAGGCAGATATCAAACGTAATGACGGTTCTGTTATCCGTTTCGATGATAATGCGGCAGTTATTATAAATAAAGATGGCAACCCAAGAGGCACTCGTGTTTTCGGACCTGTTGCCAGAGAATTAAGAGATAAAAACTATATGAAAATAGTTTCTCTTGCTCCGGAAGTAATTTAACGGTAATTAATAAAAATAGGAAATATAAAAATGTCAAAAACCAATTCAGATAAAAAAACTTCAATTCACACAAAAGTTGGTGATCGAGTTGTTGTTACATCAGGAAAAGACAAAGGCAAAATGGGCAATGTTAAAGAAGTTATCACAAAAGACGGTACAGTGCTTGTTGAAGGTGTTAACATAGTAACTAAAGCTCAAAAAGCAAACCCTATGGCTGGTATTCAAGGTGGTTTAAACAAAATTGAAGCTCCTCTGAATGCTTCAAAAGTTATGGTGGTTTGTCCCTCTTGTGAAAAAGCAACAAGAATTAAACATGAAGTAAAAGACGGTAAAAAAGTTCGTGTTTGCAAAAAATGCAATGAAACAATTGATGTATAGACCGCATTAAGTGGGGCATTGAGGTTTGACAGACTCTACAGAGTAAAATCTCAAAGGCTAAGTAAAGGAAAAAGAAATGTCAAAAACTCTTACAAGAAACTTAAAAGATAAATACAATGAAGAAGTTCGTGCAAAATTAAAAGAAGAATTTAAATACGCAAACGACCTTCAAATTCCTAAATTAAGCAAAATTGTTATTAACATGGGTGTTGGCGAAGCCTGCCATAACTCAAAATTAGCTGAAACTATAGTAAACCAATTAACTAAAATTGCTGGTCAAAAAGCAGTTGTTACAAAGGCTAAAAAATCAATTTCTGCTTTTAAACTAAGAGAAGGTATGCCGGTTGGTTCTATGGTAACTCTTCGTGGCGATAGAATGTATGATTTTCTTCAAAAGTTAATCTGCGTTGTACTTCCAAGAATTCGCGACTTTAGGGGTATCTCTAAAAATTCTTTTGATGGTCGTGGTAACTATACTTTTGGTTTAAAAGAACAAGCTTTGTTCCCTGAAATTCACTATGAAGAAGTTGATATTGTTAAGGGTATGAATATTTCAATTATCACAACAGCTACTACTGATGAAGAAGCTAGAAGCTTACTTGCAGCTTTAGGTATGCCGTTTAAAAAATAAGTAAACAACAGGAGAAATTAAAAAAATGGCTAAAAAAGCAATGATAAACAAAGAGAGAACAAGAGAAATGCTTGCTGCTAAAGGAAAATATCCTAAAGTAAGGCTTCATAATCGTTGTTCAATTTGTGGCAGACCTCATGGTTTTCACAGAGACTTTGGTCTTTGCAGAATCTGCCTCAGACATTTTGCGCATCGCGGTTTGTTACCAGGTGTGACAAAATCTTCTTGGTAGCAAGATATTTGGCGCAGCTTGCATTTGCTGCGCCTTCATAATAAAATATTTTTTGCACATAGGTGCATACGTATCACACTAAACTGCAAGATATGCTTGCAAGTAGGAAGGAAATAAAATGACAGTTACAGATCCTATCGCTGATGCGCTTACTCGTATCAGAAATGCAAACCAAGTTAATCATTCAAATGTTTTAATTCCCGCATCAAAGTTAAAGGTTGAGTTAATTAAACTTCTTAAAGAAGAAGGTTACGTTGAAGATTACGAACTTAAAGAAGACAAAGGTTTTAAAGTTATTGATGTTACTTTAAAATATTTCAATAAAAAACCTGTTATTACAAATTTAAAAAGAGTTTCAACACCAGGTCTTAGAACTTATTCAAAAGCAAAAAATTTGCCAAGAGTTTTTGACGGCATGGGTATTGCGGTTATCTCTACAAGCAAAGGCTTGATGACAGATAAGGCAGCGCGTAGCCAAAACTTAGGCGGCGAAGTTCTTTGCTATGTTTGGTAGTTAATAAAAGTTATACTTATGGGTTGATTTGCTTTTTTAAGCGAAGCGTTCCCGCATAAATGCAAAAGGAGAAAAATAATGTCCAGAATAGGAAAATTACCCGTTCAAATTCCAGACGGTGTAGAAGTTAAAGTAGAAAATAATTTAGTTACTGCAAAAGGTCCAATGGGCACTGAATCAGTACAAATTAGAGAAGAAATTGAAGTTAAGCTTGAAGGTAAAGAAATCGTCTTGACAAGAAAAGAAGATGATAGAAAATCCCGTTCGCTGCATGGACTTTCAAGAACACTTGTACAAAATGTTGTAACTGGTGTTAAGGAAGGATTTACAAAAAAACTTGAAATCCAAGGTGTTGGTTACAGAGCGCAAATGCAAGGGACTGCAATTAATTTGCAGCTTGGTTATTCGCATCCTGTAATTATTGAGCCTCCAGCAGGTATTAAAATTGCTGTTGAAGCAAACACAAAAATAACAGTTACCGGTTCAAATAAACAAATGGTTGGCGATGTTGCAGCACAAATTCGCTCAAAACGTCCTCCTGAAGTTTATAAAGGAAAAGGCGTTCGCTATGAAGGCGAATATGTAAGAAGAAAAGCTGGTAAAGCAGGTAAAAAGTAGGGTAAAGCCAATATAAACCGAGCTTAGACAAGACATCGGTTTTGGTGAAAGGAAAATAAAATGATTAAACAAATTAACAGAAAAGAACAAACTCAAAAAAGACACAGACGTGTTAGACTTAAAATTGAAGGTACATCTGAATATCCAAGATTAGCAGTTTATCGTTCAATTAAACATATTTATGCTCAAATTATTGATGATACAAAAGGCGTAACTTTGGTTTCATCTTCATCTAAAGTTAAAGATTTGGGTTTAAAACACGGTGGTAATATAGAAGCAGCTAAAGTTGTCGGTGCCGACCTTGCAAAAAAAGCACTAGATAAAGGCATTAAAGGTGTAGTATTTGACAGAGGCGGTTTCTTATTCCATGGTAGAGTTGCAGCATTGGCTGACGCTGCTCGTGAAGCCGGTCTTGAATTCTAATAATTTTTCAAATATATTTCGCTCGCAAGTAATTTTTGCGGGCGAATTTTTTATTAACAATTTGCATTATTCCTTATTTCTTATAAAATATTGTCATGACTGGAAAGATTAGGAAAAAACAATCTAAAAGGGGAGTAAAAAAGAGGAATATATTTCTTTATTTCTCCATGATGGTTTTGTCTGCTTTTTTGGCTGCAGTTGCGGCATTTAACCTTTATCTGGCATCGCTTCCCCCTATTTCAAATTTTGATGACATAAAACCCAATCCTGTAACTAGTATTTATTCTCTTGATGGTGAAGTAATAAAAACTTTCACTGTTTTTAGGTTCGAAAAGGTTTCAATTCAGGACATCCCCGCAGATTTAAAAAACGCTGTAATATCAACCGAAGACAAAAATTTTTACAAGCACAGGGGTTTTGACACCTTTGGTCTTGTGCGCTCGGTGTTTGCAAACATAAAAGCCGGTTCACTAAAACAAGGTGCAAGTACAATTACTCAACAGCTTGCAAGAATTTTGTTTTTATCAAATGAAAGAACTTTTGACAGAAAAATTAAAGAGCTTATAATAGCTCACAGAATCGAGAAAACAATCTCAAAAGATGAAATTTTAGAACTTTATTTGAATTCTGTTTATTTAGGTTCTGGTACCTACGGTGTGCTTAGTGCATCTAAAACATATTTTGATAAAGAACTTGATGAGCTTACCCTTGCAGAAACGGCACTTATTGCCGGTTTACCTCAGGCACCAAGCGTGTATTCACCTTTTCAAAATCCTGATGCTGCAATCAACAGAAGAAATCAAGTTTTAAAAAGAATGTATAAAACCGGCTGTATTACGAAGGGGCAATATGAGCAAGCCAAAAGTGAAGAATTGCATTTAAGCAAAAAACCTCGTTTGTATTCTTTTAATAAAGCACCTTATTTTATAGATTTTGTTCTTAATGAACTTGAACGGTTGGGCTTTGAAGAACAGGAAATTTCTCAGGGCGGATTGAAAATATACACAACTCTTGATATGAAATCGCAAGAGGCTGCCCAAAATGCCATAGTTAATGACCTTAATGCTTATGGGCTAAAAGCTAACAAAACCCAAATGGCACTTTTTTCTTTTTCACCCACAACAGGGAGAATTTACTCTTATGTTGGCGGCAAGAACTATGAACAAAGTCAATATGACAGAATCGTAAATGCTATAAGACCTCCGGGGTCCGCTTTTAAGCCTTTTGTGTACACTGCGGCACTTCAACAGGGTGTTGGCGTGGATGATATTATTGATGATTCCCCGATTACATTTAAAAACTGGTCTCCAAGAAACTATGGAAGTAAGTATCGTGGCAAAATGCCCATCTGGAAGGCACTTGCAATTTCATCAAATGTAGCTGCAGTTAGGCTTATTAAAAAAACAGGTGTTGATGCTGTAGTTACTACCGCACGTGAGATGGGTATAACTACGCCTCTGCAGAACGATTTAACAATTGCGCTGGGTTCTAATGGTGTAAAACTGTATGATATGGTTGTAGCATATGGTGCTTTTGCTAACGGTGGTTTTAGAGTAAAACCTTATGCTGTAGAAAGAGTTGAAAATTCAAGAGGTGTTGTAATTTACGAGAACTCGGGCCCAAAAATTGTTAAAGTAATAAGTTTTGATACTGCTGCAGGTATGACCTATATGTTAAGAAAAGTTGTTGAAGTGGGTACCGGTCGTGCTGCGAATATTTCAAAAGCGGCGGCCGGAAAAACGGGTACAACGGATGATTATCATGACGCTTGGTTTATGGGTTACACGCCTGATATTGTTGCCGGTGTTTGGCTTGGTAATGACGATAATACAAAATTACCAGGCATTACTGGAGGCGGTTTGCCTGCTAAAGTTTGGGCAGATTATATGAGAGTTGCTACTACAAATTTTGCTGATTCAGTGTTTGATTATCCTAAACTTGATGGTTCGGACAGTACACCTCAAGAGATAAAAGATTCCGATGAGCCGCCGTCTCAAGAAGGTATTGGATTTGATGATTTGCAAGAAGGATTTAGTGACGAACAAAATGTGCAACAACCAGTAAAAACAAATACTGATGCCAGCGTTCAGCCAATTGTTGAGAATAAGGTTGAAGTTCAAAAACCGCAAAAATTATTTAATACTGAGGAGCCACAGAAAAACCAAAGTGCCCCACTTCCTGTTAGTAGTCCTGAGAGCGCCCCTCTTCCGGGTGTTTAGATTAATTTTGCTGCCAGATTCTTTAAGTTAATTTGATTTTTTGTTACGATTTCTACAAACTCAACGTCGCAAAAGCTTTCTATCATTTGTTTTGCCTTCAATATTGCAGGGTCGGATGTTTCCGGCGGATAATTAGATATAACAATTCCGAGTATTTTTATGCCCTCATTTTGTGCGCATTTTATTGTCATTAAGGTATGGTTAATTGTCCCAAGGTTTGGTCTTGCAATAATTAATGCGGGCAAATTTAAAAATTTTATAACGTCACTCATTAAAACATCTTTTTTGACAGGCACATATAATCCGCCCGAGCCTTCAACTATAGTAATTTCGCACATTTTCGCAAGTTCACTGTAATCGTTTTTTACTTTTTCAAGATTGTAATCAACGTGATCTATTTGCGCGCTTATTAGTGGTGTACAGGGTGTTTTTGTTATGTATGAACTTTTTACAACGACAGTTTGTGCGGTTTTAGCAACTTGTGCTGCATCTGAGTCAATATTTACCTCTATTCCGCTTTGAAACGGCTTCAAATATCCTGTTTTTTTGCCAAGCTTGATAAATTCTTTTGCAAGTTGTTTGCAAATGTAGCTTTTACCAACATCTGTATCTGTTCCTGTCACAAAGAAATTCATACCAAATACCTTTCAAGTTCTTCTTTGTCAAAAAATTCGATACTGTCTTTGTTGTGTATAAATACAAGGCAAGATATTACCGATTTAAACATTGAAAACTCGCTAAATTCAAATTTGCGTCTTAAATCACTCATGTTATCTGCCAAAAATTCTGTTATTAAGGTTTTGTTTTTGAGTGCAAGTGATGTGAAAAAATCTAAACCTTCTTTTGTTGTTATGCCCTCAAAGTATATTATGTCGGGGCTTTGGAACTCTATAAATCTCATCGCTTTGTCAAGGTTAAAACCAATATTTTCATTTAGTTCACACTGTGAAACATTATCCAGCTTGTATTTTGCTATGGATTCCAATGACATAACAGTCTTATTTTTCGGGATTATTCCTGAAGATAAAATTGAATATATAAGATGGGTTTTTCCGCTCAAAGACGATCCGCAAATCAAAACTACTCCTGCTTTATTTAAATTTGTGCTTAATATATTTATTTTGTCGGGAGATATACCTAGCTCCGCAAGTTTTTTTGGCGGATGGTATATTTTAAGTGAAATTCTCTCACCGTTAATTGTAGGAAAAGCCGATATACTTGCAGTTAATTCACAACCATCAACATTAAAGTTTAATTTGCCGAGTTGTGGAATTTCATAAACATTTGGGTCAAGACCGCATAACGTCTTTAAAATTTGTATGAACGGGTTTATTAAAAGTTCAGGAATTGATCCTGTCAGGTAGACTTCTTGCGGTTTTTTGAAAAAAACACTTAAACCTTCATGGGTAGATTCAAAATATAATTCATGCACCCCTTCAATAATTGCATGTTTGAGTATCGCACGGAAAAGTGCCCTTATATGTCCCTCGTTTAAATCTTCTTTGTGCAGTTCGTTTTGCCAATGATAGTTATGCGTGTTTTCAATATTTATGTCTTGAACTTTACCTTTTGTTTCGTAACATTCATTAATTTTTTTAAGAATACTTTTTTCACTTGAAATAATAGGGTCAATATCCTTACCCGTTCTTTCAATTATTTTATCTATTGCAAACAAATCCAAGGGATCAGCCATCGCAACAGAGAGTGTATTTTCAATTAAAAACAACGGCAAAATTTTATAATTAATAGCCTCTTGATAATTTATTAAATTAAGACATTTTTTATCTATTTCATAATCTTCAAGATTGACCGAAGGTATGTGCAGTTTATCTTGCAGAAATTTTAGCAGTTTTTCCTCGCTAATCATTGATGATGATATTAAAACCTGTCCAATATTTGTGTTCTGTGCCAAAGCCATTTCTTGCGCACGTTCTAAATCTTCAAAACTTACAAGGTTATCACGAACAAGGTCGTACTTTAATTTATCGATTGTTTTGTTATCTACTTTGGTATCTGAGTACATTTATATATACCTGTTTATTGCGTCCAATATGTCATTAAATTCGAAAGGTTTTGTTATATATTCATTGGCACCTGTTTCTTCGCCTATTAATTTGTCTTCTTCTTGACTTCTCGCAGTAACCATAATAATTGGTATATTTTTATATTTGTTGTCATATTTTAAAAGGCGGCAAATTTTATAGCCGTTAATTTTTGGCATCATTACATCAAGAATTATTAAATCAGGCGCACATTCTTTTGCAAGCTTCAAACCTTCTTCTCCGTCATATGCGCAGATGCATTCAAATCCTTTTGTCTTCAACATAAAGGCCAGAGTTTCAACTATGTCTTTTTCATCATCAACTATTAAAATCTTTTTCATAATTTTCTTTCTAACGTGAGGCTATATGTTTATTTTATCTAAAATTTTTAAAAGTTCTTTACCATCTTTATTTGTATGAGCCTTTTTAAATACTATATCACATTTTTTATCATCTTGCTTTTGAATTTGAGATAAAACCGATTTTTCCATAAAATCAATCGCGTTTTGAGTTATATCGGGTAAAAGTACATAATAATCGTTTTGTTCCCTGTATTCTTTAGATTTTTTTGTTAATTTTATAAGATTTTCTTTTATAATTTCATCTATAAAACCGCAATTCGGATTTTCTTTTATATGAATAACTCCAACTTCTTCACAAGAGCTTAGGGCATGGTTTATATCCATGATGAAAACTTTCCTTTCGTCAGGAACGGGTATGTAAAAAGAAAAATCAGAACCTTCGTTTTCTTTGCTTTCAACCGTAATTGCACCTAAATGCGCATCTAACAGTTGTTTTGCAATGGACAATCCAAGACCTACCCCTCCTATGTTTCTTGTTAAAGAGTTTTCAATTTGAGAAAATTTGTCAAAAATTTTGGGTACATCTTCCTTTTTTATGCCAATTCCGGTGTCTTTTACTGAAATCTTAATATAGTCACCTTCAATTGCACAAATTGGTTTTATGAGAAGATTTTTGTCTATATCTTTTTCGTTTATTTTTTGTGCACTAATGTTTATACTACCGTCTTTTGGTGTGAATTTAAGTGCATTTGTTACAAGATTAGAAATAATTTGCTCTATTCTGTGAGTGTCTGCATAAACTTCTTTTAAAGTATCAGATATGTTTAAAGTGATGTTGATATTTTTTTCTGCAGCTACTTGTTCAAAAGTTTTTTGTATTAATTCAAGAGATGGCACAAGGCTTGTTATTTTGTATTTAAAATCCAACTTACCTGTTTGGACTCTTGATAAATCAAGTAAATCTTCTATGATTCCCGAAAGTCTTGTAACGTTTCTTTTTGCCATATTTATAAAGTTTTTTGCATCATCCGAAATAGGTCCTGTCTGCTCACTTAAGACAATTTCAAGAGAGTTATTAATAGGTGTTAGTGGTGTTCTTAGCTCATGTGATACTATTGAAACAAAATCAGACTTTAGTCTTTCAAGTTTTTCAAGTTTAATATTTGTATTTTTAATTTCTTCATAAAGCGTTGCACTTCTAAGAGGTAGAGCAACTTGATGCACTATTGTTTGAAAACAAGTAACATCTTCTTTTGTAAAAGGAGTTTTTCTAAATAGCTCAATTACACCGAAAAAGTGCTCTCCTACTTTAATTGGTGCAAAAAGCGAATCGTAATTCAGCGCCCTTAAATCAAAAATGTTCTGTATGTGTGAAGGTTTTACATTTTTTATTATTTCGATACCCTCTAAATCTGTTTTGTGTGGTAGGGGCTGGTTTTCAAAAAGATTTTTGTATTCCAATACAACCCTAAGTGCAAGTGCTTCTTTTAAGCTTTCTGTAGGCTCGCAAAGAGAGTTTATAAATAATTTGTTATCGCCTTGTGTACTAAAAACAAGCGCGCAAGAAATATCAAAACTTAACGTTTTTTCCAATGCCTCAAGCATAATGTTATAAAGTTTGTCTTTATCCAATGTTCCCGCAAATTGTGAACTTGTGTTATATAAAACATTGAGCTGGTATAAACTTCTTGCAAGTTCTCTGTTGTTTTCGCCAAGCTGTTCTAAAGATTTTTTAATCTTGATATGAGAATTTATTGTATGTATTAAAATATTTTTGCAAATAGGAGTTGAAACAAAACCATCGGCAAAATTTAGAAAATCAATCTCTTTATCTTTTTCAAGCAATAAAAGAATCTGTACATTTTGCTGTTGCGTTTTTGTTTTAAGTTGTTTTGTGAGAATTTCACAGTTTTCAAAATTTGTGTCTATTAAAATTATGTCTGGTTCAAAAATTTCAACCTGACGCATTATGTTTTCCGGATTTTTTTCGCTAAGCAGACATTCTATGCCGTTCTTTTTAATTTCTTCGGCTATTTTCTGCTCAAAATGCGATAATTCTGATACTATTAATACTTTAGACATATAAAAATTTTAGCAAATTAGCTTATTTTGCGCCACTTTTTAACAATTATTTACCCTTTTTAGGTAATTTTTTAAATCTTGTGCATTTTTAACATTGCTTTCAATGGCTAAATCAGCAATGCATTTGCCACTGTCTAAAATTTTAAATGCTTTTTTTAAATAAAGTTTTTCTTCATCTTTTAAGTTCTTGTTTGCAATTTCAAAAAGCTTTTTTATAAAAATTTTTGCGTCAAAATTCTTGTAATTAAAGTCTATACCGCATTTTGCCGCTAAAAAGCCCATCTTATCCAAGTCATCTGAATTAATTTCGCTAAAATATTCAAAAATTTCCTCAAAATCGCTTTGCAAAATTCCTTTATAAAATGCACATAGAGCAAGCATTGTGCCAAAATCCTGGCTATCATGGTTTCTTATTTCAATGCAATTTTTAAGTCTTATATCAGGAAAGCATAAGCTTGAGTGCAAAATATAGTCCTCAATTGTCGCGCTACATCCCATAAAACCGTTTTGCATAAATTCTCTAAATGTGATTTCGCAACCCAGAATAATTTTTTGCCCGTTGCGCTCAATAAATAGCATCGGTACATCCAAAATTGCATCTATATAATCATCAAAAGTTGCATTATCAGCATCTATAATATTTTTATAAAAAAGCGAACACCGTTCTTTGCCTGTGTATTTCCAAGCCAGCGCTCTATAACTTTTGTAGTTCGAAAGTTTATTGTTTCTTATTGGAGAATTTGCAAAAAAACCTGTTAAAAACGGCGAAATATATGAAAGTAGCTTAATTTTTTTAATTGCGTCATTTTCGCTTTTATAGTCTATGTTAAGTTGAACTCCTGCTGTTTCTCTCATCATAACGGGTGCAAACTTGCCGTATTTTGGCAAATGTTCTGCCATAATTTTATATCTTTGTTTTTCTACAATGTTTATATTTTGATATGTAGAACAGGGGGTTATGCCTATTGGTAAAAATTCTACATTGTAGAATTTTGCAATTCTGTTTAAAAGCGAGCAAATTTCTTTTGCGCTCTTTTCAATTTCACTAATTTCTTTTTTGGGCTCAAGACTAAGTTCAAATTGACACCCCGGCTCAAGCGAAACCGATGAGTTTTCTCCAATTGCGCCTATTAAAGTTTCTTCATCATACAAAAGCCCCCAGCCTTTTATATGGGCAAAGTTTTTTATGATTTTTTCTATACAATTATAGTCTGCATTTTTTAGTGTTGTCGAATTTATGGAAATTCTTTCGTATTCAAGGCCGAATTTTAATTCTTCTTTGCAAGAATTTTTGTAATACTCTTTTATTTGTTCAAAATCAAGAGTTTTTTCCGCAACTTTTGTATTTTTGTAATTTAACATGCTTTAATTTTACCAAAGTCAAAATTAATTAGCACCTAGCCGATTGTTTATGTATAATAAATTTATGGATTATTTTTTTCGCGCAAAACAATTTAGAGCTAAAAAACGCCTTGGGCAGAATTTTTTGGTTGATGAAAAAGTTATTGATGAAATTTTATCATGTGTAAATGAAAATGATTCTGTCTTTGAAATTGGTCCCGGTCTTGGTTTTGTTACAGAAAGACTTGTTGAAAAGGCACAAGATGTTTTTGCTGTTGAAATAGATAAAGATGCAATTCAAATTTTAAACAAAAATCTTGGTCAAAAAGATAATTTTAAATTAATTGAAAAAGATATTCTAAAAGTTAATCTGGATGAAATTTATCCGCAAGGTAAAAAAATAAAAATTGTCGCAAATATTCCATATTATATAACAAGTCCTATCTTAGCACATCTTTTAGGTGAAATTGATGATTTTAACAATAAAAATCGCTCATTTATAGATGAAATTATCCTTATGGTTCAGTATGAAGTTGCAAAAAGAATTTGTGCAAATGAAAATTCACAGAATAAAGAATATGGCATGCTCTCTATACTTTCACAGTTTTTCTGTGATACTCAAATAATAAAGCATGTTTCAAAACGCTCTTTTTATCCTTCTCCTAAGGTTGATTCCGCTATTGTAAGAATTAAAAATAATTTTAAACCAAGGGTAGAAAATCCTTCCGTGCTTTTAAAAAAGACCGTTAAAGCTGCATTTAATACAAGAAGAAAAAATATAAAAAACTCTCTTTTATCTGCAGGCATGCTCGGTGTAAATGAAGCACTGGAAAAGCTTGGCTTGGATTTTAACATTCGTGGAGAAAAACTATCAATTCAGGATTTTAACAAATTGGCATGCGCTCTGGAGGAATTTAACAAATGAAAATGAGAGTTAAAACCCCTGCAAAAATAAACCTTACTTTAAAGGTTGGAAAAAAACGCATTGACGGCTTTCATCCAATCGAGAGTATTATGCAAACCATAAGCCTTTTTGATTATGTTGATATTGAGGTTTTAAAAGGCAACGGAATGATAAATATTTCCGGCACAAGTAAAGAAATTCCATACAATGAAAATAATATAGCCTATAAAGCTGCACAAATGTTTATGCAAGCTGCAAATTTAAAATTTGACGTAAATATATATATAGAAAAAAATATCCCCGTTTGTGCAGGTCTTGCTGGAGGTTCAACAAATGCTGCAGGCGTGCTTTTTGCTTTAAACAAACTGCATAATTGTATTTTGGATGAAAATAAACTGCATTGCATTTGCGCACAACTGGGTTCTGATTTGAATTTTTGTATGAGAGGTTCAAAATGTCTGTGCAAAGATAAGGGCGATGACATTACCCCGCTTGATTTTAAGGAATTTCCTCTCACACTTGTTAAACCTAGAAATCTTAAAATATCTACAAAATACGCTTATGAAAAGTTTGATGCACTAAAAACAAAATCTGACATGCCAAATGACTTAGAATTTGCATTACTTAATGAGTACGATGAATTAAAAAAAATGCATGCTCTGGGGCTTCAAATGTCAGGTAGCGGACCTACTTACTTTTTGCTAAAGCCTTCCTTGAGTTTTGATTTGGGTCATGATTATCTGGTTATGGAAAATTTACATGCTGTAAATTACGGCGTTGTCGAAGTAAAATAATTTTTGTGGAACAAAAAAATATTTTGCTCGTCATGAGCTAAGAGTGTCTGGTGTGGCGGGTTTATAGTTATATTAATTTTTGTAAATATCTGATAATAAAAAGACTTGCAAAAAAATTTTGAAGTTGTACATTTAATAGAGTGAACAAAACGCACATTGAAATTTCAGGAATAACTAAAGACTCTTCGGAACCATTGAGCAGAGTTCCTGAAATCTTTTGTTTAACTTAAAAAGTTAAAAAAATAATTTAAAAAAACGCTTGACAACAAAATTTCAAGTGATAACATTATAAATACGGCGTTAACAACGCTTAAATAAACTGGAATGGTTCATCAAAGTTTATTTTTCTTCGGAAGTAAAAAGCTTTGATTATAAAACTGGAAAGTTTATGTAAAGATTTTAAGTCTGAACATTGAAAATAGAATAACGCAAATGCAATTAGTAACCTAACTAATTGCAGGTTTACAAACGACAAATACCTGTTGATTTCTAAAAAATATTGACAACTTCAAATTGAGTCAAATCACTCTTAATGAGTGTCAGACATAAATTTCTGACAACGGAGAGTTTGATCCTGGCTCAGGACGAACGCTGGCGGTGTGCCTCATACATGCAAGTCGAACGAGAAGCAAGAGCTTGCTCTTGTGGAAAGTGGCGGACGGGTGAGTACAACATAGGAAATCTGCCTTTAGGTGGGGGACAACAGAGGGAAACTTCTGCTAATACCCCATATGAGCTTAGCTGAAATGCTAATCTTGAAAGTTCCGGCGCCTAAAGATGAGCCTGTGCCTGATTAGCTAGTTGGTGGTGTAATGGACTACCAAGGCGACGATCAGTAGCTGGTTTGAGAGGATGATCAGCCACAATGGGACTGAGACACGGCCCATACTCCTACGGGAGGCAGCAGTAGGGAATTTTGCGCAATGGGCG
>CASEEG010000081.1 GCA_949286885.1 uncultured bacterium
AACCTAAAAGATGATGAGAGAATAGAGGTGCTTAAAAATATAAGTCAAAAAAGAGCACTAATGTATGACAAAAAAGGCAAAAACAAGTTTAATCCTTAACAATATAAAAAATTATATCTATGAAAAATATCGTCAAATGCCGATTTTGGATAAATATATCCTAAAACAGCTTTTAGAAGTGTTTTTAATGGGTGTAATTATTTTTACATCAATAATTTTTGCCTCTGAAACTTTTACTCAGTTAATTAAACAAATAACACTGTATGGCATACCTTTTAACATTGCTTTTATGATGATTATTTTAAATTTGCCACAGGTTTTTGTCATGACAATTCCTATTTCGACACTTTTTGCAACGGTAATGACCGTTAACAAATTGAGTTTAAACTCTGAGATTACAGTTCTAAAAGCCTGCGGAATAAGCATTTCAAGAATTGCACGACCCATATTTGTTTTTGCAATTGTTATGACTTTTGTAAGCTTTTTTATAAGCGAACTTATTGTACCTGCAACAAGTATGACATCAAAACACCTCGCGATTTATTCTCTGCAAAATAAGCATGTACCGGAAGGCAGAATGAATTTTACAATAAAGGACTCTGACAAAAACAATGTCTTAAAAAGGCTTATCTACATTGAAGAGTGCAAAAATAAAACCTTAAACAATGTTACGTTGGTTGATTTGTCAGACAAAGACGCAATTCAGATTGTACAAGCAAAAGCGGGAAGAACAGGGGAATTGGGTTGGATTTTTAACGGCGGAGTAATATATACTATTTCAAGAAGTGGTAAAATCTTTAATACAAGTCTTTTTGACGATTCAACGGTAAGTTTCGGCATTGAAAACGCTGACGGACTTGTAAAAGAAACAGCAAGCCAGTACAACTTTTTTAAACTCTTAAAATACATAAACAAAAACAAGCTCAATAAAGAATTTGTTGAAAAACTAAAGATTAAATATCAAGTTGATCTATACGATAAAATAGCACTGCCTGTTACAACAATAGCCCTTACAATCGTGGGCATTCCGCTTGCAATAACTCCTCCTCGTGTCAGGTACAACAGGGGATTTTTATTTAGTGTAATAATAATATTTATATACTATGTGATAAGAGCATTTTCGCTAAATTTAGGCGAAACAAAGGCGGTGTCTCCATTTATGGCAGCATGGCTCCCTGTCATTTCAATATTTTTAATAGGGTCTTTTTTATACTACAAAAAAGCTTACACAATAACTTAGAGTGCAATTTTTGAAAGTACATCAGGAAATTCATCAATTAAAACCTGAGCAAAGACCTGCGGGTCAATTTGAGTTGCAACAACTTGCAGCAAATCAGGCGGCAACTCTAAAACCATAGGAACAAGGAATTCTGGATCAAGAACCTCCATACACTTTAATATGTCATGTTTTTCCATTGTTCTCATCGGTCGCGTAATATTTTCGGGGTCAATTTCTTCCAGCAACTTTGGTTTTTCATTGCAAAGAGAGACCATTAAACCAACTTTGTCCTTCTTTTTCATACCTTGCAGCATTTTGGTGAAATCATCGTCTTTGAGTGATTCCATAAATTTAAGTTGTTCTTCGGGTTTTTTATCTTTCATCACAGAGCCGAACTGCTCAACTAAAATTCGCTCTAGTTCAGATGGATCAAGCGATTCAAAGTATTTCATAACATCTTTGCGCTCAACCTTCTCATTTTCCAAAAATTTATCTATCTCATCAGTAGGCATAAGCATAAAAATGTCTTTAAGGGTGAATCTTTGCAGCACAACACTCATAAGCTCCTCTGTCGGGAGTTTATTCAACATTTCAATAATTTTATCAACTCTAAAATACCTTAAACCCCAGAGTAAATCATCCTGTTCAAGGTAAGGTATAAGCTTCTCAAGGTCATTTTCAGACAAGTTTCTTATTATCAAATACCTGTTTTTTGGGTCTACCAGTTGTAAAAGTTTAGCTAACTTTTGCGGGTTTTGCATAGCAGAAGAAATTAGCGCAGCATAATCATTGCCCTGCTCAAGCTCAAGCTCCATAACTTCTTCAATGCTTTTTGAGGCATACTCATTTAACCTTTGAGTAGTGATTTCAAAGTATTGAGACAGATAATTCAAATCTAAGTTGAGTTGAATCACTTTTTAACCCCGTAAAATTTTGCTGCTATATAAATTAACAAAAATTTTCAGGGTAAATTACATAAAACAAATAAATTGTAACATGCCTTAACAATTTATAGCTTCCTGGCAATCGCTGCAAATACCATCGCTATTAAGTTCACGATATTTCCAGCAGCGTTCACACTTTTGTCCTTCAGCTTTTTGAACTTTTACTTTGTATCCGTCCTGTTCAAATTCGCTTATAGCTTCAAATTTTGCGCTATCATCCACAAAAACGTGAGATACAATGTATAAGTCGCCCAATTCTTTTTTATATTTTTCAAGCAACCTTTGATTTTGCGCATCTTCACTTTGGATTAAAATATCAACTTCTAAAGAGCTGCCGACTATTTTTTCTTCCCCTGAGCGCAAAGGTTCAATCGCATGAGATACAATATCACGTGTTTTTAAAAGCTCGCTAAATTCTTTTTCAAGCTCAAGATTATCCCACTGTGGTTTAACTTCCACCCAATCAGAAAGCAAAATGCTCTCTAGACCTGCTCTTTGGCACTCGGGCATATTTTGCCAAATATCCTCAGCCTGATGGGGCATAACTGGAACTAAAATCCTAACAAGTGTTTGCAATATTTCATGCATAACACTTTGACAAGCCCGACGGGACAATGATTTCTTGCCCGATGTATAAAGCCTGTCTTTTACAATATCAAGGTAAAACGAGCTTAAGTCAACTGCTGCAAAGTTTTGCAGATATTGGAAATATTTGTAAAACTCGTAATTTTCAAAAGCTTCATTTACATTTTTAACAAGTGCATTTAACCTTGAAAGCGCAAATTTATCAATACTTTTAAGGTTTTCATAGGGTACATAATCGCTCTTAGGGTCAAAATCAAATAAATTTCCAAGCAAAAATCTTGCAGTATTTCTTGTTTTTTTGAAAATCTCAACAAGCTGCTTGATGATATTTTCGCCGATTTTAATGTCATTTCTGTAGTCAACGCTTGCAGCCCAAAGCCTTAGTACATCTGCACCATAGACTTTTGTAACTTCTTGAGGCAAAACAACGTTGCCTAAAGACTTTGACATCTTGCGACCTTCACCGTCAAGTACAAAACCATGGGTTAAAACAGTCTTATATGGTGCAGTTGAGCGAGTTGCAACACAGGTTAAAAGAGAAGATTGGAACCAGCCACGGTGTTGATCTGAACCTTCAAGGTACATTTCAACGGGGATTGTACCAAGTTCGTCTGAGCGTTTTTCAACAACAGCTGACCAAGATGAACCTGAATCAAACCAAACATCCATAATGTCGGTTTCTTTTTCAAACTCATCACA
>CASEEG010000082.1 GCA_949286885.1 uncultured bacterium
ACAAGAGTGCCTGAAGCATTATAAATTTCAATGTAGGATTCATTACCGTCATTTCCCTTAGTTGCACTTGCTCCGGAAGAACTTGCACTGTTTCCTCCTGTTGCGCCATTTGCCGCATAAAGAACAATTTTCCCTCCCGTATTTGAACTTATTACATCTTGTGGTATTGCATAATCTCTAAAGTATGGCGCACTGCTCCCTCCGCCTCCACTGTATACGGTGTTTGTCGGAGATGTTTTTGTTAATATACATCTTGCCGAGTAGGCGTCGCGTGGTTCACCGGATCTATAACCGCGGAAACTATCGCGGGTCAGGTGGTAGAAGTAGTAGCTATCACTATCATAGGCAGTAGAAGACCAGACGGCGTACGGAAAGCAATCACCCACGGGCGGGGAACCAACGCAAACTCTGTCCCAGGAGCATTCGGGCGCACCATAGCCACTGTCGTTGTCACACAGTCTAAGACCGTTATCGCCTTTGTTTTTGTTTATGTCAGATAAATTCCAAGCAGAAAGTTCATTTTTAGTAGGTAACCTCCAATCTCCTGCCTTTGTTCCGTTAAAAGCAAGTTGAGAGCATGAATCATTTGCAGCCTTCCAAGTACACACTGTTCTATTGCACCCGCTGTATGATACACCAGATGAATCACAAGGCTCCGCTGTTTGTCCTCCAGTCCAACAACATTTATTAGTAGAACATGTTACACCCGGTGCAACTGCTCTTACACTTGTTGATAAACCTCCGCGAGAAACATTTGGAATATCACCGATGTTCCATTTTAGAACACATGCTGCTTTACCTCCATTTTGAGCAGCTGTTAAATATTTTGACTCGTATTTATTGCAATATGTTTGAGATGTTGGGCTAGACCCAGCAGTTTGCGAGAAAGCACCGCCGCCACCACCTCCACCTGAGCCTGTTAAAAAGCTAACTTTGACATTTTCCATACCGTTTGCTATTTCAATTTCTTTAGCTCCACTTGTTGAGGATTCTTTTTTTCCGTATTCGTATGTTGGGGTAGTGGCTCCTGCTCCTCCGCCTCCGCCTGAAACAAGATATGCATTTATGTAGCCGACACCTTTTGGCACTTTAAAACTACACCTATATATGCCGTCTGTTTCTGATGTTGTGCAATCTGAATTTGTTGCAGCAGGTGTATACAATATGGCTTTGTATGATGTATGTACTTGAGAGCTTTGGTCTGTTATGCTTGCTTTTTTTCTGACAACAGGGGCAAGTACGACCATCACAATACAAGAAATTAACAGTAAAAAAAGCAGCTCTGCAAGGGTAAAACCTTTTTTGAGTCTACTTTTGGCAGCACAACAAGAGCGCTCCTTTAACTCTTCTTTAAACATTTTATAACTCCAGGTAGTGTCACTACGATTAATATAACACACATCTGTCAAAAAATGAAAAATAATGGTTGATTTGGAGGATTATTTTATAATTTTCACACCAAAATCATTTTCTAATGCCTCTAAAATATGAGGATTTACAATTGATGTGGAGCAATTTACCAGGTATATACTTGAAAGCTCCATAAAAAGTACTGATAAAAGTGTATTTATTCCGCTAATAGAGCAGGATGTAAAAAATAAATCCGTTTTTATGTTAAATTCTTTACACTTTTTAAGGGTGAAAATAAGTAAATCTGTTTCAATGGGACAATCAAGGTTTATTATTTTTTTGCCGTTAAAATCGTGAATATTTTCTGTGTTTGAATTTTCGCCTACAATTATTACAACTTCGGTATTTTTTACTTTATAAAGCGTATTTTCGATGTTTTTAAAATCGTGTGGAATTTCAAAATACTTTTTGCTTTCTGACTTTTGAAATCCGTCAAGATTAAGCGCAGCTTGTATAAGCGGTTCGTAGTCATTATTTTTAATTTTAAAAACACGGTTTGGAGCAATTATTTTATTTGAATACATTGTACCGCGCAATAGATTGTCTATTTTTTGGCTAAAATTTTGTGTTAAAAGAATTGCTCCCGGAAAGTCAGAAAAGTCTATTTGAGGGTTTTGAGTACCTAAATGTCCCACTAATTTTTTATTGTTTTTGAATTTTGGGTAGGTGTGAGCAATGAACATAATAGAGTTTGTGTAAACACTAATTTCCCTATCTCCTATTGTTTCAAGCACTTTTTCAAGCTCGAATAAGTCGGGTCCGCTTACAAGAATAGCTTTACCGATTTTTGGGGTAAGCAGAATTTTTGCGGATTCTCTTTTGCCATAGCGTTTTTCGTAGAATTTATTTGTTTGTTCTTGAATTTCAAAACCTACTTTTGAAAATTCAAGAATACGTCTCTTTAGTTTTTCGCAACGAGTTGAAAGAGTGTTTGTCAGTGCAAAAAATCTTATGATTTCAAAGTCGAAGTCTGAGGTGTCCGGTTTAACTTTTTTTAAAAGTTGTAATACAATTGCGCTTGTTTTGGCAAAAAGTGTTATAAGTTCAAAAAGTCTTTGTTTTTCGTTGTTTACACCCCGGTATTTGTTTTGCAGTTTGACTTCACCTGCTTTAATAATTGTATTTAGTTGAGAATTTTTACAAAAATCAAAATGAGAATCTATAAGTTCGCAAGGCTGATGATTTTCCTTGCAAATGCTTATATATTTTTCTTTAGCTGCATTTTTGTCTTTGCAAAGTTGTTCCAGAAAGGACATAAAATCATCTTTGTCAAAACTTGTGTTAATCATTATTATAGAGAGACCTTTTATAAGGTTTTCCTCTATTTCTCTGTTTGTTTGCCCTAAATCATGTAGTTTTAGAATATAAAAACTTGTTTCTCTTATTTGAGAGAGCAAAAGCTCCTCTATTGCGCTTACTGTGGGATCAATTGAGCAAATGCCCATGCTTTGGCAGTTTGATTTATCGGATAAGTTTTTTAAAAATTCGTACATAATGCTTTAAGTTTATATGTAAGAAAATTTTTTGTTATCCGATAAAAGAGTAATTACCCTGTAGACTTTTGTACTATTTTCTTCCAAGGGCGTCCAGGTAGAGGAGTTTGTATTTTATTGCGCTATCTTGCCAGGTGAATTTTGATTTTATGGCATTATGCACAATTTTATTAAACTCGTCGCGCCTATCTATGTAAGTCCAGATGGCTTTTTTAATTTCATCTACCATAGAGCGTGCATCGTAAGTTAAAAATTTAAAGCCGTTAGCATGCTCGTTAGGATATGAAATAACGGTATCATCCAAGCCGCCAACCGCACGAACGATAGGAGGTGTGCCGTATTTCATAGCTATCATTTGTGAAATACCGCATGGCTCAAAAAGTGAGGGCATTAAGAACATATCTGCGCCTTTGTAAATTGTTTCCGATAATTCGGGTTTGAAGTCAATCCAAGCGCGCATATTAGATGAGTTATTTGAAACCCAGATGAGCATATTTTCAAAACCATGTTCGCCTGTGCCTAAAAATACAAAGTCAGCAGGCTGGCTCATAAGGTCGAATTTTGCAAAGTCAATAAGAGAAAGACCTTTTTGATAAACAAGCCTTGAAATCATTGCAATAAGAGGTCTGTCGGGGTTTTGTGGCAAGCCAAACATTTTTTGAACTTGTGCTTTAAATTCGGGTTTAACTTTTGGATTAAAGTCTTTTTTATCGTAATCTGTTCCGTTTAAAATGCCACAGAGTTTGTATGTTTGACCTCTTAGGGTGTAGTCCATGCCCTCACCAAATTCGCCGCCTAAAATTTCTTGAGCATAGCGTGGAGAAACTGTAACTATTTTATCAGCGCAGTAAATTGCGCCTTTTACCCAGTTAACACGTCCGTAATGTTCGATGCATTGATCGTTGTACACGCAATCCCAGCGCATGTTTGCAAAATCAATAATAGATTTGTCGCATGAGCCTTGGTATGCAAGGTTATGTATTGCAAAAACCGTTTTTGTATTTGTGTAAAATTCATCAAATTTGTAATTGTGTTTAATGTAGACGGGAATCATGGCTGTGTGCCAGTCGTTTGCCTGAATTATATCGGGGCGGAAATTAAGCATTTTTGCGTATTCCAAAACAGCAAGCGAAAAAGCTACATAGCGCTGCTGCTCATACATTTCATCCACCCATTGAGGGTAGACAACATTAAAACAGGAGAAATATTTCGGGTTATCAACAAAAAATACGTTTATATTTTTTGATTTTGGCAGTTTGCACATTTTGAGTTTAAAAATGTGGCGAGTATGTCCCATATCAATTTGCAATTGTGAGTTTTCAAGTTCTTTTATGCCCCATTTTTCTTGATCTATTGAGCCGTATAGCGGGGTAAAAATAGCAACTTCGCAGTTTTCTTTTTCAAGGTGAGGAGGTAATTCTCCAACAACGTCAGCCAAGCCGCCGACTTTTGAAAAGGGTGCAACTTCTGCGCTTGCAAAAAGCACTTTGAGTTTTTTTTCTGCCATAATTCTATCCTTATATTTCGTTTGATAATATTTGCAAGGTTTGTCTTAGAATTTCTTGCGGGTCGTCTTTTTGAGTTTTCTTTGCACTTATTTCAAGTGCGCTTTGGTATTCACTTTGACTGTAGCCTAAAGACTGCAGTACTGTTTGAACTTCAAGAATTGTATCTTTTGAGATGTTGTCTGTATTTATTTTTCCTGCAGTAACTTCTGATGTTACATTTAGGTTTGTCAATTTGTCTTTAAGCTCTAAAATTATTTTTTGCGCCATTTTAGCGCCTACACCTTTTGTGCGAGAGATTAGTTTATAGTCTTCATCAATAACTGCGCCAATGAGCTCTGAGCCTGAAAATTCATCTAAAAGGCAAAGTGCAACTTTTGTACCAATGCCTGAAACAGATGTTAAAATATCAAAAATTGTTCTGTCTTCTCTGTGGCAAAAACCGCAAAGAGTCATTGAGTCTTCTTTGTGGATTAGTTTTGTATAGATTTTAATTTCCGAGTTTAAATCACCTAAAATGCCC
>CASEEG010000083.1 GCA_949286885.1 uncultured bacterium
AAACCAAAAAGAAAAAGACGTGCTTATTATGCGCTATGGCTTAGATGATGACGGTCAAAAGAAAACACTTGATGAAATAGGCAGTCGTTACGGTGTTTCAAGAGAACGTATAAGACAAATTGAAACACGTGCAATTTCAAAGCTTAAAAAATTATGTCGCAACCAAAACTTAAGCGGTAATTTAAAAAATTACATAGGGTTGTAACTCATCTAAAAGGTGGTATAATTAAAATATAAAGGGGAGCAACCCCAAGAGGTGGTTTCTCTTAGAGTTGCTGCTTTGACCCTTTAGATTAACGTTATAATTAATCTGATTAAAAGCTCTAGCACCACTAGAGCTTTTTTGATTAACTCACGTTTAATCATTTGCTCACCCCCTTTCAACCTTTCTGCTTTGTAGAGTGTGTGTTGCGGGGGATTTGGGTCTTACCCTTTCATTTTATTTATTTGTCAATTTTCTTGATTCTATCAATACCATTAAACAAGAAATATCAGCAGGCTTTACACCGCCGATTCTAAGGGCTTGAGCTAAGGTTTTGGGGCGCACCTTTTCAAGTTTTTCTTTTGTTTCTGTTGAAATCTGTTTTATTGCAAAATAATCAATATCATCAGGTATATTTATGCGCTCCATTTTATCAGCACTTTCTATTTGATTTGCCTGACGCTTAATATACCCGTCATATTTTATTTTAATTTCCGCCTGCTCTAATACTTCACGCTCAAAGAGTTTATCAGGGTAATTTCCTAAAAGCTCATAGTTTAGCTCTTTTAAAACCTTGTAATCTACATTAGGACGCTTTAGTAGTTCATAAGCACTTTTTCCTGTATCAAGATTTTCACCGTATTTTGCAAGAATTTCTTTATTTTCTTGAGTGGGTGAAATTTTTGTATTTTTTAGATTATTTATTTCAAATTCAATTTGTTTTTGTTTTTCTCTAAATCTTAAAATATTTTCTTCCCTGACAAGCCCTGTGCTGTAACCTATCTCCATTAACCTTTCATCAGCGTTATCTTGCCTTAAAATAAGTCTGTATTCACTTCTTGAAGTTAGCATTCTATAGGGTTCATCTAAATCTTTTGTAACTAAATCATCAATTAATGTACCAATGTAAGAATTTGCACGTGTTAATTCAAGTGGTTTTTTATTTTGTAAATAATTTATTGCATTAATTCCTGCCGCAAGCCCTTGTGCTGCAGCTTCCTCATAGCCTGATGTGCCATTAATTTGCCCTGCTAAAAACAAGCCTTTTATTTTCTTACTCATTAAAGAGTGGTCAAGCTCAAGCGCACTTACAGAGTCATATTCAACAGCATAAGCAGGTTTTATGACAGACACATTTTCTAGCCCCGGGAGTGAATGAAGCATTTGAAATTGCACTTCGATAGGCAAACTTGTTGAAAAACCCTGCACATAAACTTCATAAGTGTCTTTTCCCTCAGGCTCTATAAAAATGTGGTGGGAAGGGTTGTGTGCAAATCTTACAACTTTATCTTCTATACTTGGGCAATACCTTGGACCTCTGCCATGGATTAAACCTTGATAAAGTGGAGATTTATCTAAATTATCACGAATAATTTTATGAGTTTGTTCTGTTGTTTTTGTCAAATAACAAGGCAATTGCTCTCTTATTGGGCGATTTGGCTTAAAAGAAAAGAAATTTGGCAAACCATCAATCAAGGGGTCTGGCGGCTGAATAATTAATTTTGAATAGTCAATTGTCCGACCGTCAACTCTTGCCGGTGTTCCTGTTTTTAATTTTTTTATTTTAAGTCCGTTATTCTCTAAACTTTTTGAAAGCCCGCAGGCTGCACGCTCACCTAATCTTCCCGCACTAAAAGACTTTAAACCAATATATATTTTGCCCTCTAAACTTGTTCCTGTAGTTAAAATAACCGTCGGCGCAAAATATTCAAGCCCTAATTCATCCCTAACACCTTTTATAACACCGTTTTTAACAATAATTTCAGTAATTTGAGTTTGTTTTAAAGAGATATTTTTTTCACTCTCAAGCAAGTGTCTAAAATATATCATATATTCTTTTTTATCAGACTGCGCCCTTAGCGCACGCACTGCAGGCCCTCTGGATGAATTTAACATTTTCATCTGCACATAAGTGGCATCTGTCGCATCCGCCATAACACCGCCCAGTGCATCAATTTCACGAACCAAATTAGACTTTGCAGGGCCTCCAACCGCAGGATTGCAGGGCATTAAGGCAATATTATCAAGGTTTAGTGTGCAAAAAAGCACCTTTGCACCAAGTCTTGCGGTACCAACTGCCGCTTCTATTCCCGCATGCCCTGCACCTACTACGAT
>CASEEG010000084.1 GCA_949286885.1 uncultured bacterium
ACCGACCTTGCAACAGAATTATATAACTCAACCGGCAGAAAAACAGTATTTGACTCATCCGGATGGAATGTAAATAACAAAAGATTACAGGAAAGAGCTGAAAAATATGCACAATATTTTTCACAACCTGAAAATATGGACAAATTAATGGCATTTAATATTTCGTTCAATACATTTAACGCCTCATATATTGCATCTGTGAGAGCGCGAAAAGCAGGAGATGTTGAAAAAGCGCAAAGATTAAGAAACAGATTTACAGATAATATGGCAAATACTCTGTTTACTTTTAGCCCGCTTTTAGAAAATCCAAAATTTAAAATATTAGCAAGAAGCTTCGGACCAAATGCAAAAAATGCAAAATATTTTAACCACGAAGCTTATATAGAACTTATGGAAGATGTCTTAAATAAAACGACCGATTTAATGTCAAGAGATTTGAACGGCGAACGAAAATATGTAAAAACTCAAAATGATTTAGATAATAAAATTAATGCTTTAACAAAACATTTGACTGTCATTGATACAATGTTAAATTCCTCAGGACGTATGAAAAAATTTATGAGTGAATTTGGTATAAAAGCACCTATGCAAAATCATTCTGAAACAACTCCGCTTGTTATCAATGATTTAAAAACTTTAGGGAGATTTCATAAAGCTTTAGCATTCCGGCTTATAGATACAGACGGAAAAGTTTATCATATGGATTATGCCCGTTTTATACCAACAGATATTCAACTAAATATTCCAAATAAAAATATCCCTTCACCTGAGCTTGCCAACATGGTTAATGAATTTAAAATTACTGATGAAATTATAAACAAGATTTAAAAAGAAACTCTGCCTAATTATTTTTTCCTGGTTGTCTATTAATAAAGCAGTTCTTCGCCACTTCCGCCCCGCTGAATCGCGAGTCGCGCGCTTCCCTATCGAAAAACAGTTAACTGGACTGTTTTTCTCGGCAGAGTGCCACTCAAAAGACTCGCTTGCGTGAGAGGGAGTGGCTTCGCAACTCATTCACGCCACGTTCCTTATCGCGAGTCTTTCTCGGACAATTTACTATAAAAATAAATTAATTAGAATATATAAAACTAATAGTCATAGTAAGCTCAAAATATTTGTAGAAAACTTATAAAAGCTGCTATTGTCAATAGTTTTCATTGTCAATTATTTGTAGAAAATTTTCTAACTATGATTAGAAAACTTTTTAAAATATATCATAATCATTGTGATTGTTGTAGAAAAGTATAAACAATTGTAGAAAACAGCCAACTTTTCTACAGTCATTTCAAAAGTTTTCTACAATAAGAGATACCTGATTATTTTAAATTTGTAAGTTGTGCTTACAAGCCCAACAAATCTGACTATTTTGAACTATTCGTAAAAATAGCTTTTGCACGCGTAACTATTTTATCATATTCCGGTTTTAAACTCTTCATAGTTGCATTGCTTTTTTCTGCTAATTTTCCAAAAATAACGATATTTGCCATATCAATAAACGTTATATTGCTTCCGTTTTTTGCGTGATGATAACCTAAAGGACAGGCAATCAGAGCATTTATAGTCGAAAAGGCTCTGACATTTCTGGCATTTCTATATTGTCTTGTAACAGCTGTTCCCGGTTTTAAATTTAGAATTTTTTGTATCATAATTGCTTAAAAATACCTGAAAAAATTTTTTGCCGGTAGTATGAAAACTAAAAGGATGGTAAATATTTACCATCCTTGTAGTTTGGACGTTGACATACGGTTTAACACAACAAATTTTCCAAAACGTGGCATAGCTTAGGATTAGACCCAATCGAAAACTTGCAATTTTGTGACAACAAAATTATTAAATCCTTTATTGAAAAAACTGCAACAAACCTCTATATCTAAGGTTTATCTTAATATTTGTTCATGAAATACTACACGGTTACTTGATTTTTTGCAGGAATGACTTTAAAATGAAAGAGCAAGTACTTATTACTTGCTCTTTCACCACCTGCTAAATGAAGACTGACAGTGGTTTTGGTAGGTAAAATGAAGATACCGAGAGAAAAATAGTCTGTTAGTTCTCAAGCAAGCAGACTATTTTTTATTTTCTCTTTGTGACAATGCACTACCAGCTGCGGTTTTTGAGTCTTTACTGGTTCTACCGTCTCTCAAGACTTTTGAAGCAGCAGTTGCAGCTTTTTTACTAGTTACTTTTTTAGCCATAGTCTCTTTTCTCCTTTCCCAAGTTTCTCTTCAAAGCTATTGCTTAACGGATATCGACCAATCCTTGATATTTAGAATGGTATTTCATCATATCTCCATATACCTAATCCTACTTCTGTAAAATCTGCATCACTTCTAAGATAACGTTTTAATGTGTTTTCGCTAAGTTTCATATATTTTGCAATTTCCTCAAGTGGCACTCCTTCTTTATCCCTTAGAAAATCCTTTATTGAACTAATTCTCCAAATTCTTTCACGCATTTGTCTCGCTTTTTGCGCTTTCCTCATCCTATCTAAAGTACTTGAGCCAATATTTTCATAAGAATCAATACTTTTAACAGAGTCTTCGCCATGCAAAACTTTTAGATATTCTTGAGCAACACTCAACTCTCTATCTATCCGAAATTTTTCCTGTTGTAATGTTTCAATTCTATTTTTGATTTCTTCCAGAAATGTTTCATTTTTCATATCATCATGCTACATGAAAAACGAAATTTGTCTAGCGCTATGTAGACTTATTTAACAATTTGTTACAAAATAGCTTGAACTTAGCATGCTATTTTTAGATTTAAGCAAAGATTTTTTGATGAAATACAAATTTTACAATCTTGATGAGCAGAAGTTAAGCGTTTGAATGCAGAAATAGAGAAATGCACGACAACAATGAAAAAGATGTACCTCGACCAATTGGAAGGTATTCTTGACCGTGAACTTTGGTTTGATTTCAAAAACGAATATGAGATTAAGCTAAATAGACTCAATGCTGACCTGCAAAGACACCAAAATGCAAATATTGATTATATGGTAACAGGTGTCAAAATCCCTGATGTTTGCCACAAAGCTAATCTATCTACGTCCGAACTTCCTCCCGAGGCTGCGGCGCAGATAGTTAGAGAAACCTATGCGTCTGTTACCGTGCAACAAAAACATGTTAAAATGAAATTTGCAGAGCCGTTTGCAACAATTGAAAAACTTATTAGACTCACAAAACAAGGAATTTCAGAACAAGCTTCGACAAATTTAGTGAAACCATTGCAGCGCATAATGTTGCACAATTCAAAGCATTAAAAAAGAGCCCAAAGGGCTCCTTTGATACCACTTCATCTAATTCTATCTGTATGAAGTGGTGGGCATGAAGAGACTCGAACTCCCACGCGTTAGCACTAGTTCCTAAGACTAGCGTGTCTACCATTCCACCACATGCCCGTATTAAGCTTGGGTTAGCG
>CASEEG010000085.1 GCA_949286885.1 uncultured bacterium
ATAGCACGTTCAATGATTTCATCAGGCAAATATAACAGAGCCTTGCTTGTTGCAACAGATACTGTTTCAAAGTTTGTAAACTGGGAAGACAGAAGCAGCTGCGTACTTTTTGGTGATGGAGCAAGTGCTATGATTCTTGAAAAATCACCCGATGGCATAGATGATATTATCGCAATCGATATAAATGCTGACGGTAAACAGGGTAAACACATCACAATGCACCTAAATGGTACAAACTGCCCGCTGGTTGAACCTGCAACACCAGCGAATGAAAGAGTTTTAATGAACGGCAGAGAGGTGTATAAGTTTGTTGTAACTACAATGCCAGATTCTGTTAATAACTGCATTGAAAACTGCGGCTTAAAACCTGAAGACATTGATTATCTTGTACCACATCAGGCAAATTTAAGAATAATCGATGCACTTCAGCAAAGACTTAATTACACTGATGAAAAAGTAATAACAAATATTGATAAATACGGCAACACGTCCGCTGCATCCGTTGGAATTGCCCTAAGTGAAGCAATTGAGGAAGGTAAAGTTAAAACACCGTCGACCGCTATACTTTGCGCATTCGGTGCAGGTATGACTTGGGGCAGCGTGATTGTCAGACTAAGAGAAGGGATATACTAATGAAAAATATTGCTTTTATTTTCCCTGGGCAAGGTTCACAAGCAACCGGCATGGGTCTTGATTTATATAACAATTTTGAAAGCGCAAAAAAAGTTTATCAAACGGCTGATAAAATTTTAAACAAAAGTATTTCAAAGATTTGTTTTGAAGGTCCTGATGAAACACTAAAGCAAACAACAAATGCCCAAAGTGCAATTCTTGCAACCTCAATTGCAGCACTTGAAGCACTTAAAGAAGCTTCAAAAGGCGAAATAAAAGCAAAAATGGCTGCAGGGCACTCCCTTGGCGAATACGGTGCAATGTATGCTGCAAATGTTATGGATTTAGAAACAACATTTACGGCAATTCAAAAAAGAGCAGATTTAATGGATGAAGCTACAAAACTAAAAACCGGCGCAATGAGTGCAGTTTTGGGTCTTGATACCGAAAAAATTAAAGAATGTTTGCAAGAGGTGCAAAGCCTTGGTGTAGCGCAAATTGCAAACTATAATGACCCGACACAAACCGTTATTACAGGTGAAACACAAGCCATAGAAAAAGCAAACGAACTAATAAAAGAATCAGGCGCAAAAAGAGTTGTGCCCCTTGCAGTTTCAGGCGGTTTTCATAGTGCGCTTATGCAAAGTGCAACAGAAGGCTTTAGCACATTTGTTAAAGATTTAAATTTAAACAATGCAGCAATACCTGTTATAACAAATGTGGACGCTAAAATTACAACAGATAAGGAAGATTTTAGAATAAAAATGCCAAAACAAATCTCATCCAGCGTTTATTGGGTTCAAACAATTCAGTTAATGTTAAATGAAGGCATTGATACTTTTATTGAACTTGGTAACGGAAAAGTCCTTGCAGGTTTAAATAGAAAAATTTGCCCACCAGAGGTAAAAACATATAATGTATATGATTCACAATCATTGAATGACACACTAAATGGCATTTTGAGCTTAGTATAGGAGAAATATATGGAAGATAAAAAAGTAGCACTTGTAACAGGCGGCTCAAGAGGTATAGGCAAGGCTTGCGCTATAGAATTGGCTAAAGCAGGTTGTGATGTAATTATAAATTATGCAGGAAATGAAGAAGCAGCAAATAAAACTGTTGAAGAATTAAAAGCACTTGGTTCAAATGCTAAAGCAATGAAGTTTGATGTATCAAATCAGGAACTTGTTGAAAATGCAATAAAAGAAATTATGGATGAGTATAAAAGAATTGATATTCTCGTAAATAACGCAGGTATAACACGTGATGGCTTATTTATGAGAATGAATGCTCAAAACTGGCTTGATGTTATTAACACAAACTTAAACAGCGCATATTATGTTTCAAATCCTGTTGCAAAAATTATGATAAAACAACGCTCTGGCGCAATTGTTAATATGGCAAGCATTTCAGGCATTTATGGTAATGCCGGTCAGGCAAATTATTCAACCGCAAAAGCCGGCTTAATAGGCATGACAAAAGCGCTTGCAAAAGAACTTGCATCAAGAAATATAAGGGTTAACGCAGTAGCCCCCGGCTTTATTCAAACAGATATGACAAAAGATTTACCTCAGGAACAAATTGTTGAGAGGATACCTCTTAAAAGATTAGGCGAACCTGAAGACATTGCAAAAACTGTTAAATTCTTAGCACTTGATACAACATATATTACAGGGCAAGTTATAGGAGTGGATGGCGGTCTTGTTATCTAAAATTAAAAAAATATTTACCATAATAAGCGTAGCAGTTTTTATACTAAACGGCTGCGCTTTTGCATTTGATAGCGGGTTTAGTGATGATTTTTTTAACATTCTAAAAAAACACCAAAAAAAAGAACAAACACCCCAAATGCTTGCAGCAAAAGAAGAACTTAAAAAAAGAAAAATTCCTGCAAGCGTGGACTCTTTTATAAAGTATGTGAAAAAGAATAACATCGAGGTTTTGCAAATTTTTGTTGATGCAGGGTTTGATGTAAATACGGACTTTTACACAGATTACCCTATTTACTATGCAACAAGACACAAAAGATATGAAGCAGCAAAATTTCTACTTGAAAATGGTGCAAATCCAAACCTTGGCTTCAACCCACCGCTAATTGAGGCAATTAAAAAGAAAAATCCGCAAATTGCACATCTTTTAATTGAACATGGTGCAAAAGTAAATGTTGACGATTTTATGAGTGGAAATACCATTTTATATACAGCGCTAAAGCTTAAACAGTACGAAATAGCACGTGATTTAATTGAACATGGCGCAAGAATTGATGCTCGTTCAAAATACATCATAGAAAGAAAAAATCTCTATGATGTATTAAAAATAGATAAAAACAGTTTCTAAAATTGTTTTAAAAATCTTTCGTCGTTATTAAAGAAAAGTCTTATGTCATCTATGGCATATTTAAGCATAGCAAGTCTTTCAACCCCCATGCCAAAAGCAAAACCGCTGTATATTTCAGGATCAATCCCAACACCTCTTAAAACATTAGGGTCAACCATGCCTGAACCTAAAATTTCTAGCCAACCAGAACCTGAACATGTCGGGCAGCCCTTACCTTGGCAAACTATACATTGCACATCGATTTCAGCAGACGGCTCTGTAAAAGGGAAAAAGCTGTTGCGAAATCTCGTTGGACGGGCTGAACCAAAATAAAGCCTTATAAATTCGTTCAAAACACCTTTTAAATGTGCAAAAGTAACACCTTTATCAACATATAAACCTTCAACTTGATGAAAAAGGTTGTTTTTTCTTGCACTGACAGATTCATTTCTATACACTCGTCCGGGAGAAACTATCTTTATCGGCGGACGTGAATTTTCCATTTGCCTGATTTGTGCGTTTGACGTATGACTTCTCAACACTATATTATCAGCTGCATAAGAATAATAGGTATCCTGAACATCACGTGCAGGGTGCTCTTTTGGAACATTTAACAAATCAAAATTATATTTTTCAAGCTCAACTTCAGGAGAAAATTTATTTTCAATAAGCGAAAAACCTAAATGCTCAAAAATCTCTACAATTTCATTAACTGTTTCACTTAGAGGGTGAACCTTGCCAAATGGAATATATGTTGAATCAAGTGTTACATCAATTTTTTCGCTTGCCAATTTTGCATTTAGTTCAAGCTTGTAAAATTCTTCATGCTTTTCATTCATTTTTGTCTCAAGAAATTTTGAAACTTCATTTGTTAGTGCACCGATTTTTGGGCGCAATTGCGGGTCTATATCTTTTAATCCTTTTTTTAAATTGTTAAGTTCAGACGAACGAGATAAGTATTTATTTTTAACTTCTTCTAATTCTTTTGAATTTTGAGCCTTTTCAATATCAGCAAGTGCTAACTCTTTAATTTTTAAAATTTGTTCTTCCATTTATCATTTCTCCTGCAAATATAATAACAAAAACAAAGTTTGTGGTAAAATTTTTGTGTTAATAGGGGTAAAACATGTTGCAAATATTCTACACGACGCTTTTTTTATTTATTTTTGGATATGGACTCTATTTTAATACTATAGATAATGATTTTTTTGCACGCTTAATCGTAGGTAAAACCTACTTTCAAACAGGCAGTCTTTTAAATTGGGACTTTCTATCATATACTCCAACACACAGATTTATAGACCATGAATGGGGCTCAAGCCTTGTTTTTTATTTTCTGCAATCTAATTTTGGAGATGAGGGGCTTTTAATTTTTAAAGCCATAATTTATTTTGCCACTTTTTTCCTTTTAATAAAAGTTATATTTTTGCACAATAAAAATGCAAAAATGCATTTTTTACCATTTTTATTTATTATAAACGCAATTCCTGCAATACTATTTGCTACAGTAAGATGCCAAAGTTTTACTTTTTTCTTTTTTGCCCTTTGGCTTTATGTACTTGAAAAAGTAAGATTAGAAAATAACACACAACTACTCTGGATATTGCCTGCAACAATGCTAATTTGGGGCAATATGCACGGAGGCTGTGTCGCAGGATTTGGAATACTGTTCCTATATATAATAGGGGAATATTTAAACAAGAAACCTGTTAAAAAATATTTTATAGCACTTATTGCAAGTGTAGCAGTGCTTTTCATTAATCCCTATGGATTTGAATATTTAAGATTTCTTTTTGATGCTCTAACATTAAAAAGGGAACTTATAACGGAATGGCAACCAACATTTAGCCCGCTAGGACTAAAATATCATTTTAAATATATTATATTTTTATTTATTATTTTAATTTTATATTTAATATTTATATTAAAGCAAAGGCCAGATATAAGAAAAACAGACAAAACAAAATTGCTTATACTTGCCGTAACACTTTTGATGTCAATAAAATCAATAAGATTACAACCGTTTTTTATTTTTTCATTAATTGCATTTTGTTACAATGATTTCTACAATATATTTAACAAAAAACTTCCCGAAAGCGTAGATGGAATAAAAGAAATAATACTATTTTTCCTAATAACAATATTCACGCTAAATGCAATTTATATGACTAAAATGAACTGTGTAACTTGGGATTATCCTGTGCTTGAAGTTGAATTTTTGAAATCTAACAACATAAAAGGTAATATCTTATGCGAATTTCACGACGGAAGTTACACTGCATACAAACTCTATCCAAATAATTTTATTTTTATGGACGGCAAATATGAAGAAGTTTATCCTGACAATCTGATATATGTATTAAAAAATATTAATCTGGTCGACAAGGGTTGGGAGAAGTATTTAGACATATATCATACTGACATAGTTATTGTAAGCAGAAAATATAAAATATTTGAAACGTTGCAAAAAAACAAAAAATTTACACTAACTCTCAAAAGTCCAAAATATGCACTATTCTTGAGAAACGAACTGGTTAGAAAAGACTTTAAAGCACCCGTTGCAAACGGGTCATATTATATCAAAACAAAATTTGACACAAATATTAACTGGAGTACAAAATGAAAAAAATCATCTTGGTTATATTGTTAACCCTATTTTTACAAAATAATGCTTACGCGCAGAAAACCACCGTAGAAAAGTTGCAACGCGGAGCAGATATTTACTTTAAAATCACAGACAGGCTTGAATTAAATTTTACCCAACAGAGAAAAGCTTTTGGTATAAAAATGGAAGAAATGGTTAAACTTGCACCATTAATGAGCGAAATTTCAACAAATGAAACTAAATTAAACGAACTCTTAACTGATGATAAAAATGATAACTCGGAAGAAATAAAGAAATTGAGTGATAAAATACAACTACAAAAAGCAATTGCAAGTCAAAAGAAAAGATACTATATATCACGCTACAGAGGAATTTTAACCGAAGAACAAAACCATAAACTTGATGAGTTAATTTTTGATATAGCTAACGGATATTTAAAATTATAATTAAAAAAGCCGCCATTTGGCGGCTTAATTTTTTAAGACATATTTTATTTTGCAGCTTTTGCTGTTTGAACAAGAACCTCAAAAGCCTCAGGATCATTAACTGCAAGTTCAGCCAACATTTTTCTATTAACTTGAATATTAGCTTTTTTAAGCAAATTCATAAATTTTGAATAGCTCAAATCCATTGCACGAACTGCCGCATTTATACGTACAATCCAAAGAGAACGCATGCTTCTTTTTAGAACTCGTCTGTCCCTGTATTGATATTTTAGAGCTTTCATCACAGCACAATTTGCAACTTTAAAAATTCTTGAACGTGCGCCAATAAAGCCTTTTGCAAGTTTTAATATTTTTTTATGTCTTTTTCTAAGAACGTTTCCGCGTTTAACTCTCATTATTCACCTTCCTTATCTTGAGTATCTCATGTAGGGTAACTCTTTTGAAATTAAAGCCACATTACCTTCAAAAACTTCTACCATACCTGATAGACGTTTTTTTCTTGCTTGGCTTTTGTGTGCAAGAAGGTGACCTTTTCCTGCTTGACGTCTTAAAATTTTGCCCGATGCCGTAACTTTGTATCTTTTTGCGGCAGAGCGGTGTGTTTTCATTTTAGGCATTTTTTACTCCATTTCTGTTAATGTGTAACAATATCTTTTGTGCTATACCTAAAAGCACTTCAAGATAGAAATATTTTATAGCGAACAATTTTTTTTTGCAATAAAAAATAAGGGCAGCTCCAAAATTCACGAAGCCGCCCTTAAATTATACACACTATTAAACTTAGTCAGTTTGATACATTGTTCTTTGTGCAGTAGCACCGTAAGGTTGTACACTGACATCTGTAATCATGACAGCAAAGATATCAGGCACCCTTGTTTCGTCCCCTGTCGGATAATCATTTGTGATAGAATCTCTTTCAGTAGCCGAAGTAGGACCCCTGTCACCGTTAACATCCACAGCAATAATACATGGATCAGTTGCCGAACAGTTTGAAATATCTGTACTTGGTACTTCATACCTAAAACCGTCTGCAGTATAGAAAGCTGTGTTTGACCCTGCTGTTACGTCACCTCTCATAACGTTCATTCTTCTTGTCAAGTAATCAATCATTTCATTTTGATCACTAATGTCTGCAGGTGATTCGTTATCAATCGCCATATTCATCGTAACAGCTTGATTCAAGACAGAAACAGCCTTTTTAAAACCAGTTTTAAACTCCTGTTGATTTGTCCTTACAATAACGCCTGGTATCGTCATTGCAGCAACTACACCTATAATAGCCAGTGTAATCAAAACTTCTGCAAGAGTAAATGCCGAACTTTTCTTCATTTTTTACTAAACCTTTCTATTTATACTCTTCTATCCTAGCACTCTTCTATTTTTAATTATTGTATTACGTTTTTTAAATTATGTCTACTACTTAATAAAACATTGCCCCAAAAATATGATAAGATAACAAAGGTATTACAAATTAAAAGAGGTAAAAATGAACAATTTTGAATTCAAATGTCCTACAAAAATAATTTTTGGGGCAGATACTATTAGCAAAATTAAAGAAGAAATTCCGCATGACAAAAAAATATTAATCACCTATGGCGGTGGCTCTATCAGAAAAAATGGAGTTTTAAAACAAGTTAAGGAAGCACTTAATGGTTTTGATTACAGTGAATTTGGCGGAATAGAACCAAACCCTAAATACGAGACTCTTATGGAAGCGGTAAACATGGTGAAGGAAGGAGGTTATAATTTTCTTCTTGCAGTTGGCGGGGGCTCTGTGCTTGATGGCACAAAATTTATTGCAGCAGCATCGAAATTTGACGGCGAACCATGGGATATACTCTCTAAAGGTGCCACAATACACGAAGCAATAGATATAGCAGATGTAATTACGCTCCCTGCTACAGGATCGGAAATGAATTGTGCAGCGGTTATTTCCAGAAATTCAACAAAAGAAAAATTAGCATTTGCATCAGAAAAAGTCTATCCGAAATTCTCCATTATAGACCCTAAAACTACATATACACTGCCTGAAAAACAAACAGTAAACGGCATTGTCGATACTTTTACACATGTTATGGAACAATACGCAACTTATGATGTTAATACTCCCTTGCAAGACCAATGGGCTCTTGGAATAATCAAAACATTGCTTGAAGAAGGCCCAAAAGTACTTAAAGACCCACAAAACTACGATGCAAGAGCAAATATTTTCTGGTGTGCAACCTGCGGTCTAAACTATTGGATAAGCCTTGGAGCAGTGCAAGATTGGTCAACGCACATGATAGGGCATGAATTAACGGCTTTTTACGGGCTCGATCATGGAGAAACACTCGCAATTATACTCCCAAGCCTATGGCATGTTATGAAAAAAGATAAAATGGACAAGCTAGCAAAAATGGCAATTGAGGTATTTGGTGCGAATGAATTTTTGCCAAAAAGTCTGCTTGCAGATATTGCAATCAAAAAGACAGAAAAATTCTTTAACAAAATAGGCAGAAAAACAAAACTTAAAGAATATGGCATAAACTCAAAGGAAGCGGCTGTTGAAGTAAAAAAACGCTTCAGTCAACGAGGAACAGTGCTTGGAGAAAAAGGGAATATAACCCCTGATATTGCTTATGAAATAGTCCTAAATGCTTAATAATTAAAAGCAAGAAAATCAAAAAATTTAATAAAGCCTTCCAAAAGTTCATGGGGGGCTTTATTTTCATCTATTTCAATCGTTATGGTGGGTATATTTCTTTCAACCCCACAATAAGTACCAAAACTCCCCGGGGTAGGATAACCTATATCAGATTCAACAGGATAACCTAAAATTTGCGAAATTTTCTCAGCGAGCTTTTGAGCAGGACCGTCATAGTTTATTATTTTGTATGGAGCATGTATTGTTATTATTGCATCGAAATTATTTTTTTCTATTAAATTGACAAGGAATTTTGTTTCAGCTTCAGATGCAGGTCTATCACCACCGAAATAATCATCACGCTTACTTTTTTGCCAGTTCTTTGTCGGAAAATTTCTGTTTAGATCAACTCCGTTTTTGTTTGTGCGTAAATTATTTTCATTAAGCCTCGGTATAAAATAGAGGGAATTTTTTAAATTACTTTTTTGTACTTTTAAATATTCATTTATAAAATATTCACCTTGAGGCTCATCACCATGAAAAACTCCGACTATAAGAATCTTCTTTAAGCCGGAGTTATTTAAGATTTTTAATTCAATACTCAATATACTTGCCCTAGTTTATACGTTGAAACATATAGCCAATACCACGAGCGGTAAGAATAAGCTCGGGATTGGCAGGGTCGGCCTCAAGTTTTGAGCGCAAACGTGAAATATGAACATCAACTACACGAGTGTCAATTCTATGATCGGGCGGATAAGCCCATACATGTTGCAAAATTTCATTTCTTGAATATGCTTGCCCAGAGTTATTGACAAGTAATTCAAGTAAAGAAAATTCCATGCCGGTTAGTCTTATTCTTTCATTTTTGCGATAAACCTGACGACGCGCCGTATCAATTTTTATTTGTCCGGTTGTAATAACATTTTTTGCCGTTTTTCCCGTAGGAGCTGCGATTTCTTTCGTTGTTGTTCTTCTCAACACCGCTTTAACACGTGCTTCCAACTCTTTTGGACTAAAGGGTTTAATAACATAATCATCAGCGCCAAGTTCAAGACCGGTAATTCTTTCCGAGACATCGCCTAAAGCAGTTAAAATTATAATAGGCACATCAGATGTGCGTCTGATCTCGCGGGTTACACCATAGCCGTCCATCTTGGGCATCATAACATCCAAAATAACTAAATCCGGGGCGGTCTTGTTGTATACTTCCACAGCCTCTTCGCCATCTTCAGCCGTAACAACATCATACCCCACCATTTTAAGACGAGTTTCAAGAATTCTTCTAATACTTGCTTCATCATCCACTACAAGAACTCTTTGTTTTGAGTCGCTGCTTTCGTTTTGGATTTCTTCGGTCATTTTTGTCTTTGTCCTTTTCTTCCTTATTAGCTAAAATTAAATTCTATTATATTACAAAATATTTATTTTCTTAAACATATATTAACATATAAAATTTTATTTTAAAAGAAAAAATATTCAAAATAAAATGCCGATTGGTAAATCGGCATTTAATCAGTTTAGATTATAGTTTTAGAAAGTTAAGATAATTTAATTGCATCAGCTTGAATATTTTGACCTTCTTGTTCGCTTACCGACTCGTATTCAGCCTGAATTGCCTTAATTTGCGTTTCAAGAGTAAGTTTTTCCTGTTCCAAATCTTGTTCTTCACGATTTAAAATCTGAGCATACTGATCAGCATAGGCCTTTAGCTCTTCTTGATAAATATTATTAAATATCAAATATGGCTGTATCTGCCCATTTTGTATATAGCTTGTCATGGATGTGGGATCAAGCGAATATTGGTACTGACCACCTGTCGATTGATTTATTGTTTGCATTTGTTGAAGGTAGGCATTGGTTTTAATTTGAGCGGATTGATAGGCAATATTTGAAGACTGACCCAAAAAATTCATTTGAGTACCAAACATTGAAGAAGGACCCGAGGTTGCTTCCTGATAAGTAATTTTACCGTCAGCTACCGCAGCTGCCAACTCTTGCATATCCATAATTTTCTGGCTTATCTGAATTAGCCTGTTTTGATAAACGCTAAGCCTTTGCTTTAGCTGCATTTTCCTTAGCGACAAAAACGCCCAAGTCATGCCTTGCCTCCTAACCTATAACCTATAACCTATAACCTTTAACCTTGAACTTTTTTGTAATACCTAAAACTAACCTTACTCTTTAATAAAGTATTTTTGTTTTGATTAATTGCCAGATAAGACAAAATAAGTTAACAAAACTTAATAAATTAAATTAGTACTTGGCGCAAATCCTTGATTCATGGGCATAATATTCTATTTCATCATTCAACGGCAATAATGGAATTTGGCAATTGTATTTAACATTTAAAGCTTGCTCAATTATATAGTCACAAAAATGAGGATTTTTAGGTAGAATCGGACCATGCAAATATGTACCGAAAACATTTCTATAGCGTGCACCTTCTGTCTTGTCCACGCCGTTGTTGCCTCGACCGACTTTCATTTTAAATAACGCCTCAGCATCATCACCAAGATATGTAAGCCCGCAATGATTTTCAAAACCCACCACTGTTCTTACAGGCAAAAAATCACATATCGCAGTAACATTCCCGATAAAACGGGAATTGCCTGCCTCGGTATGAATATCCAAAACTGAAATGCCTCTCAATTTTTGACCATCTGCAGTCAAATAATATTTTCCAAAAAGCTGATAAGAACCGCATATGACAAGCATTGGCTTGTTAGCTTGGGCTGCTCGCATAATTTCAATACCGTTTTTCATAAGCTCATTTGCCGCAATTATTTGCTGGTTATCTTGCCCGCCGCCCGCAAAAAACAAATCATAATCATCAGCATTAATAATCATTCCGGAGGTTATTTTAACTACATCTACTTCAATATCCCTCCACAAGCAACGCTTCTTAATTGTTAAAACATTTCCCATATCCCCGTAAATATTAAGTAAATCGGGATACAGATGTGCAATTTTTAATTTAAGAGGAGTTTTTTGCATTTTTCAACCGCCTCAAACGGAGTAAGCTTTTCAACCTCACCCGTTTTTCTTTCTTTAAATTCAACAAGACCTTCTTTAATTGTTTTGCCCACCGTAATCCTGTATGGAAAACCAATCAGCTCGGAATCTTTAAACTTAACTCCAGCTCTATCTGCTCTATCATCAAGCACAACTTCAACACCGGCAATCAAAAGTTCGTTATAAATTTTTAGTGCAACTTCCATTTGCTCGCTATCATCTGCATTTACAGGCACAATGTCAACATGATATGGCGCAATTTCTTTAGGCCAAACTATTCCATATTCATCATGGTATCTTTCAATTGCAGCAGCAGCAGTACGAGTAACACCAATGCCGTAACAACCCATAATAAAAGGTTTTTCTTCACCGTTTTCATCTGTGTAAGTTGCGCCCATCGGTTTTGAATATTTTGTACCGAGTTGGAAAATATTGCCAACTTCAATACCGCGCGTAACCTTTAATGGTTTTTTGCAAGTCGGACAAAGCTCACCTTCTTTTACTAAAGATACATCAACAAACTCGGGTGTTTTATCAAAATTACAACCCACATAATGTTTGTGAGGCTCATTTGCACCTATTACAAAGTTTTTCATACCTTGTGCCGACTTATCAAAAATTACTTTAACTTTATTTGTATCAACATTTAAATAACTCAAATAACCAACTTCGCAACCAAGGTATTCAAGAGCTTCATCGTTTGTTGCAGGACGGATTTCTATTGCCCCTAAGGCATTTAAAAGTTTTGTTTCTTCAACATCCTTATCGCCTCTTATCATAACAAGAGCCGGTTTTGAATCCGCAATATAAAATACTGATTTTAAAATACAGTTAGAGTCAATTTTTAAAAACTTAGCTAAATCTTCTATAGTTTTTACATTTGGAGTATCGACAAGTTTTTTCTCACTATATCCGTATTTTGCACCGTCTGTTTCATCAATATTTAAAATTGAAATTGCATGATTTGAGTTTGCACTGTAATCGCAATTTTCGCAATAAAATACGTCATTTTCACCTGTTTGGGTAGATGTTAAAACCATAAATTCATGGCTTACACTGCCGCCAATTGCACCTGAGTCAGACTGAACCATTTTTGTTTCAAGTCCACAACGTTCAAAAATTCTTTTGTACGCCTGCGCCATATTTTCATATTCTTCATCTAATGACTCTTGTGAAGTGTGAAAACTGTACGCATCTTTCATAATAAACTCACGTCCTCGCAACAAACCAAAGCGTGGACGAATTTCATCTCTAAATTTAGTTTGAATTTGATACAAATTTATGGGCAATTGCTTATAAGAGGTAAAAGTCCCGCTTACAACAGAAGTTATAACTTCTTCATGTGTTGGCGCAAGACACATTTTATTTCCATGCCTGTCTAAAAATCTTGCAAGTTCTTTTCCGTATACTTCCCACCTGCCTGATTTTTCCCAAACTTCTGCAGGCTGAACAAAGGGCATTAAAAGCTCTTGTGCTCCTGCAGCATTCATTTCTTCTCTTATAATTTTAGAAACTTTTGAAATAACTCTTTGCATTAAGGGTAAATAGCTGTAAATTCCCGATGTAAGTTTTTTAATATAGCCGGCTCTTACTAGCAATTTATGGCTTATTGCCTCGGCATC
>CASEEG010000086.1 GCA_949286885.1 uncultured bacterium
AGCATAATTTCGTTTCTATTTTGTCGTTATTTTTAATAAAATCTGCTAAAGTCTTACTTTGTTTTGCCAATGTAGTTTGTGACAATTGCGATGTTGTTGAAAACATAATTAATGCTATCAACACAAAACTTGTTAGTTTTTTAATAAACATTACTTTTTCTCCTTCTCAATCTGAAAACAAAACAAATAAGGGCAGTAAATAAAAAGCCCATAATTATACCTGTTAAAAATCTTGTGTAGTTGCCTGTATTTAATTTGTATAAGTAATTAAGCATAATATCTGTAAATGCAATGAAAAAAAGCACTATAAATTTCTTGTATGATAATTCCCAACCTTTAATTACAATAATTAACGAGGACACTACAACACCGAGATAAAATCCTAAACATCTGCAGCACAGCGCAATTGGATAGCCAAATATCCAAAAGCTTCTACAGGGATTTTGATGACAAGAAAACATATACGTCGCTGTTAATTTTCCTGATAAATCAAACTGACGACAGTGCGCTAAAATGGGGGCCAAAATACTTCCTATTAAGAAAAACAGACTGTATAAACAAAATATTATTAAAATTGTTACTTTAGATTTACTATTAAATTGCTTTCTTATTTCCATATCAAGTAACCGAACTAATCGCTGTATATAGAAAAAAACACACGTTCAGTTTGTTTATTTCATTTTATATTATCACGAAAATTTAAATATGAGCAAAAAAGATTTACAAAAGTTTGGAAAGAAATTAAAATTTCTTAGACTTGAAAAAAATTTAACCCAGATTGAACTGGCGGAAATTTTAAACATGTCGCCTAATTTTATAGGTATGATTGAGCGAGGTGAAAGAAATACAACTGTTGAAAACGTTTTTAAAATTTCTCGTGCGCTTAAAGTAAAACCCTCAAGTTTATTTGAAGATTAAAAAATATACACCGCAATAATAGCAGCCAGCATTAGTGCAATATTAAAGTGCACAAACGTTGGTATACAGGTGTCTTGGACATGATTATGCTGTCCGTCGGCGTTTAATCCTGCGCTTGGTCCAAGTGTGGTATCTGATGCGGGAGAACCGGCGTCGCCTAAGGCTGCAGCGGCTGCAAGTACTATTATTGAGGCAGGTGTGCTTAGTCCTAATTTTTCACAAAGAGGCACAAACAAAACCGCCAAAATTGGTATTGTACCAAAGGATGTGCCAATCCCCATAGTAATTAAAAGTCCGATTAAAAGCATAAATGTAACGGAAATTATTTTAGAATTTTGCATATAAGGTAAAATCCAATTCAAGAGGCTTTCTACCCCGCCCGTTTCTTTTAAAACAAGCGCAAATCCTGCTGCTATAAGCATTACAAAAGCAACATAGCCCATAAGCCCGATACCTTCGTTGATTAATTTGTCCATGTGTCTTTTTCTGACTGCTTTTGCGCCAAAAATTATTCCTAAACCCACAAGTGCGCCAAGGGGCAAAGAACCGCTCCAGAGTTGAACGGCAAGGGTTGCAAACGCGCCCAATAAAGTTATGTAGTGTTTTCGACGCAAACGCAGAGATTTTTTAGAAAAACTTTTTTCATCATAAATTGGGTCTAAATCCCTGTATTTACGGGGTTTTCTGTAAGTTATAAATATTGAAATCAAAAGCCCTATAAACATAGCAAAACCCAAGAACCAGGTGCTTTTCCAGACATCTGTTTTTAACACTTCAATTCCGCTTTGAATCATATTTTCTGCAATTAAGCCCTGAAAAATTAAACCAAAACCTGCAGGAATTGCAATGTATGGTGCTTTTAAACCAAAGGCAAGAGTTGTCGCAACACATCTCCTGTCAAGCTCCAATTTGTTCATAACGCCTAAAAGCGGAGGGATTAAAATTGGTATAAAGGCGATGTGTATAGGGATTAAATTTTGCGACATAACCGCAATCGTACCTAGAATAAGCAAAAGCAGGTATTTATTGTCTTTAATTACAAGGGCAATGCGCCTTGCAAGAATTTGTGCCAGCCCTGTGTGAGTCATTGCAGCGGCAAATGCACCTAAAAGTATATAACTAAGCGCGGTTTCAGAGTTTGCGCCCATCCCTGAAATAAAAATATTCATGATTTTATCAATGCTCATATGTGCGCACAAACCTGCCGCAATGGCTGAAATAATAAGCGAAAGCAGCACATTTACACGCATTAGACATAAAATGCAAAGTAGGATAACTGAAACTATTACAGGGTTTAATTCCATAACTTTTGAATTTTAACACAAAATATTGTAAATATCCTTTTTTTGACTTAAAATAAAGCCGTTAGAAATATTATAGGGGACTATAAAATGAAAAAATCAATTAAGGATTTAGAAAACATCCAAGGCAAACGTGCTCTTGTGAGAGTTGATGTTAACGTTCCTTTGGATGAAAACAAAAATGTAGTAGATGACACAAGAATTAAAGCAATTTTACCTACAGTTAAAATGCTTAAAGATAAAGGCGCAAAAATTATTCTTATGGCTCATTTGGGTCGTCCAAAAGGTGAATGGAAGGAAGAATTTTCTCTTGCTCCTGTTGCAAAATACATGTCAAAAGTTTTGGGCGAAGATGTTTTATTTGTATCAAAACCGGTTGGCAAAGGTGCAGAGGAAGAATTAAAAGACTTAAAAGACGGTCAGGTTGCACTTTTAGAAAACATTCGTTTTTATAAAGAAGAAGAAGCAAAAGACGATGACATGACTTTTGCAAATGAACTTGCAAAATTGGGCGATTTTTATGTAAATGACGCTTTTGGCGCAGCTCACAGAAAACACACCTCAACAGCTAAACTTGCTCATGTTTTAAAACCCGCTGTTGCAGGGCTTTTGATGGAAAAAGAATTAAACGCTTTGGGCGGTCTTTTAAACAATCCTCAAAGACCATTTACAGCTGTTGTCGGCGGTGCAAAAATTTCATCTAAAATCGGTGTTTTGGAAAATCTTTTGGATAAAGTTGACAACCTAATCATTGGCGGTGGTATGGCATATACTTTTGTAAAAGCTAACGGCGGTAAAATCGGCAATTCTATCCATGAAGATGATCAAATGGAAGTTGCGCGTGCTATCGAAAAGAAAGCTAAAGACAAAGGCGTTAACCTCATTATGGCGACTGATGTCCTTGTTACAGATGACTTTTCAGGCAACGGCACAAATAAAGTCGTTCCGGTAAATGAAATTCCTGACGGCTTTGAAGGGGTTGACGCAGGCCCGAATACTCAAAAAGCTTTTGAAGAAGTTATTAAAAAATCAAAAACAATTCTTATGAACGGCCCTGTTGGTGCATTTGAAAATCCTAAATTTGCGCAGGGTACAAAAGCAGTTCTAAAAGCTATTGTTGAAGCAACAAAAGCAGGTGCTGTATCTGTTGTAGGCGGTGGCGACTCTGTTAGTGCCGCTAAGAAATTCTGTAACGGTGATGACTTTACACATATTTCAACAGGTGGCGGCGCATCTTTGGAATTTATCGAAGGCAAAGTTCTTCCCGGCGTTGATGCTCTTGATGGCTAAATTTGAAAATTAACAACTTTGTGTGGCGGAAAGTATTTATTTTCCGCCTTTTTAAATAAAAAAACAGGGGTGTTAATTGATACCCGGGTTTACACCCCTTATGAATTAAGATACGAAAATTTAATTGCTATCCCAATATATGTAGACATAGCCGTTTTGACCTTGTGCGCCTTTACCGGGATTGGGATAGAATGCAGTGTTTGAACTCCAGCCGCCCCCTGCACCACCTGCACCAGCACTTCCGTACTCTGTAGCAGAGAATAAATTGCCCGGAGAAACAAAATCTACAACTATTCCATCAACATTTGTATTAGTGCATATATTTTCATCGTTGAACATTCCGCCACATCCTCCAATGCTATTAATTCCGGATGTTCCTCCGTTACCACCATATGAACCTTCATATGAATTGTCTGCGCTTGGTATAGTTTTACCGCCACTTTCTCCATTGCTTCCATCAAGGTGCTTTGATGAATTTGCATCTGATATATTGGATGATACAATTCCTTTTGCTCCTCCACTTCCTTGCACGACTTCTGTGGTAGCAGTTTGAGAAGTTCCAACTACTCCGCCCTTGCCTCCGGTTAATGTGTAGGTTGTGCTTCCAAATGTTATTGAGCTATCTCCTCCGTCAGATCCGCTTGAGCCTACTCCTCCGCCTTTGCCGCCTGCGCCTACTATTACTTTATATGTATTGCCCGGAGTTACAGTTAAATTCTTTATATGGGCAAAAGCTCCGCCTCCGCCGCCACCGCCGCCTGCAGCAGTGAGAGTTAAATCATAACTTATCTCTGCTATACCGTTTGCACCTTTTCCACCTTTACCTGTTATGGTGTTTCCTGATGAATTGAAACTTATTGTTGCTCCTCCGCCCCCGGCACCCCAAAGGGTTCCTTTTGAACCATTTGCAGAACTTGCACTTCCTCCAATTCCGCCTCCTTGTGAACCTGTGGTGTTATATTGGGAATTTGCACCCTTGCCTCCTGTAGCAGTATTACTATCATTTGCACCTGCAACTGTCCTACCGTTTTGACCAGCTATTCCTGCTCCTGTGCAATTAGTACTTTGCCATGAGCCGTTTTGATAGATTTTGCAGCTATTAGCGTTGACTCTTCCTCCGCCATTTCCTGCAGTACTGCTGCTAGCACCTTTTCCGCCTTTACCTCCGGGAGTTTTTAGTCCCCATACAAGAGTGCCTGAAGCATTATAAACTTCGATGTAGGATTCATTACCGTCATTTCCCTTAGTTGCACTTGCTCCGGAAGAACTTGCACTG
>CASEEG010000087.1 GCA_949286885.1 uncultured bacterium
CTGGTGCAGCCTTTTTAAACTCCTTGACCTGCCAAAGTGCTTTAAGCGAAAGCGTTTTTGTGCAAACATCTTTTAAAACATCGTTATAATAGGCACATTTACCTTCATTGTCGGTTATTGAAGTTGAAAAAGTGAAAGGACCTGTTATTGAACCTTTTACAAAATCAGGGTTGTGATGTTTTAGTTCATTTAAAAAAGGTGCAAGAGAATTTGAATTTGGCGGCAAAATCGCATATTTATCAAGCGTTTTTGCACATTGAATTAAATCATCTGCACTTATAACATTTTCATAATCGAAAAATAATTCTTCAAGGGCAGAAAAAAATTCTTCGCTTTCAGGATTTAAAAAATATTTATCACCTTCAAAGCTGAGCCCTGCAAGGTTTTGAGTGTATTGAAACACCATATCTTCTTCAGGTGCAAAATGAGGCAACTGTGGCCAAAAAGGTATGCTTTTAAATTCCTTAAAAATAAAGTCCAGTGCTTGTTTTGGTGCATTTTCGCCTTTGAAGGGCAAAGAACCAATTCCGGTATAATTTAAAGTTAACTCGCTCATAGATTTATTTTATTATAAAATTAAAAAGAAGTAAAATTATAAAGAGGGTAAAAATGGCACAAAAAAAGGAATATAAAAACATTTTACTTGTAAACTGGGGCGGAATAGGGGATGAAATTCTTTTTATGCCCGTTATAAAAAGCCTTAAAGAAACATTCAAAGAGTGCAAAATTACTCTTGCTCTTGAACCTCGAAGTGCAAGCATAGTGCAACTTTGCCCTGATATTAACGACACAATAAAAGCAGACATAAAAGCAAAAGGGGTAAAAAAATATATAAATATTTTTAAATTTTTAACCAAAGTTTGGACTAAAAATTTTGATGTTGTAATATCAAGCGGAAAATCTCCGCTGGTAGCCATTTTGCTGTATTTAACAGGAATAAAAGAGCGCATTGGGTTTAGGTCAAAAACTTCTTTTTTACTTACAAAAAGTGTAGAGTTAAACGAAAATCAATATGCCTCAAATATGTATCACGACTTGGTTTCGCCAATTTGTAATTTAGATTGCAAACTACCCAAAATTGCCGTTGATGAAAATTACATTTTGCCTCAAAACCTTACAAAAGGTGAATTTGTAGCCATTCACCCGGGGGTGAGCAAAATGAGCATAAGCAAAAATATCCTAAAATGTCCAAATTTAGATTTTTGGAAAAATTTAATCACAGAATTGCTTGAAAAAGGCGAAAAAGTGGTGCTTTTTGGCACACGTGATGATGAAGATTTAATTTCTAAAATTATTGCAGATGAAAAAATTTCATCAAATCAAAATTTTATAAATTATTTCAACAAAACAAAAAGCTTGCTTGATATGGCAAACATTTTTAACAAGGCAAAATGCACAATTTGTGCAGATTCTGCCCCAATGCATGTGGCAGTAGGGGTAAATGTCAAGACTTTTGCAATTTTTGGTCCGACAAATGAAGAAAAACTTTTGCCAAAAAATGAAAAATTCCATGTAATAAAAAACAATGTTCCATGCCGGCCCTGTTTATGGCACAAAAGGGCGCAAAACTGCGACAGCAGCGAATGTTTAAACATTGATTATAAAGAAATAATAAGCAAAATTTAGGCTTGGTTTGATTTTAAGCTTTAGTTATTGTAAAATTTTCATAGGTTTTGAGTAAAATGAGGCTTAAAATATATGAAAAAGATATTGTGTCTGCTTGTACTTTGTTTATTGGCTTTTAGCGTAAACAAGTCTTTTGCGCTTGAAGTTACCGATGTAAAAAATGACCACTGGGCAGCTTCTCAAATTGCAAATGCGCTAAACAAAGGTTATATGGGCTTTAAAAGCGGATATGCTTTTGCACCCGATGAAACACTTTCAAGAAGCGAATTTGTGCATATGCTGTTAAAAGTCATGCAAAGTGAAGATATTATGACAGACGGCACAACAAAATTTAAAGATGTAGATTCATCCACCCAATACGACCAAAGTATTTTAACATCAGAACAGTTAAGACTAATTTTTGGTTACCCCGATTACACTTTTAAACCTGAACAATCAATTTTACGCTCAGAAGCAAACGCAGTAATAGCAAACGTTACAAAGGGTTTCTATGGTGACATTAACGTCTTAAACGGTTTTGCAGATACTGAGCAAATCCCAAACTGGGCTAAGTATTCTTACATTAAAAATGTTGTCAATAAATTATATGTAAATCATCCTGACCCATCTTACTTTAGACCAAATGACTTTTTAACACGTGCTGAAGCTGCTGTTTTATTTAGCCAGGTTGAAAAACAACTAAGTCTTGTTGAAGATAAATTTAGAAAAACTGCAAATAAAATTCCTACAGAATTTTTAGGTACAAATACCCTAAAACTTGTGGAAGGCGCACCAAGAAATACTGTTAATCTATACAACACAAAAAATGTTATTGAAGCAGGAAATATTATTATTGCAAAACCAAGTCAGCCTATAAACAGCAAAAAGCACGAAATTGGCGATCAGCTTGTATTTGTTGCACCGGCTGATGTTTACACTCAAGAAGGCACATTCTTATATCCTGCAGGAACTCAATTTGTTGCAGATGTTCAAAAAATTAAATACACACCCTTTAGAATTAAAAAACAAAAAAATCTTATTGTTTTAAGAAAATTCTATATGCCAAACGGAATTAGCCACCAGATGGCAGGCGTAACTTACACTACAGATAAAGGTAAAGTTGTAACAACTAAAACAGTTGATAAAAAAACACCTGTTAAAGAAAACTACTTTGAAGGCAGAAAAGAAATCACAAAAGCCGAATTTCTGGTTAAATATACCGATAAGTTATCACCGATTGTTAAATATGACTTAAAAGGTGATGAGCTGGTTTACATTCTCTTAACCGGTGATATGGTTATACCTAACGAAAATTATTGGGAATTTGAAGTTGAGGACGACTTGCAAAGTCCTGACGATTCAGTTAATACCCACGAAAATATGTAAATTAAACGGCTCCCTAAGGCTCGATAAGAGCCTGCTTTAATTAAGAGCCGCTTTTTTAATTAAATTCTTAATCATAATTAAATCTTTAAGGGTTAAATCTCTGGGTGAATTAATTTCTGTTGAATGCTGCCTTAAAAGATAAGAAGGGTGCAAAATAGGAATAAATTTAATCCCCTCGTAACCTTTTATATTTTCAAAAATCTGCCCGCGAACTTTTGAAATTTTAAGCTTTTTATCTAAAAAACTCTCCATTGCAGTAGCTCCGCAAAGGACAATGATTTTTGGCTTTATAATTTCAATTTGAGCTTGCAAAAACTTCTCGCAAGCCTTTTTTTCTTCTTTTGTAGGTTTGCGATTTTCAGGCGGTCTGCACTTTAGAGTATTTGCAATGTATAAATCTTCGTCTCTATTAATTCCTGCAGAGCGCAAAAACTCGTTTAAAAGCTTGCCCGCACGACCTACAAAGGGCTTGCCAAGCTTATCTTCATCAGCTCCAGGGGCTTCTCCTATGAGCATAATTTTAGCTTTATTTGAACCGTCAGAAAATACTATATTGTTTCTTGTTGCAAAAAGAGGGCAGCGCTCACATTGCTGCGCCTCTTTTTCAAGATTTTTTAACTTTTCAAAAGTCATTAGTTTTTATATTCCTTTTCAAATCCAAACAGTGAAGATACACTTTGATCATCGTGAATTCTTGAAATTGCCTCACCTAAAAGCGGTGCAATGCTTAGTTGTGTAATTTTTGTCGGAATAAATTCATTTTTCAAAGGAATTGTATTTGTAACAATAACTTCTTTAATAGGTGCCTCATCAAGTCTTTGCAGCGCAGGACCGGAGAACACAGGGTGGCAAGCACAAACGTAAACTTCTTTTGCGCCTTCTCTTATAAGAAGCTTTGCTGCCTCACAAATTGTGCCTGCAGTGTCAATCATATCATCAAACATAACGCAAACCTTGCCTCTGACATCACCTATAACATGGTCTGCTATCGCAACATTGTGCTTATCACGACGTTTATCAATGATTGAAAGAGGGCAATTAAGAGCTTTTGCAAAAGCACGGGTTCTTTGCACCCCGCCTGTATCAGGAGATACTGCCATAAGAACATCTGATGGGATATTTAATTTTTTAATGTAATCAACAAGTACAGGGGTTGAATAAATGTGATCAACCAAAATATTAAAGAAACCTTGAATTTGACCTGTGTGCAAATCCATTGCAAGAACACGATTTGCGCCTGCAGTTGTTAAAAGGTCAGCAACAAGTTTAGCTGTAATTGCCTCTCTGCCTGATGTTTTTCTGTCCTGGCGAGCATAACCGTAGTATGGAATAACCGCCGTAATTGTCTTTGCACTTGCACGTTTAAACGCATCGATTATAATTAAAAGCTCCATTAAACTTTCATTTACAGGATTACAAACGGGTTGAACAACAAAAACGTCATCGCCACGAATTGAATCTTGAATTTGAACATAAATTTCGCCGTCCATAAAGTTTTTTACAATCATCGGCTCAACCGTTGTACCTAAATATTGAGCGATTTCTTGCGCCAATACAGGGTTAGAACGACCCGAAAAAAGTTTAATGTCATGTGTGGGCAAAACCGTATTTTGCAACTGCTCCATTGTTTCAAGCCCTAATTTCATTTTTAATTATCTCCTTTGTTTAGTAATTTTTTTTGTTTTTCAACCCAGTCGGGATATTCTTTTTGAGGCGTTCTGCAAAGCGCAAGGGAATTTTCCCCTACATTTTTTGTAATAACGCTTCCGGCGCCTACAAAAACATTTTCGCCTAACTCAACAGGTGCGACAATTACGGTATTTGAACCGATTGAAACACCGTCATTTAGCGTTGAGCGTTTTTTCTCTTTTGTAATTGAATTATAATTTGCAAAAATTGTGCCTGCGCCTATGTTTACATTTGAGCCTAAAGTTGCATCGCCCACATAACTTAAATGCGAAACATTTGTATGAGAGCCGATTTTTGCGTTTTTCAACTCGACAAAATTGCCAATTTTTGAGTAATCGCCAACTTCAACATTACCCCTAAAATGCGAAAAAGGTCCAATTTTGCAATTGGAACCGATTTTATTTTTGCCGTTTATATAAGTATTTGGATAAATTACAGTATCTGCGCCAATTTGCGTTTCAGGCGATATTGAAGTAGATAAAGGATCAACTATTGTAACACCTGTTTCCATAAGCTCATTAAGCTTTTCATTTTTCATAATTTGTGTTGCTTGAGCAAGTTGCGCTCTTGAGTTAATGCCCAAAGTTTCATCAGGGTTTTCTATAACAAACGAAAGTGCTTTTTTGTTTTTTTCTTTTGCCCAACAAACTATATCTGTCAGGTAATATTCGCCTTGTGAGTTATTATTTTTAAGCTCACCAAAGGCATTCTTGACACTTTCCCATTTAAGGCAATAAACACCTGCGTTTACTTCTTTTATAGCTTTTTGCTCGTCATTTGCATCTTTTTGTTCAACTATAGCCTCAATTCCGCCATCTTGCGAGCGTACAATTCTGCCGTAACCAAAAGGATTATCAAAAATTGCACTCATAACAGTAACATCAGCATTATGTTCAAGGTGATATTCAACCATAGAGCGCATTGTGGAAGATTTTAAAAGAGGAGTATCTGCGCAAGTTATTAAAACCGTACCACAAAAATCCTTTAATTCACCTGTTGCCATTGAAACTGCATGTCCTGTGCCCAACTGCTCTTTTTGAAGAACACAGGTTGCATTTTCATATTTTTTTAAATATTTTTCAACATCATTAGCACCATGACCAACAACCACGATACTTTGAGTATTGTTTTGCGGATAAATTTCATTTATTGAATCAACTACCCAACCTACAAGGGGTTTAGAGAATATTTCATGCAAAACTTTCGGCTTGGATGATTTCATCCTTGTACCCTTGCCTGCTGCAAGAATTACTGCCTTAAAGCTTGTTTTGCTTTTAAACATGGGGGCGCCTTATTTTTACTTATTACACAAAAATTCTCTCATGAAGTTATGTAAATTTAAAGTTTTTAAACTGTTTTTATGAACATTTTTTTACAAAAGAATGTATAATTGAAAAAAAGGAGAAAAAATATGAAATCTGACGCAATTAAAGAGGGTATGGCGCATGCACCACACAGAGCACTGCTTTATGCAGGCGGTTTAAGCGATAAGAATATTAAAAAGCCGTTTATCGGCATTGCAAGCTCATTTTCGGATTTAGTCCCCGGACATGCCGGAATGAGAGATTTAGAGCGGCAAATTGAAAAAGGCATACACTCAAACGGCGGTCAGGCTTATATTTTTGGAACTCCTGCCATTTGTGATGGCATTGCCATGGGTCATAGCGGCATGAGGTATTCTCTGCCAAGCAGAGATTTAATTGCAGACTGCGTTGAAGCAGTAGCAGCAGCGCACCAGCTCGACGGGCTTGTACTTTTAACAAATTGCGATAAAATCACTCCCGGGATGTTAATTGCTGCACTTAGGCTTAATATTCCGGCAATTATTGTAACAGCAGGTCCTTCTTTAGAAGGTCAATGCAAGGGCGAAACTTTAACGTTTATAAGAGGCTCATCTGAAGCTGTAGGGCGCTACAGGGCAGGAGAAATAACCGCAGAAAAACTTTGTGAAATGGAACACTACGCATGCCCGACTTTTGGCGCATGTCAAGGATTATACACTGCAAATACTCTTGCATGTTTAACTGAAGTTATGGGAATGAGCCTAGAAGGTTGCGCAACTGCTTCTGCTGTAAGCTCTAAAAAACGTCGTATTGCTTTTGATTCAGGCTATACAGTTGTAGATTTAGTAAGAGAAAATATTTGCCCAAAAGACATTATTACGCGCGATTCCCTAAGAAATGCAATTATTGTAGATTTAGCGCTTGGCGGCTCAACAAATTCTATTTTGCACTTGCTTGCAATTGCAAATAGCGCAGGAATTAACCTGACACTTGATGATTTTGAAGAATTAAGCTTTAAAATTCCGCAAATAATAAAACTTGACCCCTCATCAACCCTTACAATGACTGATTTAGACAACGCAGGCGGTATTTCAGGCGCACTTAAAACAATTTGGGGACACAGCGATGAGCTTAAAAATACAATAAATTTAGTTGGTCAAACAGTTGAACAACGTGCAAAAAGCGCTTGGGTGGATAGCAATGTTATTAAACCCTTTGACAATCCTATAACCAAAAACCCCGGTCTTGCAATACTTCATGGCAATTTAGCCCCATTAGGTGCGGTTGTTAAAATCTCGGGTGTAGATGAAAGTGTCTTTGAATTTGAAGGCACAGCACGTGTTTACGAGCGTGAAGAAGACGCTATGAAAGGCATTGAAACAGATGAAGTCGTTGCAGGCGATGTTGTAGTTATTAGAAACGAAGGTCCAAAAGGCGGTCCGGGAATGCGCGAAATGCTTGCTCCCACTTCGCTTTTAGTAGGCAAAGGACTTGGAAAATCTTGCGCTTTAATTACTGATGGCAGATTTTCAGGCGGTACAAGAGGCTTGTGCATTGGTCATATTTGCCCTGAAGCTCCTGAGGGCGGTATTATAGGGCTTATTAAAACAGGCGATAAAATTAAAATTGATATAAACAAAAGAACAATTGATTTAATAGTGTCTGAAGAAGAACTGGCACAAAGAAGAAAAGACTTTGTACCTGTTAAAAAAGAAGTCCCGAGAGGCTTTTTAAGCAAATATGCAAAAACCGTAAAAGGTGCAAATGTAGGGGCAATAACAGATTAAATAATAAAAAACGGGGCTTAAACTAAACTGCGCCCCGTTTTATTTTACTTTTTTGAAAAGCTATGACGTTTTTTGTATAAAACAATGAAAAATATTACAATAACAGCAGTTGCGCCAAGTATTATAAGTTCCAAATGGTCTTTTATTTCTTCTCCAAAGAGCATAAGCACAATGCTTACTATAAAAAAGCGCATACCACGACCAATTATCGATGAGAGTGTAAAAGCAAGCAAATTCATGTTTAAAATTCCGCTTGCAATTGTAAAAACTTTATAGGGAATAGGGGTAAAAGCCGCAAAAAACACCGCATGCACACCCCATTTATTGTATAGTGCTTCAACTTCATTAAACTTTTGCAGCGCATTTTTTAGTTGTTTTCTTTTTTGAGCACCTTTTTTATTTGAAAGAGAAGTTAAAATCCAAATAAAAACAGGTCTTCCGCCAAATTTGCCAATCCAGTAGCCCACCATACCGCCAAAAGCAGAGGCTATTGTACAAATGAGCGCATAGTAAAGCGCACGCTCAGGCTTTGCTAAATCCATTGCAATGAGCAAAAAATCAGGAGGCGGAACAAGGAAAAAGCTCTCTATAAAAGAATTTAGCGCAAGCCCCAATGTCCCTAGACTTTGAAAATACGTATCCATCGCACTAAAAATTTGCATTATACCCTCTCTTTAAAAAACTCGTCAACTTCTCTTGAAATTCTACCGCTCTTTAGTGCGGTTGCGCGCACTGTTGCGCTTGTGCAAAGCTTTTGAGTGTCCTCGATATAAATTTCCTGTAAAAAAGTTACTGTTGTTTTAGTTAAATCAATTATTTTTGTCCTTAAAACGCACTCATCCATTAGCTTTGCACTGAATTTATACTTAATATCCAGCTCTATTACAGGCATAATGACGTCCTGCTCTTTTTGCAATTTGTCAATTTTTATACCATAGTCCTCTAAAAGCTCAACTCTGCCCATTTCCATATATCTTAAATATGAACCATGCCACATAACTCCATAGGCGTCAGTGTCTGCATATTGGACTTTAAAGCGCATTATATTTTCAATCATTTTTTATCCTCATATTTTTGATAAGTTACAAATGACGGAGGTTTTATAACTGTTCTTACAATAATTTTTTTTTCTAAACCCAAACCTGTAACGGTAACTGTTTGAAGTTCGTCATCAGATTGCACTATAACACTTCCTGACTGTGGATTTTCAAAAACATAAGCCGGAAGTTTTTTGTTAAAAGGGTTTTTGCTCAAAGTGTTTAGTTCATCTGCCGTTTTTTTTGCAACAATTGAAGCCTTTTCTTTTTTATTAAGTGCAAAATTAGAAAGTGTTTTTGAGGTAAAAACTGCAGCGTTAGCCACCACTTTTGCCTCTTTTTTCTTATCCAAACCACCTGTTAAATAAGGCATAAGATACAAGCCTATGCACAAAACAAGAATTATAATAACTGCGATTTCAATTTTTGCAACTTTATTCATTTATACCTCTATTTTTGAATTATTAAAAATGATTTTACTTTTCTTTGTTCGTTATTTGAAGAAAAAATTTCATTATCTTCATAATTTAGCGATGTAGAAGGACCTCCGTCAAATGCCATAATTTTATCAAAATGATACTTTTCAAGTTTTTTACCGACTTGCGAAATTGAAACAGGCGCAAAATTTGAAAATATAACAACGTACAAATTATCATCTTTAAGTGCAACTATTGTGCGGGCTCTTTTTTTTAGCACATGGGCACTTTGAATTTTTGGATATCCCGTTTCATCATACTTTACAAATCCCTCTTTTTCCATACCCTCATCGGGGTAAATCATCGGACCTCCTCCAATAGAGTGCGCCAAATAATAATTTTTGGGAGCAGGGTCAAAATGATGAGCTATATCAAATTTAAGAGAATCGGTAAGATTATGTTTATATATTCTTAGCTCGCTTCTATTTAAAACATTTTCAACACGACCTTCTTTTGCAAGATTTTCAATCATTTCAATTGATTCAAAAGGTGTTCCCGCCATTTTCCCGTCAATTATTACATAAGAAACAGATTTTGCCGTTTTTGGGTCAAAAAAGCCGCCATTAATTACAAAGTCAAAATTGTTTTCTTTAAAAACTTCCCTTGCGGTTTTTAATCCCTCTTGCACAATATAAGGGCGAATTCTTGGTCCTAATTCTTTTAAATTAATTTTATAAACGTAAAATTTGCCTTTTTTATCGTATTTTACATCAATACCATCTTTTGCAAATGCAGTGGTAGCAATTAAAAAAACTGCAAATATTAATAATATTTTTTTAAACATTATAAATCCCTCGCCTTTTTAATAATAAAAATTGCCCCGATAAATACAATAATAGGAAACGCTGCCGCTAAAAACGGAAATAACACGCCCTTTTGCGCCAGAAGGTCAAAAAACGGTAGAGTGATATAGTAGGCAAAAATCATACCTACGCCTATTGTAAAACCTACAAGCCTTTGAGAGCGTGGCGGGGAAAAGCCTAGCAAACAGCCTATTGCTGCAAAAATTATACAGGTCAAGGGGTGTAAAAATCTCTGGTAATATTTTGCAAGCATGAAATTGTGTTCGTCTGTGTATTCTTGTTTTTTAAGTAATTTTACATATTCGCCAAGCTCTTTATTTGTATAAGACCTGTCTCGACGTGTAGCATTTTTCATCAACTGAAAAACTTCATCAGATAATTTTTCATTTAAAATAGGATAATCTCCAACATCTTTTATTTCCTGATAAATTCCGTTTGGGTTTATGCTGTATTGTTTAGCATCCTTTAAAACCCACTTATCAGGTAATTTTAGAGCATAAGGAGCAAAAATTATACTGTTAAACATTTGCGCGTCTTCATATCTTTTTGGTGAAAAATTAAGTAAAATAAGATTTTTAATTGCCCAAACACTAAAATTTGAAACGATTAGCCCTTGTTGTGGTTTATCGTTTTCATCTTTGATAATATAAACAAAATGCACATCATAACCTCCCGCTTCACCTGCTTTAGCAGATGTATAGGGGATAAATTTATCGTTTACAACATAGCACACATAAGCAAGCATCACCCCTAAAACAAGTACAGGCGCCATTATACGGTTAAATGAAAGCCCGACACCTCTAAAAATACTGAGTTCGGAGTTTTTTGAAAGTGTATCAAAAGTGAACAAAGAACCGAGCAAAATGCCTACAGGTATAGCTTTTGCAAGGACTTTTGGTATTTCATACAGCAAAAGTTTTGTGGCTTCAAGCATCGGCATGTGTTCTATTAAAATTCTTTTTATTGTCCTTACAAGGGTTTCAGGCGCAATCCAGACAATTATAAATAAAAATAAGCATACAAGTGTTGCCATTAGCACTTGCTTAAAAATATATTTATCAAAAATTGTAAGTTTTAATTTATTCATTAAAGTGTAAAATCTTTTCCTAAGTAAAATTCTTTTGCAACAGGGTCAACCGCAACATCTTTTGACTTGCCCGAAATTTTTATTTTACCATCAAAAATTACATAGGCTCTATCTGTAATAGAAAGAGTTGCCTTTGGGTTATGGTCTGTAATAAGCACTCCAATGCCTTTTTCTCGTGCAAGTTTATAAATATTTTCTTTAATTTCACCAATTGCAATGGGGTCAATACCTGTAAAAGGTTCATCAAGCAAGATAAAATGCGGTGTTGCAGCTAAAGCACGTGCTATTTCAACCCTTCTTCTTTCACCGCCTGAAAGCGATACTGCAGAAGCGCTTCTGAGTTTTTTAACACCGAATTCATCAAGTAAATCTTCAAGCTTTTGAGCTTTTTGTTCTTGATTTAGTGATTCATTCATCTCTAAAACAAGTTTTAAATTGTCCTCAACCGAGAGTTTTCTAAATATGGAAGCTTCCTGTGGAAGATAGCCTATGCCGATTTTGGCACGTTCGTTCATTGGCATCTGAGTAATTTCAAGATTTGAATTAAATTCTTGGGTTTTATTTTTTATTTCATTTTCTGTTACATTAAGATAAATGTGACCCTTATTTGCTTTTACAAGCCCTACAATCATATAAAATGTTGTTGTTTTACCCGCACCGTTAGGACCTAATAATCCTACCACTTCGCCCGTGTTTACTTCAAAAGATACGTCGTTTACAACAGAGCGATCACCATAAATTTTTACAAGGTTATTTGCAATAATTTTCATTTAAATTCTTTCCAAAATACCAGATTATTATAAAACAAAAAATAAATATTTGCTCTAAATATTTTTATAGTAAAATAACCATAAGGACGTAAATAAGGAGATTCTTATGGGTATTATGGATGGCAAAAAGGGCATTATATTTGGTGTTTCAAATAAACATGGTATCGCTAATGCCATAGCTGAGCAAATCTATGCTGCAGGAGGCGAAATTGCTTTTACATACGCTAATGAAGCAATGGAAAAAAGAGTAAGACCGATAGCGCAAGAAATGAACGCTAAAATTTGCGTGGAATGTGATGTTACTAAGGATGAAGATGTTAAAAAAGTTTTTGAAGAATACGCTAAAATTTATGACAGATTAGACTTTGTTATCCACGCAGTTGCTTTTGCCAACAGAGAAGACCTTTTGGGAGATTTTTATACAACAAGCAAAGAAGGCTGGGACCTTGCAATGCATGTAAGTGCTTATTCTCTTTTAACACTTTCAAAATACGCTAAACCTCAAATGGAAAAAACAGGCGGCGGCTCAATTTTAGCCCTTACATACCTTGGCTCAACCCATGTTGTTGCAAACTATAACATTATGGGTGTAGCAAAAGCAGCTCTTGAATCTTCAATGAGATTTATTGCAAACGATTTAGGTAAATTTAATATTCGTTGTAATTGCTTATCTGCAGGCCCTGTTAAAACTCTTGCAGCAAAAGGCATCGGCGGATTTGATAAAATGCTTAAGTTTAACGCACTAAAAGCTCCGCTTAATCGCACGCCATCTTTGGAAGATGTTGGTAAAGCAGGCTTATATTTGGCTTCTGATTTGTCTTCAGGTGTAACAGGACAAGTACAATTCGTTGATTGCGGTGCTTCAAGCGTGTTTGCTTCCCTCGATGAAATGGAATGCGCAAGCCAAAGTGAAGCCTAGGGGCTTGCGATGAGCAAGACCAAAGGCGTAACTGTCGATAGGCGTGAGTCAAGCGAGCTTGGCGCAAAATATATAAATTAAAATATCGCCTCTGGTTAGACCATTGGCGATATTTTTGAACAATAGTGAGAAGAACGAATAAGGGGTAAACTATTCTCTAATCTGCATACTTGCAGCCATTGCCAGCTTTTGGGCATCAGATAAATTTTCCCATGCGCTGACACCTTTAAACTCCGTATCCATCGCGGCTTTTGTAGTTTCTGTATTGCCTTCAAAAGCACCCATCGATGTTTCAATATCTTTAATTCTGTCTTCAGACAAATAATCTTTAGGGTTTACAAACTTACCAAATGCAATGGCTTTATTTTGAATTGCACTCATTTGCATTGCTTCAAAAATTGCTTCAGGGTCTTTTGATTCATTTATAGTATTTTGAGGCACTACGTTGTTTTCTTCAGCTTTTTTACTGTCGTTTTCTTTTTTAACGGACTGATTATTAACATAAAAATTAGCGTTTGCGCCTATTTTTGAAATGTTGTCCATTGTCTTCTCCTTGTTGTCCTTATTGTCTACAATAAGTACTTCGGTAGAATTTTAATGAACTTTATAATTCAAACAAAAAATTGTTACAAAAGTTTATATTTTTTTAACCTGTTTACACCAAGCACTATGATTATGTATGCTTTCAAATGCTTCAATTTCAACTTCGTAATAGTCAATTATATTAATATTTTCAAGTTTTAAAACCACATCACGCATAACATCTTCTACAAATTTTGGATTTTGATAGGCACTTTCTGTTACAAATTTTTCATCTTCACGCTTTAAAAGCGAATAAAGCTCGCAAGACGAGCAACTTTCAATATCTTTTATCAAATCTTCAAGCCAGATGTGCTTATTTTCAGGATAAGAAACCTTAACACTTACAATTGCTCTTTGATTATGTGCACCATTATTTGAAATTTCTTTTGAACAGGGGCAAAGGGTTGTTATGGGCACTTTTGTACCGAGATAAAATTTATAGCTATCATTTTCATCAAGCGTACCTTCAAAATAACACTCATAACACATAAGTGCCTCAAGAGCAGACTTTGGAGCTGATTTTTTAACAAAATATTTAAAATCAAATTTTAAATATGCGCTTTTTGACTCCAGCTTGATTTTCATATCCTCAAGCATATTTTTAATATCAATTCCTATAAGATTTTTTTTGCGATAATCCTCAAGAATCTCAATAAATCTGCTCATGTGAGTGCCTTTGTAGTTTGAAGGCAAATAAACACTCATTTTAGCCTTGGCATAAACCTTTTGCGATGTTTTTTGTCCTTTTCTTTCAATATTTAAAAGGGTTTCAACATCTTTTACCCCCACTTTTTGCAAGGGAATGTTTCTTTCATCTATAGTTTTTTGTACGTCTTTAATCATCTTCTTGGGGAAAACTCTTTTCTTCCAGAGCTAAAAGCAATTTTAGTGCTGCCTTTCTTTGCACTTTCGGTTCAGCATTTCTTAAAAGCTCAATTGCCTTAATCATGACAGGGTCGTTATCATACCAGCGATTGCCCTTGCCTTGATACTTTGTAACAATTTCGTAAATGCGCTCAATTACATCCTTTGCAACATCTTCTTGTAATTTTAAAATAAAATCTTTTGCCGCTTCTTTTTCGTTATCAGATGACAATCTTAAAAGCTCAAGAGCCTCTTTTAAAATCGGGTCTTTATCATACCAGCGTTTTTTTTCAAAGGATTCTTCCATAACTCACCTGCTTTAAAATACAAAAAAAGTATATCATACGCATGATAGACAAACAAGCTCTATAATAGTAAGATATAAGTGCTGTAGTGTTATTATCGGAGGATGAGTGCAAAATCAAACAGGCAATAACCCGCAAGAAAATAATCCTGATTTATATCAGGAGGATTTGGCTGCACTTGAAGAAGAAACTGCGCTTATTGAAGAAATTTCAGAGGAGTTTAAAAAAGGTTATAAGCTCTACAACTTCCGCCGTCCCGATAAATTTTCAAAAGAACATCTGCGTGCATTGCAAGACATTCACCGCGATTTTGTAAGACAATTGGCACTTACTTTAACCGCATATCTTCGTATGGACGTTGAAATGGATATAATTTCCGTTGATCAATTAACTTATGATGAATTTGTATGTTCTATGCCTGCACATTTTCAAAACGGTATTTTTAAGCTTAACCCGTTATCCGGAGAAATTTCTCTTGGTTTAAGCAGTGAAGTTTTAACCGTTATATTAGACAGAATGCTTGGAGGAGATGGGTCTAATAACGATTATAACCGAGATTTAACTCAAATTGAGGAAGCACTTACAAAAAAAATTATTGAAAAAATAATAAAAACTTTAGAAAATTCTTGGTGTTCAGTTTTACCGGTAAAAGCAGAATTTACAAGCCTTGATAATGGTTATCACGTTGTACCTATTACAACTTCAGGCGAAATTGTTGCGCTTATTTCTTTTGAAATTCGCCTCGGCTCTAAAAATTTCGGTCTTATAAATTTATGCTTTCCCTACCCCGTATTAGAAACTGTTTTACAAAAACTTACACCACAGTACATTTTCCAACATACAAACGTTGTTTCAAATGAAATCGGCAGAAATGAGATTCTTGCAAAGATTAATCCAGCATTACTTGATTTAAGCGTTACTTTGGGTACCACAAAAATTTTGATAAATGATGTTTTGGATTTAAAAGAGGGAGATGTAATTAAACTTGACCAAAAAATTGATGAAAAATTGTTTGTTTTGATCAACGGCAAAAAGAAATTTGTTGCGATGCCCGGAAAAAAAGACGGTAAAATATGTGTTAAAATTGCACAAAAATATGTACCAAAGGAATAAAAATGTCTGATAAAGAACCACAAAACCTTGATTTAAGTAAATTTGAAAATGTTGAACGTCCTAAAGAAAAAGAAGAAGACGTATCAACAAGTAGCACTTTAGGCCTTCTTATGGATGTTGAATTAGAGTTAAGCGCTATTTTAGGGTCTTGTGATATGAGTTTGAAAAAAATTTTAGAGCTCACAAAAGGCTCTATTATAGAACTTGAGAATAAAACCGCAGAACCTATTGACCTACTTGCAAATGGAAAATTAATAGGCAAGGGAGAAGTTGTAATTATAGAAGATAATTTTGGTTTAAGAATAACAGATACCATAAGCGAAGGTGCAAAAATCAATGAGTGAAGAAAATATTTTAGTAAGCAAAGATACAATAGATTTAATTTATAAAATAGCAGGAACTCAAAAACCTGAAACCGTAAGCGATGAAACCTTAAGACTTGCGCTTTGTGTAATTGAAAAAAAGTTAAGCGATGCAGAGTCTTTGGATATAGTGCCTCCTCAAGAACATGATGATTCTTATAGCGAAGAACAGTGGCAAAAAGATTTAGCTATGGCAGGGTTTGGGAATAAAAGAAAAATTCTTGTCGTAGACGACATTGGAGTTGTAACTTATCAACTAAAAATTCTTTTCCAAAAAATAGGGTTTGAAGTAGATACTGCAAAAGATATATACAGTGCTGCAAAACTGGTCAGAAAAAATGTATACGATTTTATTGTAATGGACTTATTTGTATCAACCGAAAGGGAAGGATTCTTACTTCTTGATGAAACTAAAAAAACTATTGTTCAAAAAGGGTTAAAAACCAAGATTGTAGTAATTACGGCTTCATCAAAAGGTGAGCATAAAGTAAAATGTCTAAATCGCGGTGCAAACATGTTTTTAGAAAAAGATACCGGTTGGCAAGACGAGCTGGTTAAATTTTTAAGTGCTAACTAATAAACATGCAATCGCCATAACTGAAAAATCTGTATTTTTCTTCTACGGCTTTTTTATAAGCCTCAAAAGTAAAATCTTTGCCTGCAAAAGCACTAACCAGCATAATAAGTGTTGATTTTGGCAAATGAAAGTTTGTTATAAGTTTATCAATTGATTTTATTTTATATGGCGGATAAATAAAAATGTCTGTTTCATCTTGTGTTGCAACAACTTTACCATGTTTTTGATAAGTCGCTTCAAGAGTCCTTAAAACCGTCGTCCCAACTGCAACAACAGAACCTTTAGCGTTGTTTATTGCTTGCGCTGTATCATCTGGAATTACAAAACTTTCAAAATGCATTTTGTGTTTTGTAAAATCATCAACCTTAACAGGCAAAAACGTTCCCAAACCTACGTTTAAAGTAACATAAACAATTTTTACGCCTTTGTTTTCAATTTTTTTTAAAATTTCCTTGCTAAAGTGCAACCCTGCTGTTGGTGCTGCTGCTGAGCCTGTATTTTTTGCAAAAACTGTCTGGTAATCTTGCTTATCATCATCGTTTGTTTTTCTTGAAATATAAGGTGGCAGAGGAATAGAGCCGTATTTATTTAAAATTTCATAAACGTCATTCCCTAAAAACTCAAGCTCTACAATGTTTTTAGGCAACTCACCCTCTTTTGCTTTTTCTACATCTTTTTGAATAACTTTTATTTTAAAATCGTCACTCACAAAAAGTTCTTCACCTTCTTTTACCCTTTTTGAACGCTTCATAAGGCAAAGCCAGCAGTTGTTTTGCGCACATGGATTAAGCAAAAACACCTCAACCTCACCGCCACTGTTGCGTTTTGCAATCAAACGTGCAGGAAAAACCTTTGTATTATTTAAAACAAGCACATCAAAAGGATTTAGCAAATCAACAATGTCATAAAAGTGTTTGTGCTCTATTGTTTGATTTTTTCGCTCAAGCACCATCATGCGCGCATTTTCACGCTTTTTTAGCGGATATTGCGCAATCAATTCTTCAGGCAAATTGTAATTAAAATCATTGGTTGTCAAATTCATATTTAGTGTTCAAATGTCTTGCCGCAAGCGTTTCATCTGCTTTTAAAACAGGTGTTTTTGTCGGATATTGTTCAAATTTTTGCGGGTCTTTTTCAACTTCATTTGCAATTTCAATCATTGTTTGAATAAAGTTATCCAAAACCTCTTTTGTTTCACTCTCGCAAGGCTCAATCATCATTGCCTCATGCACAATTAAAGGAAAATAAACCGTCGGAGGATGACAATTAGAATCCATAAGCCTTTTTGCCATCATAAGGGTTGAAACACCTTTTTCTTTTTGCAAATCTCCTGATAATACAAACTCATGCATACAAGAGCGATTATATGGCAACATATAATATTTTTTAAGTTTTTCTTTTATATAATTTGCCGCTAAAACAGCGTCAGAACTTGCATTTTTAAGCTTGTTGCCCATCATTAAAATATAAGTGTAAGCACGCACAAAAACAGAAAAATTACCGCAAAAAGTACTTACTTTGCCTATTGAATACGGGTTTTTATAATCTCTATAATATTTTTTACCATCAAATTTTACCCTTGGCACCGGCAAAAACTTTTCAAGCTCAGCTACAACGCCAACAGGGCCTGCCCCCGGGCCACCGCCGCCATGAGGAGTTGAAAATGTTTTGTGTAAGTTAAGGTGAACAATATCAAAACCCATAAGACGCGGGTTTGTATGTCCCATAACAGCATTTAAGTTTGCTCCATCGTAATATAAAAGTGAGCCGTTTTTGTGCATTAATTCTGAAATTTTTAAAATGTTTTCATCAAAAAGCCCTAAGGTATTGGGGTTTGTCATCATAATAGCGGCAATTTCATCTCCCTGAGTATCAATTAGGCTTTTTAGTGTTTCAAAATCCACACCGCCGTGTTCGTCGGATTTAACTTCAACACAGTCAAATCCGTTCATTTTGGCGCTCATAGGGTTTGTTCCATGGGCATTATCAGGGATTATAACTTTTTTTCTTTTTTTATCGTTTTCAAAATACTTTTTAACAATATTCATTGCGCAAAATTCGCCATGCGCACCGGCACAGGGTTGCAGGGTTATTGCATCCATTCCTGTTATAATTTTTAGAGCTTGCTCTAAATCATACATTAGCTCAAGCGCGCCCTGGCAATCCTCATCATTTTGCATAGGGTGAAGGTTTAAAAAGTCCTCAAATCTTGCTGTCAGCTCGTTTGCACGGGGATTGTATTTCATTGTGCAAGAGCCCAAAGGGTAAAAACCTTTTTCTATGCAAAAATTTCTGTCAGATAGCTCTTTATAATGCCTCATAACCTCTAATTCAGTTGTATCAGGCAAATTCAAGGGTGTTACTCTTTTGTTAAATTCAATTTCTTTATTTAAAAATGGTTTTGCGTTTAAATTTTTATCTTTTTCAAATATCGTTTTCATATACTAATACTACTACAAAATTTTATTTTTGACTTAAAATTAAGACGGGAGGATAAAAAAATGGATAAAATTAAAATTGGCGACAAGGAATTTAGTTCCCGTTTAATGGTTGGTACAGGCAAATTTGACGATTTTGAAACAATGCAAAAGGCACATTTGGCTTCAGGTGCTGAGATTGTAACTGTTGCAATAAGAAGGGTGAACGACAACGCACAGGGTCATGTTGGCCTTATGGACTACATTGACACAAATAAATACTGGCTTTTGCCAAATACCGCAGGGTGTGCAACAGTAGATGAAGCACTGCGTGTTGCAAGGCTTTCACGTGCAATGGGAATAAACAATTGGATTAAGCTTGAAGTTATACCTGATCCGAAATTTCTTCTCCCTGACCCTATTGCAACTCTTGAAGCTGCAAAACAATTGGTTGATGAAGGTTTTACGGTTTTACCTTATATTAACGCAGACCCGATTTTAGCAAAAAGACTTGAAGAAGTAGGTTGTGCAACAGTTATGCCACTTGCAAGCCCAATTGGTACAGGTCAAGGTATAAAAACTCTTGAAAATATTAAAATTATAATCGGGCAGGCAAATATTCCAGTTGTAGTTGACGCGGGCATTGGCGTTCCATCTGACGCTTCGCTTGTAATGGAAGCAGGCGCTGATTTTTGCCTTATTAACACTGCAATAGCTAAAGCGGACGACCCTGTAAAAATGGCGGAAGCTTTTAAATACGGAGTTATGGCAGGAAGATGTGCTTATGAAGCAGGCAGAATTCCTAAAAAAGCCTATGCGAGCGCATCATCACCACTAGATGGAATAATTGGTAAATAATGATTAAACATTTTTTTGAACAGTTCGCAGATTTAATTTACAAACAAAAATGTGTTGTCTGCGGCTGTTCAAAAAATAATGAAATTCTGTGTAAAAACTGTTTAAAATCTGTGCAAAACCTCTCACCTTTTGCACAGAAAAAAATCGAGGGTGTTAATATCTTTTGTGCTTTTAAGTACGATGGAAATATTAAAATTTTAATCAGAAACTTTAAATTTAACAGAAGAAAAAACGCTGCAATTCCAAGTGCCAAGCTACTTTATGACTACTTTAAAAAAGTATGTGAACAAAACAATTTAAACTTAAGCCCTCAAAATGCAGTTATAACCTGTATTCCAAGCCATCCGTTAAGAGTGTTAAAACGTGGATACTGCCACACAGAGCTGATTTCAAAGGAGTTTGCAAAACTCAGCGGAATTGACACCGATTTTAAAATAATAAAAAAGGTTAAAAACACACTCCCACAGTACAAAGTACGGGCAAACCAGAAGGCAAAAAATGTTCACGGAGCATTTAAAATATACCCAAATCGCGCTCAAGGAAAGACTTTAATACTTATTGATGATATTACAACCACGTCTGCAACCTTGTTTGAGGCTATTTCAAATTTAAAAAAGAACTCTTATGGCAGTATTATTTGTTTTGTTTTAGCCTGTGCATAACTGTTCAAAACTTTCTTGAGTTTTGCACAGGCAACTTTCCTATAAAATCAGTGGTTTTGAGAGTTTTGCACAAAAGTTATTACATTATTATGTATTATTATTTTTTTATAATATAATTAATATAAAAATAATTGGGGAAAAAAATGGAAATTATCTTAAATAAAGAAGATTTGTTGAACGGTATTAAAGTTGTTGAAAAAATTACGGCACAAAAAGGCTCACAACCTGTTTTGTCAAATATTTTAATTGAAACAGTATCAAATAACAGTGTGAAATTTTGCGCAACTGATCTGAATTTATCAATAAGTCATAAAATAAGCGCACAAGTCCAAGCGGAAGGCAAAATAACCCTAAGTGCAAAAAGACTCAGTGAAATTGCTTCAAGGTTGGATAATAAACCTGTAAAACTTTCGTTAAACCCCGAATCAAATATTGTGACAATAAGTTGTGCAAAAGCAAAATTTGAGCTTATCGGAATTAATGCAAACGAATTTCCTAAAATGGTTGATGAAGAATCAACCGAGGAAGCAGATAAATCATTTGAAATAAATAAAAATACCCTTATAAAAGGAGTAAAGCAAGTTGTTTTTTCAGCAGCATATCATGAAAGCACAAGTATATTATCAGGTGTTTGTTTTAATATAGACTCTAACACTATTGAATTTGTAGCAACTGACGGAAACCGCTTAACATTAGCGTCCAAAGAAGTTAATTCTAAGGGTGATAGTGCTAATTTTATTGTACCATCAAGAACAATTCAAGAACTTATAAGAATTGCATCCATAGTTGACGATGAAAAAGTGACAATTAAACTTAAAAAAACTAAAATTCAATTTGTTTTTGAAAATGTTGTATTTCAATCAAAATTAATTAATGGGACATACCCTAAATATCAACAATTAATTCCTACAGGAAACGATAAAATTGTTTATATTGACAGGGAAGAATTAATTGGTGTAATTGAAAGAGTTTGTGTAATGGTTAATGAGCGCACAAACAGAATTAAGTTTTCTTTTAAAGAAAATACTCTTGAATTAAGTACAGATTCACCAGAAATGGGCTCAGGAAAAGATTTTATTGATATAAGCAGTAATTTTGATGAAATTGTAATTGCCTTTAACTATAAATATGTTCTGGACAGTTTAAAAAATATGGATACCAGAAAAGTTAAAATTGAAATAGCTACAAGTCTTAGCGCAACACTGTTTAAACCGGCTGATGAAAATGAAAACGGTGATGAATCTTACGTATGTTTAGTTATGCCGGTTCAAGTGAGGTAATTTATGAAAGTCGGTATTCAAGTACCTGCCACTATGGCAAATTTAGGTTGCGGTTTTGATTGTTTAGGGCTTGCGCTCCCTATATATAATACCGTAATTGTTGAAGAAACTGTTTTGCCGGGCTCAGGTGTTGAAATAAATATAATTGATGAAAAAAACCCTGAAGGGATTTCAAATATTCCAACTGATAAAAACAATATTGTTTATAAAGCAATAGAGTTGTTATATAGCTATATAGGGCAAACGCCTGATGAAATGAAAATAACAATAAAAACACAAATTCCTGTTGCAAGAGGTTTAGGGTCTTCTGCCTCTGTTATTGTTGGTGGTTTAATGGCTGCAAACACTCTTTTAAGAAATCCTGCTGACGAGGCTGTATTACTTTCAATTGCAACTGAAATTGAAGGACATCCTGATAATATTACACCTGCAATAAAAGGCGGGGTTACACTTTCCAGCTGGGAAGATGACGGATCTGTCGTGTATCGTAAATTGCCCTGGCATGACGATTGGAAAATAACCGTTTGTATTCCAGATTATGAGCTTGCAACGGAAATTTCACGTTCTGTTTTACCTAAAGAAGTTGCAATAAAAGATGCAGCGTTTAATTTAAGACGTTCTGCAATGTTTGTAGAAGCACTTTATACACATGACAGTGAACTTTTAAAACTTGCAATGCGTGACAGATTACACCAACCCTACAGAAAAAAACTTGTACCGGGGCTAAGTGCTATTATGGATAATTTAAGACACACAAAAGGTGTTTTGGGTTGCTTTTTAAGCGGTGCAGGGCCTGCAATTGGAGTTGTTTCCTGCGGTGCAAATTTAGGCGAAGTAAAAGAAATTGTTGCAAATACTTGGAATGATATGAACGTAAATACTCAGTTCCACTCTTTACCTCTTGACAATGAAGGTGCAAAAAGAATACTCTAAAAA
>CASEEG010000088.1 GCA_949286885.1 uncultured bacterium
CGGTGAAATCAGTCTTAAAAGATGGTTACAGGACAAAAGATATTTTTAACGATGGTGATAAACTTGTAAGTACAGCGCAAATGGGCGAATTGATTGTTAGCAAAATGAGGGGGTAGTTATGTTAGATGTGATTTATAGCAGAAGAAGTATTAGAAAATATGAACAAAAACCTGTTGAAGATGAAAAATTAAACGAAATTTTGCGTGCTGCAATGTATGCTCCATCTGCTATGAATAAGCAGCCTTGGCGATTTATTGTGTGCAAGGAAAGAAAAACGCTTGATGAAATTCAAAAAATTCACCCTTATTCAGCTATGTTAAAAACAGCTCCATGTTGTATTATAGTTTGCGGAGATACCGATATAGAGTATGCGGAAGGTTCTTATATACAGGACTGTGCAGCATGTGTTGAAAACTTATTGCTGGCTGCAAAATCGTTGGGTCTTGGTACTTGTTGGCTTGGAATTTATCCGGATAAAAACAGACAAGAGGATTTTAGGAAAGCATTTAACATGCCTGGAAATGTTGCTCCGTTTTGTGCAATTGCACTAGGGTATCCAAATGAAGAAATAGCAACTCCTAATAGGTTTGATAAAAGCAAAATCCATTTTGAAAAGTGGTAAATTTTCAAGTAAGTCAGAAGAGGCGGTAGCCTCGAAACGCAATAAAAAAACCACTCATTTTGAGTGGTTTTAATGGTGGGGGTAAAGCGGCGAAGTTCGAACTTTTTGAGATACATAAAAGAGCTGATTGAAGAACTCAAAAAGTCAGATACAGTCTTACTTTTAGAACGTTATCTTGTATTTAAGCAATCAGTTAGCTGTCATGCTGAACTTGTTTCAGCATCTAACCAACTTAAAGTTTCTGTTTCCAACTGGTAAGATCCCGAAATAAATTCGGGATGACATTTTATTTTTTTCTTTACTTTGGGAAATTTATTCTTAAAAAAGTAATATGCCCAAAAAACAAAAAGATATAAAAGTAATAATCACATTTGACGATAAAGAATATTCGGAAGAAGAAACCGCAATTCTTTATCAACAATTTTTTGAGAGTTTAGCAAAAATCAAAGGAGTAAAAATTCCGGAATATACCGGAAAGGCTTTTGCTAAGGCACTTAGAGCCAAAGAAAAAATATCTAAAGAGACTCGAACCTCTGAAACCCCAGATGATTAAAGGCTTTAGCCTGTTTTTAAAAATTTTGGGTTTTATTCTTTTTTTGTCGCAAACAGTGTAAACATGCATTAAGAGAGCCTATTTGGCTCTCTTTTAGAAAAAATGGGCGTTGAGAGGCTCGAACTCCCGACATCTTCCTTGTAAGGGAAGCGCTCTACCAACTGAGCTAAACGCCCTAATATATTCAGTTTTCAATTTGTTTTTGTTAGCTCAGTTGGTACAAATTGTGCAAAAGCACATTGGCTTCGCCAAGTGAGCTAAACGCCCTAATATATTCAGTTTTCAAGCAAGCTCACAACTTGCAATATATATGATACTTGCTCAAAAACTTCTGTCAAGCTTTTTATTGCACAGGTTCTAAATCCTCTTTTGCAAACTGCATTTCATATAAATATTTGTACTGCCCGTTTTCAATTTGCATAAGCTCATGGTGGCTACCCATTTCTACCAGCTGACCTTCATTTATAACCGCTATTTTATCGGCATTTCTAATTGTTGATAATCTGTGAGCTATAACAAAAACAGTTCTGCCTGCAATCAAGTTTTCAAGGGCTTTTTGAACTATTGCTTCAGATTTATTATCTAATGCTGAAGTTGCTTCATCTAAAATTAATATTGGTGCATTTTTAATCATTGCTCGAGCAATAGCTACTCTTTGCCTTTGTCCGCCCGAAAGGGTTGCGCCTCTTTCCCCTATGATTGTGTCTATTCCGTTTTCAAGGGTTTCTATAAACTCATCCAAATGAGCCGCTTGGACTGCTTTTTTAATTTCTTCATCGGTTGCATCTTTTTTGCCCATTAATATATTGTCGCGAATTGTTCCGGAGAATAAAAAATTATCTTGAAAAACCTCGCTAATATGTTTTCTTAGCGAAGTTAGAGTATAGTCTCTTATGTCTTTGCCATCAATTTTTATACTGCCAGATTTAATATCGTAGAACCTTGGTATGAGATTTACTATTGTTGATTTTCCGCCGCCTGAATTGCCTACAAGTGCAAGTATTTCACCCTTTTTAACCTCAAAAGATATATTTTTTAATACAGGTTTGTTTTCCTCATATTCAAAGCATACATTTTCAAACGTTATATTGTTTTCTACTTTTTTAAGTTCTTTTGCATTCTCTTTGTCTATAATTTTTGGTTGCAAATCAAAAAGTTCAAAAACTCTGTTCATGGAAACAAAAATAGTCTGCATATTTGTAAGGGTTCCGCCCAAAGTTTTTATTGGTTTATATAGCAGAAGCAAAGAAGTTATGAAGCTTGCCAGTGAGCCAGTTGACATTTCGCCGGTTATAATTAAGTGATTGCCGACAACCATCACTATTGCTACACCAATACTAGCAATAAAGTACATAATTGGTGAAAGCCAGCCTGATCTTTTTGTCAGAGACATTGTAAGGTCGAATAACTGTCTTATTTGAATTTCAAATTTTGAATATATATCTTCCTGCAAACAATAACCGCTCACAATTTTATTCCCATGATATGTTTCGTTCACATTTGTTGCCATCCCGCCACCAACAACCATTGAAGCATTAGAGACTTTTTTAACTCTCTTTCTGATGAGCGATACGGGAATAAAAGCACATACAAGTACAATGACCCCGACAAAAGCAAGTTTCCATGAATTAAATAAAAGTACTGCAATAAGACCTATAGAACTTGTGAACGATGTAATTAATGTTTTAATAGATTCAACCACATTTTTTGATGCTATATCCGGATCTGTTAAAAATCTTGAAATAACAAGTCCTGAAGAGTTTTCGTCGTAAAATTTAGAATCAAGATAAACAAGTTTTTTAAATAAATCTTCTTTAACTGAATTTGAAATTTTAACACTTATCCAATCTGTTAAATAAGAATTTGCGTATTTAAGCAAGCCTTGAACAACTGCAAACAGTATAATGGCCCATGGTATAATCGCTGCAAGTAAATCTCTTGTGAGTTCAAAACCTTTATATGCATATGTTTCGCCATTTATAACAACATCAATATACGGTTTTAGTGCAAATGCTGTTGCACCGTCCAATAAACCAAGCGGTATGGCAAGTGCAAAACCTATTACTATTCTGAACATCACCGGTCTTATGTATGGCCAAATACGCTTTAATAAGTATCCGTAGTCAAATGCTCTGTCTGTTGTTATTACGTCAAGTTTCATATTGCTATCCTAATTTCCTCTTTTAAAATTATTGCATAAACAAAATTATTTGCCAAAAAAGTAGTAAAACAGTCCGCTTAGCGTCTGCGCACCTATTGCATTTCCTTGCAATTCAAAGTCTTTTATAAACTCAAAAATATCCTCTTTTTTTACAAGTTTTCTTTTGCAAATAACTCCGCCGTCATTATCTGTA
>CASEEG010000089.1 GCA_949286885.1 uncultured bacterium
ATCTATAAATAAGGCTCTTGTAATTTTAGGTATGATGAAGGCAAAAAATATTATTATGAGCCTTGCTTTAAAACAAATGATGACTGCGCAAGGTTCAAGAGAATTATGGGAGCACTCTACAAAGTGCGCTATAGCTTCAGAGATGTTGGCAGAAGAATATAAAGTAATTAACCCTGATGATGCTTTTGTTATCGGATTTTTGCATGATATCGGCAAAATTTTGTTAAATGCAAAAAACCCAATTAAATATTCCAAAGTTCGTTATATTGCACAGCAAAATCAAGCTGATTTAGTTGAAGTTGAAGATTCGTTTTTTGGTACAAATCATTGCGTTTTAGGTGCGCTTGTTTCTAAAAAATGGCAGTTGCCTGTTATTTTGACAAATTGCATCAGGTACCATCATAATCCGGTACAGTCTTCGCTTCCGGTTGCTTGTGGCATAGTTTATATTGCCGATAGATTGGTTCAGTCAAAAATACCAACTCCTATTTTAGATCCAAAGATAATGGATAGGCTTGATATTCAAATTAGTGACCCTATCGCACTTAGGGAAAGTATTTTAGCACGTGCATCTATTTTCTTAAAAGAAATGCAAAGTCCAACTTAATCAAAAAGCCCTATTTGTCCGTTTTGGTCTAAATATTTTATACCAAGATGTTGATAAGCAAGCTTTGTTGCTCTGCGACCCCTGTTTGTTCGAGCAAGCAAGCCTTTTTGCAATAAAAAGGGCTCGTAAACATCTTCAATTGTTCTAATGTCTTCACCAAGGGCAACAGAGAGTGTTTCAACACCCACAGGACCGCCATCGTAATTTTTAATTATCAACTCTAAAAGCGCTCTGTCTGTGTTATCCAGACCTAAATTATCGATACATAGCGAATCGAGTGCTTCTTTGGCTATTTTTTGTGTAATTTTGCCGTCATATTTTACAAGAGCGTAGTCTGCCGTTCTTTTTATTAACCTGTTTGCAATTCTGGGTGTTGCTCTTGAGCGAGAAGCTATTTCTTTTGCGCCATTATCATCAATTTTTATATTTAAAATTTTTGCGCTGCGTTTTATTACTTGTGCAAGCTCGTCAATTGTATAAAATTCCAACCTGTGAATAATTCCAAATCTGTCTCGCAGTGGACCGGATAGCGCTCCTGCTTTTGTTGTTGCACCAATGAGTGTAAATTTAGGTACAGGTACACGCATAGTTTTTACACTTTGACTTTTTCCTGTTGTAAGGTCAATAAAAAAATCTTCCATAGCAGGATACAAAATTTCTTCGGCAACTTTATTTAACCTGTGAATTTCGTCAATAAAAAGTATTTCGCCACCCTTTAGCGACATTAATATACCTATAATATCACGTGGTCGCTCAAGTGCCGGTGCTGATGTGATTTTTATATTTACACCAATTTCATTTGCAATAACTCCGGCAAGAGTTGTTTTGCCCAACCCTGGGGGACCATAAAATAAAAGGTGATCAAGCGGTATGTTTCTTTTTTTGCTTGCTTCAATTGTTATTTTTAATGTTTCTTTGAGCGCACTTTGTCCTATGTACTCATCAAACGTTTTTGGACGTATGTTTTTTTCATAAGTTTTGTCAAATTCTAATTCTTTTGTTTCTAAATCTTGAGATTTGCACTTAGGCGCACCGTTTGATGCGCCTTTGTGATTATTATTTTTGTTGTTATCGTCTGATATTATCATCTATCTTAAAAATCTTAAGTAAATATAAGCAGTACTCATTAATAATGCTACCATGGTTGTTAGCGCACCATATTTTAGGTAGTACATAAATGAGATTGGATAACCATGTTTTGCAGAATTTTCACTAACAATAACGTTTGCTGCAGCGCCAATTATTGTTAAGTTTCCGCCTAAACAAGCACCTAATGATAGACACCACCATAGCGGATGAGCGTATTCATGTCCCATTGTTTGAGATATTGTAGCTAACATTGGCGCCATTGTTGCGGTGTATGGGATATTATCAATAATACCCGATAAAATACCTGATGCCCAAAGTATAATCATTGCTGTTGCACTTTGAGAACCGTTTGTTACTTCAAGCAACCAGTTTGCCATTAGTCTTATACCACCTGAAGCCTCAAGTCCGCCGATTATTATGAATAAACCAATGAAGAAGAAAATTGTATTCCATTCAACTTCAACAAGGATTTTTGCAGGTTTTTCAAATATCAAAAGAATACTTGCACCAATCATTGCAATTAAAAATGTCGGAATGTGTGTAATGTCATGTGCAATAAAGCCAAGAATTACAAGTAACAATACAATGCCTGAGCGCCAAGCAAGAAGTTTATCTGTAATTGTATTTGAATTATCAATATCTGCAACAGATGCCATTTTTTCTGGCGTACTTTTTAATTGCTTTCTGAACATAAAGATTAAAAGACCTGTGCATACAAGGAAAATGTAGGCTACAATGTCTGTTAATTCTTTTATAAAGTCCATAAAGCTAAAGCCTGCAGCTGAACCTATGATAATGTTTGGCGGGTCGCCAATAAGTGTTGCTGTACCACCAATGTTAGAGCAAATAATTTCTGTAATTAAAAATGGTACAGGATTTAAGTCCAGTTTTTTGCAAGCTGCAAATGTAATTGGCATAACTAAAATTACCGTTGTTACGTTATCTAAAAATGCACTTGCAATAGCTGTAAATGTAGCTAAAGAAAAAAGTACCAGTTTTGGTTTACCTTTTGTATGTTTTAAAATTTCATATGCCAACCAGGTAAACATGCCTGATTTAGCTGCAATGTGAACAATAATCATCATTGAAACCAAAAGGAATATTACGTTAAAATCAATAAAATTTGTAAAATATTCACCCAATGCCTGAGGGTTTTTTTCTGTTTGCAACAGACCTAAAAATAAAGTAAGACATGCGCCTAAAAGTGCAATAGTTACTTTTGATATTTTTTCCCATGCTATAAAGATATAAGCTACAATTAAAATGGAAGCTGATATTATTACGGCATTTTGGTCTGTTAGAGCATGTAAATGTTCCAAAATATCCTCCTCTCCAAAATGATAACTAAGCTTATTCTATCGAATAAAAATTATTAGTCAAAGGCACAATAAATATTTTTTATGTTTTTGTGATAGTATTTATTTAAAGGGAGAAATTCAGGAGAGTTTAATGAGTTTAGTTAATATTCTTTTAAAAATTTTTAAAGATCCAAATGAGCGTAAAATAAATAAAATTATGCCGATTGTCGAGCATATAAACGCTCTTGAGGAGGAATTTTCTAAACTTACTGACGATGAACTGAAAGCAAAAACTGCTGAATTTAAAGAAATTTTATCCAAGCGTGAAACTTCAAGTGATTTTAAAAAAGATAGAGAATTGGAAAAAGCAGCTCTGGATTCAATTTTACCTGAAGCCTTTGCAACTGTTCGTGAAGCAGGTAAAAGAGTTTTAAATATGCGCCACTTTGATGTGCAGTTAATTGGCGGTATATTTTTGCATAACGGTCATATTGCACAAATGAGAACAGGTGAAGGCAAAACCCTTGTTGCAACTTTGCCTGCTTATTTAAATGCTCTTACAGGCAAGGGTGTTCATATAATTACGGTTAACGATTACCTTGCAAAACGTGATAGGGACTGGATGGGTAAAATCTATGAATTTTTAGGTTTGTCTGTCGGCGTTATACTATCTCAAGGTTCCGGGCACAATGATTTTGAGTCAAAAAAAGCTGCTTATGCTTGCGATATAACTTATGGTACAAATAATGAATTCGGTTTTGATTATTTGCGTGATAATATGTCCTCCTCGCTTGAAGCACTTGTTCAAAGACCCTATAATTACGCTATTATTGATGAAGTTGACAGTATTTTAATTGATGAAGCAAGAACGCCGTTAATTATTTCAGGTCGCCTTGAAAAATCAGCTCAAACGTACAAATTGATGGCACAAATTGCACCACAATTGAATAAAGTTGAACATTACGAAGTTGATGAAAAAAACAAGAATATTATTCTAACCGAAGATGGTATAGATAAAGCATGTGAGCTTTTAGGTGTAACTGATTTATTTGATATGCAAACTCAATACGCTCACCATCTTTTGCAAGCATTAAAAGCTAAAGAGCTTTTTATTAAAGACACTGATTACGTTGTAAAAAATAACGAAGTAATGATTGTAGATGAGTTTACGGGTCGTATTATGGAAGGCAGACGCTGGAGTGAAGGTTTACACCAAGCAATTGAGGCAAAAGAAGGTGTACCCATTCAAGACGAAACACAGACTTTAGCAAGCATTACTTTCCAAAATTTATTTAGACTTTATCCTAAGCTTTCGGGTATGACAGGTACTGCAATGACAGAAGAAGCCGAGTTTGGCAAGATTTATAATCTTCCCTGTACAGAAATACCAACAAATAAACCCGATATTAGAATTAATTATCCTGATGTAATTTATAAAACAAAGGAAATGAAATATCAAAAAGTTGCGGATGAAATAGAGAAAATGGCAAAAATGGGCAGACCAACTCTTGTTGGTACAATAAGTATTGAAAAATCGGAATATTTATCTGCAATTTTAAAAAGACGTGGCATTAAGCACAATGTCTTAAATGCTAAAGCCCATGAGCGTGAAGCTTATATTATTGCGCAGGCAGGCAGAGTAAATGCCGTTACAATTGCAACAAATATGGCAGGTCGTGGTACCGATATTCTGCTCGGCGGTAATCCTGAGTATCTTGCAAAAGAAGAACTGGATAAAATGGGTGTAACTGTTGATTCGCCTGATTATGAAGCCCAAAAAGAGGCTGCGCTTGCAAGAGCAAGAAAAATAACTGAAGAAGAACACGCTAAAGTTGTGTCTCTGGGTGGTTTGCACGTAATTGGTACAGAACGGCACGAATCAAGGCGTATTGATAACCAATTAAGAGGTCGTGCAGCCCGCCAAGGCGATCCAGGGTCTACTAAATTTTTCTTGTCATTGGAAGATGATTTAATGAGGATTTTTGGCGGAGATAAAATATCTGCTCTTATGAATATGCTTAATATTGAAGAAGATATGGCGATTGAAAACCCGCTTATTACCCGTCAAATCGAGTCAGCTCAAAAGAAAGTGGAAACTTATCACTTTGATATAAGAAAAAGTGTTCTTGAATACGATGATGTTATTAACATTCAAAGAGAGAAATTTTATATTCAAAGGCGCAAGGTTCTTGCTTCAAAGAGCTTAAAATCTGATATTGATTATATGATTAACCTTGAAGTAGATAAAATCTTAAAACAGTATATATCACCTGATATGCCACCTGCAGAGTATGTTAGAGATGACATTAAAATGCTAACAAATGAAATTCATTCAGTATTCCCTCAATTGAGCGATGTTACTCCGGAAGATTTAATAGAAAAAAGATACCAAGATATGTCTGATTATCTTAAAAACCTTGTTAATCATGCATATAAAACAATGGAAGAAACATCTGTTGAAGGTTTTAACGATGTTATGGCACGTTATGGTTCGCCCGATACCCCAAAACAAGAGGCGTTTTCTGACAATAATGTTATGAGAACGCTGGAACGTGATATTCTTTTACAGGTTATTGATTCAAAATGGATTGACCATTTAAATAATATTGACGCACTTAAGGATTCTATCGGACTTGTAGCATACGGACAAAAAGATCCTCTTATTGAGTATAAAAAAGAAGCGTTTAATTTATTTAACGCAATGATGTCGGATATCCAATCGGAAACAGTAAGACACTTGTTTAGAGCTCGCTTTGGTATTCAAATTATCGATGAAAATCAAAATGCTCTTGAGGATATTCCATTTATGGATGAAGATTTTGAGCGTGAAACAGAGCTTACACGTGCACTTAAAAATTCAACCCCAAACTATGTAGATGAGCAGCCGCAGGAAGATATGCCAAAGGTCGGTAGAAACGATTTATGCCCCTGTGGTAGCGGTTTAAAGTATAAAAAATGCTGCGGTAAGGGTAAGATTTAATCTAAACTCAATATTATTTTTGCATCTTTTGGGACTGCTTGTCCTCATATTTTGCCTGCAAGTTGTCTTTAATTTTAACGGCAATATGCATTCCAAGACCGGTTGCCAATGCTGTAATTGCATAGCTTGCAAACGACATAGCGTTTGTTAGTTTTACTTTTTTCAACAAAATCGGCGCTTCTTGAAGTACTTTGTTTGCAATTTTATTTCCTTTAAGTGATGCCATGCCTTCTTCTATAACTGCAGGTAGAAATGTTGCTACCCCAAGAATTCCTGCATTGTTTTTTATGAATTGTCTTACGCCTTTTTTCTTCTCTCCGTTCTCATCGACCTCATTTTTCTTGTCTTTGAGGCTTAGTACGCTGAATAAAATTATAGCAGGACCAAATATTATAATCGGATTTCTTATTTTTTGCAGAATTCTGCTTGCTTTTCCTAAATTATGATTTATTGCATGCCCCATTTCGTGAAAGTTTGCAAGTTGCAGACCATTTTTTTCTCCGGGGAGTATTATTCTTTTTATTACATTTGAGTAAAAGGCATTTTCACCATCTGTGACTGTTTGTAAAATACTGGAGAAATGTAATTCTAAGCCAAAACTTAGAACATCTTTATTAAAAAAATTGCTTAATTTTTTCCCGTATTTCGTATTAAAAACAGCTTCTGTTAGTTCTTTTGACACTTCATCTATATTGTCTTTGGTTATTTTTATAATTTTTACTCCTTTTTCTGCAAGAGTGCTATCAAAAAAAGCTTTTTCAAATGCATTATTTAAAATTAAAGTGTCTTCCGGTTTGATTGAAGAAGAAATTTTTTTTATAGCGGGCAGAAGTACTTTTTGTGTTATTGGTGCTGCTGCATTTGATACTAAACAGCCTGCAACCAGACCTGTAATTACACCTTTGTTGCGTTTCTTTTTTTGTGCAGGTTTTTCTACATTAGTGCTGAAACTTATTTTCATATTTTTCCTTCCGCGCGAATTTTGTACACGCATATAATGTGCATAAATAATAAAATTTGCTATTAAAAAAAGAGCCCGTGCGCTAGGCTCTTTTTTATTTTCGTATCTTAATTGGCGCACTCCGGTAAAAATTTTACCCCTTGTTTTGTTTTTCGTTTTTCAAAAATTTCATCAATTAAATTTAGTGTTTCAAATTTGTTATTTACCCATTTTGGCGCAATAAGTGTTTTTGAGTAACCACTGCCTGCAAGCCTGTGAATAGTTGTTTCAGGTGGTAAAAGCTCTAAAAAATCACATACAATTTCGCAATATTCCTGCATAGTAAGTAATTCAAAAGGTTTTTCTTTATATATTTTTGCAAGCGGTGCATCTTCAAGCACTGTCAGCATGTGAAGCTTTATGCCATCTATTTTAAGTGCGGCAAGTCTTTTAGCACTTTCCAATATCATTTCTTGTGTTTCATTTTTAAATCCTAATACCATGTGCACACAGATGTTAATATTTCTTTCTTTTGCGAGTTTGTATGCCTTTAAAAAACATTCGTAGTTGTGCCCTCGATTAATTTTTTTAAGCGTTTCATCGTGCGTGCTTTGCAAACCAAGCTCAAGCCAAGGGTTTTTGTATGTGGAAATTAAATCCAGCTTTTTTTCATCAATGCAGTCAGGGCGTGTACCTATTGAAATACCTAAAATTCTTTCATCGCAAAAAGCTGCATCGTAAATATTTTTTAGTTTTTCAACAGGGGCATACGTATTTGTAAAGGCCTGAAAGTATGCAAGAAATTTTTTTGCGCCAAAACGCCTGCTAAGAGTATTAATGCCTGTTTTTACCTGATTTTTGATATCCAGTTCACTAGGGTGGGCTTTTGAAAAGCTGCCTGATTCATCGCAAAAAATACATCCACCCTTTGATATTGTGCCATCTCTGTTTGGACAGGAAAAACCAGCATCTATTGTTATTTTGTAGACTTTCTCTCTATATTTATTTTTTAAATATTCACTGAAAGCATTGTATGCTTTGTGCATATAATCCTACCCTCTCAATACTAGATTGTATTATTATAATTTCCTTTTGGCAAATTATTTAAAAAACATGATATAATTGTATATAACTATAGAATATTTAGGTGGATTTATGAGAATTTTAATTTCTAATGATGATGGTATAGCTGCAGTCGGTATAAAGGCTCTTATTACAAGGTTATCGCAAGAGCATGATGTATACGTTGTTGCACCCGATAGGGAAAGAAGTGCCGCAGGACATTCTCTAACCTTACATACACCCTTAAGAGTTGAAGAACTGGAGTCTCAATATGGTGCAAAAAGGGTTTGGGTTACATCAGGTACCCCCGGGGACTGTATAAAACTTGGAATTTGTGCAGTATTAGAACAGGGTGAACTCCCCAATATTGTAATCTCCGGTATTAACCATGGCCCAAATTTAGGCACTGATATTTTATACTCAGGTACGGTAAGTTGTGCTATGGAAGGTGCTATGCTTGATTATCCAAGTATTGCTGTTTCTCTTGCAAGTATGACATCTGACCCTATGTACTTTGATGTAACTGCTGATTTTATTGCTAAATTTCTACCTAAGATTAAAAAAATAAGCTTTCCTAAGAAAACTATTTTAAATATTAATACGCCCGCACTTGAAGAAGAAGATATTGCAGGTGTTGAAATAACTAAACTCGGTACAAAAATGTTTACTGACAGTTACGAAAAGCGCATTGACCCAAGAGGTAAAGTTTACTATTGGATGGCTGGTGAACTTACAACAAAACATGAGGAAGATGGTACTGATATAAGCGCAGTTCGTGCAAACAGAATCTCAATTACGCCTGTTACTTTTGAGATGACTCACAAAAGTATTATGGCAGATTTAGAAAAAGAATTTTGTAAAGACGGTATTTGCGACTGGTATGGCTATGGTTCAAATAATTCTTAATGGAATTAAAAAAGAAATTCCTGAAAATACAACTCTGGATAAGCTTTTAAGCAATATGGAGTTGCCGAAGTTTTTTGTTGTTGAAAAAAATATGAATATAATATACAAAGAAGATTTCAGCAATGAAATTCTAAAAAATGGCGATAATATCGAAGTAGCAACTTTTTGTGGCGGCGGCTAGAATATTTAAAATGCTTGTGCTAAAATTCTTGCGTAGATTTGAGTGAGGATTTTATGAAAAAACGAGCATATATAAGCGTATTTGACAAAACCGGAATTGTTGAACTTGCAAAAAAGCTGGTCTGCAATGGATGGGAAATTGTCTCAACGGGTAATACATGCAAGGTTTTAATTGATAATGGTATAAATGCTCTAGAAAGTTCAACTATTACAGGTTTTAGCGAACTTTTAAACGGCAAAGTGAAATCTTTGCATCCTAAAATTTTTGCTCCAATCCTTGCAAATGAAGATGAAATAAAAACTTTGGATAGTGAACCCTTTTCGCTTGTTGTTGTTAATTTATACCCATTTGAGGATTATAAAGGCAAAAATACTGATATTGATACGCTTTTAAAAAATATTGACATTGGAGGTGTTGCGCTTTTACGTGCAGGTGCAAAAAATTATAAAAATGTTACTGCTATTTGTGATACTTGTGATTATAACCTTGATTTTGACAATATTGATGAAATTACAAGACAGAAGCTTGCCCTAAAGGTTTTTGAAAAAACTTCCGAGTATGATTATACAATATTAGAAGAGCTTTCTTATAATTTTGGCATACAGGAGAGTAATTCTTTAAATGATATAAAGGCTTTATATTTAAATAAAATAAATGATTTAAGATATGGCGAAAATCCTCACCAAAAGGCTGCTTTGTATTCGTATGATAAGCAGCTGGACTATGAAATTTTAAACGGTAAAGAAATGTCTTATAACAATATACTGGATGCAACTGCTGCAGTTAATATTGCTGCAGAGTTTTTTGATGTAAATTGTTGTGTTATTGTAAAACATACAAACCCATGCGGGGTTGCTCTGGGTAAAAGCATTGAAGATGCTTGGAAAAAAGCACTGGATTGCGACCCTCTAAGTGCTTTTGGCGGAATAGTTGCCTTTACAAAAGAAATAGATGATACTGTTGCTAAGCATTTAACGTCTATGTTTTTAGAAATAGTCATTGCGCCGTCTTATTCGCAAGCTGCGCTTGAGATATTAAAAACAAAGAAAAATTTGAGGGTTATAAAAATAAATACGCCTTTGGAAAAATATACAAATTTTGTATCACAAGAGGTTAAATTAACTCCCTTTGGCGTACTTGTTCAGGAAAAAGATACACTTGAGCTTGATCCTGATAAATTTAAGATTGTTACAAAACAAAAGCCCACACAAGAACAAATCGAAGATATGGTGTTTGCATTTAAAATTGCAAAACATGTTAAATCTAACGGTATAGTTGTTGCTAAAGATTTACGCACTTTAGGTATTTGTGGCGGACAAACAAGCAGGGTCGGTGCTGTTGAAATTGCTATAAATCGTGTTTGTGATTCTCCAAAAGATGCAATTCTTGCAAGCGATGGTTTTTTTCCTGCTGTTGATAACATACACCTGGCAGCACAAAATAGAATTGCTGCAATTATTCAGCCTGCAGGTTCAATTAAAGATAAAGAGGTAATTGAAACTGCTGATAAAATGGGTATTATTATGGCAGTAACGGGGATTAGACACTTTAGACACTAAGAGAAGGTATTAACAACAATGAAAAATGCAGATAAAAAAGCAATCGTCGGATTATGCAGCGGACATTTTATGGTGGATTGGTATGCTTCAATTCTTGTGCCGTTGTATCCTGCTATTACGGCTAAATTAGGCATTTCACTTTCTTTCATAAGTACGATTATTGCTTTTGGACACATGCTATCTTCTATGTTGCAGCCTGTTTTTGGGTATATTTCTGATAAACTCAAGCACAGAACTTTTATGTTTTGGGGTCTTGTTATGACTTCAGTTTTTATACCCTTAACAGTAGTTTCAAACTCTGCAAAATTTTTAGCTTTATTTTTGGTACTTGGTATGTGTGGCAATGCTTTTTATCATCCTCAAGTTACCTGCCTTGTTAATACTTTTTGTTATAATAACCCTAAACTTTCAAAGTATATGGGTATGTTTTTGGGCTTAGGAACTATAGGTTATGCAATTGGTCCTGTTTGTTCTTCTGCTGCTCTTGCTGCCTTTGGAGAAAATTCCTTGCTGTTATTTTCTATTCCCGGGATATTAACAGCATTGTTAATCTATTTTGTTGTTCCAAAAATTCCTGCGGAAACTGTATGCCAAAGAAAAGAAAAATTTTTGCCCATTATGAAAGAAATTTTAAGTTCTAAAGTTATTCTGGGACTTGTGCTTATTTCTGTTGTAAAATCGGGAGTTAGCATAAGTTTTGGTACTTATATGCCATTTTTGTTAGAAAATAACGGCTTTAATTTAAACCAAATTGGTCTTGTTGTTACCTTATTTTTTACCATAAGCGGGATTGCAACAATGATTAGCCCTAAAATCGAAGAAATAATTGGTGGAGCAAATGTAATCAGGCTTTCTTTCTTTTCAATTTTACCACTTACCTTGCTTACGCTTTTTGTGATTGAAAAAGCACCATACCTTGCTGCTGCCCTGTTTATCTTAACAGGCTTCTTTATTTTGCTTTCAGTTTCTGTTACACTCGTCAGTGCACAGAAGTTGGTTAGCGAAAATAAAGGTGTCATTTCCGGAATAATGCAAGGTTTTAGCTGGGGTCTAGGCGCGCTTTTCCTTGCACCAATGGGTTTTGTCGGACAATATTTCGGCGTTGATAAGATACTTATTATAATGGGTACAGTTGCATTTTTGACTGGTATTTTTGGTATTTCAAGAGAACTAAAAGAAGTTTTTGAGTGTGAGGCTCATCTATAATTGTTAAGTTTTGTTAATGCACAATTATTTTGATTGGCAATTTTTCTCTTAAAAAATACTTTATAAATGTACGGAATGGGAATTAAAACTAAATTTAAGGGAGAGAAATATGGCAATAGGAGCTAAGGACAAAATTGATGCACTTTTGGTTAAAAAATATCAAGGATTAAAAGTAGATAATCCGGTTATTCAAACATCAATGATTGATCCTAACAGAATGCTTGATGCTATGAATGATTTTGCAATGGTTCAAATGAATGCTTTAAATCTTCATCAACAACTTAAATCTACATGTATCAAGGCAATTTCTCTAAATATTCAATATCGTAAATCAAGAAATTTGAAATCTAAAAAAGCTGTTCAGGCTGCTCAATAGTTTGTGTTATAATTCTGCAATGACATTTTACAATGAAAAAAGAATTATTCTTGCTTCAAATTCGCCACGCAGAAAGCAGATACTTTCAGTTTTTGGTTATAATTTTAATGTTTGTAAATCGTATTATAAGGAAGATAAATTTGAAAAATTTTCGTATGAAAATATAAAAAAGAATTCTCTGGGTAAGGCATTCGATGTTGCACAAAGAATTTCTTTTGATGCAATAGTTGTGGGTGCTGATACCATGGTGATCCTCGATAGTGTGTGTTTGTTAAATAAGCCTCAGAATTATAATGAGGCTTTTTTTATGTTAAAAAATCTGAGTGCTAAGACTCATTGTGTAGTTACGTCTATATCGATTGTTGAGTCAAGCAGTTTAAAAAATCTGACTGAATTTACAAAAACTATTGTTACTTTTAGGAAATTAGATGATGATGAAATTATTGAGTATTTAAAAGTAAAAAATCCCATGGATAAAGCAGGCAGTTATGGTATACAAGATTTTCTTGACGAATCTAATTATACAAATCCCCCGAAGGAAAGTTTTATAAAAAAAATTGAAGGAGATTATTATAACGTTGTCGGCTTTAGCCCTTACACGTTTGAAAAAATGCTTAAAAGCTTTTAAAAAACTTTACTTTAGTTTGTTTGTGTAGTTTAATTAATGTGTGGCAAGTTAGCGGATTTGGTTTGGATGATAGAGATTTTAAAAACACAAGATAATAACGAACTTGTCGAACTGAGCATTTCTGAGGCACAGTGTGGTTCTTGGTTTAATCTCATTGATCCGACCTATGAAGAGATACAAAAAGTTTCCCTTGTTTTAAATCTCGATGAAAGTTTTTTAAGAAATTCTCTTGACGTTGATGAGCGCTCTCGCATGGAGTACGAAGATGGACATTTGTTGATTATTACAAACATCCCGGTTATGGAGGATGAGGGAGCTTTTGATACTTTGCCGCTTGGTATTATTTTTACTCCAACAAGCTTTATCACTGTCTGCTCAAAAGAAAACAGAATTATAAGTTCGTTTAATAAAGAAACAGCAAGTTTTTTTGACACAAGGAATAAGACAAGATTTTTGCTAAATATACTTTTTCGATCAACTAAATACTATTTGAGATATTTAAATTTCATAAATAAACAAACTGATAAAATTGAAGATAATTTAAGAAAAACAATGAAAAACAAAGCTCTTTTCCAGTTGTTTGAGGCTCAAAAATCTCTTGTTTATTTTACTACTGCGTTGAAAGATAACTATATTGTTCTTCAAAAAATTATGCGTATTACTAAAACTGCACCGGTGTCGCCATTAAAATTTAATGAGGATGATATTGATCTGCTTGAGGATGTCATTATTGAAAATAAACAGGCGCTTGAGATGGTTGAAATGCATAGAAACATCCTTGAAAATATGATGGATGCTTTTGCCTCAATTATTTCAAATAATTTAAATATTGTTATGAAATTTTTGACATCAATAACGATAATTCTTGCTATACCAACCATGTTTGCAAGTTTTTGGGGAATGAATGTCCACTTGCCGTTTGCTGCTCATCAATTTGGTTTTGTAATTGTAATATTTATTTCAGGTATTGCTTCGATGCTTGCTGCGGCACTTTTTGCGAAAAAAGGTATGTTTTAATTCCCTCCGCTGCACAATAACCGCTACTCCAGCAGTTCTGCAGGTTATACCCCCCGCAAAATCCGTCAATATTCATTACTTCCCCGCAAAAGAATATCTTAGGATTAATTTTTGATTGACAGTTATTGTTAATCTCTTTTAATTCAATTCCGCCGCAAGTAACAATTTCACCTTTTCCGTCAGTTGAAATCACATTGAAAATTATGCTTCCAAGTTTTTCTATATCCTTTTTGCTTATATTTGCACAATCTTTGCTATAATTTTCTACAACTACCCGAGCAAGTGATTTTGGTATGAATTTTGAAACAATATTTCCGAAACTTTTTCTGGGATTGTTTTTGACTTCTTGCATAAGTTCAATTGTGTTAATCAGTGGGATTTCTATTTCATAAGGGAATTTTTTTCTAGCATTAAGTGAAGATATTTCGTATATTAACGGGCCCGAAATACCATCTTTTGTAAATAATATTTCTCCTCCTTTGGTATTTAGGACAACGCCCTCGGGATATTTCGGACTTTCGGGACTTAATTTTAGCCCGCATAGTGACGCTTTAGGTTCAACTATTTCATGTCCAATTTCTTGTATTGGCTTGTAGCCGCTTTTTGATCCTGTTGAGATGACTATAGCATCATAGTCTGCAACTTCTTTTATGCTCTTTATTTCTTTTTTAATTATTTTTGCGCAATTTAGAGCTTTAAGCATTTTTTTGCGCATATCTTTTGCACTGTTTGATGTTGGAAAGTATCTGAAATCCTCTTGCATGTAAGTTTCTATTCCTATACTCTCAAAGAATTCCAGAGTTTGACACACAAAATGTTTTGAAAAGATTGAATATAGAAATTTTTCTCCTCGCGGGTAGTTTTTTGCAAACTCTTTAATATCGTCTCCGAAATGGGTTAAATTGCATCTGCCGCCGCCTGTTGCCAGTAGAGTTTTAAGAGGTATATCTTTTTCAAAGATATCAATTTTTATATTTTTAAACCTTTGTAGCTGAAGTGCACAGTATATGCCCGAAGGCCCCGCGCCTATGATTGCCACTTTTTTCATTTATTTGCTTCCGGTAATATTGTACCATAAAGAAAAACATCCTCGGGATTTTCAAGCGCCTCGTGCATTTCAATAATTGTTTTGTTTAAAATAGGGTGTGTGTAATTCGCATTTACTTCAATCATTGGAACAAGTGCAAATGCTCTTAGATGAACATATTTATGTGGTATTTCAAGAATTTCATTTTTAAAAACTAGATCATCATAAAATAATATGTCTATATCAATAACTCTTTCGCTCCATTTTGGTTTGCCTTCACGTATTCTCCCCAATTTTGCCTCGATATTTTGACATACCCTTAAAAGTTCTATAGGTGAAAGTCTTGTATCTACGGCTATCGCTGCGTTTACAAACCAATTTTGAGAACTTAGTCCCCAAGGTTGTGTTTCATAAAAAGAAGACGCACGCAAGAGTGTTATATTATTATCGTTGGTCAAAAGTCTAACCGCCTGTTGTATATTTGACAGTCGATCACCTAAATTTGAACCCAGTGACAGATAAGCTTTTGACATATATTTATTCCTGATTAACATTTTATTATTCTTTTGCTATAATAGCAACAGTAAATATTTTGTTACAGGGGTAAAGATGAACAAAAATCAGTCAATGGGAGTTTATATAATTGTAGGAATCATTGCCTTATTGCTAATAGTAGTTGCTTTTGCTGGTCCAACAACTACAAGCAGTGAGCTTTCGTATTCACAGTTTTTAGAAAAAGTAAGAGCTGGTGAAATTGAAAGTGTTACTATTTCTAAAAATCTTGTAACTGCTATTCCAAAAGACGATGTAAAAACTGAAAAAAAAGAAATTGAAAAGCCAAAAACTGATATTGTTGGGCTTTCTAATGTCAATCAGCCTGCAACTTTCCAGTATAAAATCCAAATCCCTGATAATGACCCAAGCCTGCTTTCAGTTCTTGAGCAAAATAATGTCGAAATAAATATTAAAAAGCCCCAAGAGGGCTCTTTGTTGGGTACTATAGGTTCACTGCTTGTCCCTATATTTTTTATTGGTTTGATTATTTTACTTTTGCGTGGTATTCAACAGGGCGGCTCGGCTGCAATGAATTTTGGTAAATCACGCGCAAAAATGATGCAGGAAAATAAAGTAAAGGTTACCTTCAAAGATGTTGCAGGTATCGACGAAGAAAAACAAGAATTAGAAGAAATTGTTGATTTTCTTAAAAATGGAGATAAATATACAAAACTTGGTGCAAAAATTCCAAAAGGTGTTCTTTTAGTTGGTGTTCCGGGTACGGGTAAAACGCTTATGGCAAAAGCTGTTGCCGGCGAAGCAGGTGTACCTTTCTTTTCAATTTCGGGTTCTGATTTTGTAGAAATGTTTGTTGGTGTTGGTGCCTCTCGTGTACGTGATTTGTTCGAACAAGCTAAAAAGCACCAGCCTTGTATTATCTTTATAGATGAAATTGATGCGGTTGGTCGTCAAAGAGGTGCTGGTATGGGTGGCGGTCATGATGAGCGTGAACAGACCCTTAACCAGTTATTGGTTGAAATGGATGGGTTTGATGAAAATGTTAATATAATTGTTCTGGCAGCTACAAACCGTCCTGATATTTTAGATAATGCACTTTTACGCCCAGGCAGGTTTGATAGACAAATTATAATTAATCGACCTGACATTTTAGGTCGTGAACAAATACTAGCAGTCCATGCAAAAAATAAACCTTTAGCAACGGATGTTGATTTAAAGGTGCTCGCAAAGCGTACTCCAGGTTTTACCGGTGCTGATTTGCAGAATTTGTTGAACGAAGCTGCACTGCTGAGTGCAAGATATGACAAAAACGAGATTTCAATGGAGCATATTGAAGAAGCAATTGACAAGGTTATGGCAGGCCCTGAAAAGAAGTCGAGAATTATTTCTGATGAAGAAAAAGAAAATACTGCCTATCATGAAGTCGGACATGCTTTGCTTGCAAGGCTTTTGAAGGATTGTGATCCTCTTCATAAAGTTTCTATTATTCCTCGTGGTATGGCGCTTGGCATTACAACCGTATTACCCGAAAAAGATCATTTGACTCTTAAAAAGTCTCAGCTTTTGGATAGAATTACCATGATACTCGGTGGCAGAGTAGCGGAAGAATTGATATACGGACCGGACTCTATTACTACAGGTGCTCAGAATGATTTAGAAAAAGTTTCTGCACTTGCCCGTAAAATGGTTACAGTATATGGAATGTCGGAAAAAATGGGTAACTTGGCTTATGGCACAAGTCAAGAGCATGTTTTTATGGGCAGGGATTTTGGTCATCAGCGTGATTTTAGCGAAGAAATTGCTGCCGATATAGATAAAGAAGTAAAGCGCATAGTTGATGAACGTTATAATCTTGCAAAGCAATTGTTAAGTGAAAACGAAGATATGCTTAGAAAAATTGCAAAAGAACTTCTTGAACGCGAGACACTGGATGAATCCGAATTTAGTGAAATCATGAATAATATTATGGAACAAAGGGGGCAGCAAGCATAGTGTTGTTTGATTTTGATTTAAAAAGCGAAAAGCTTTCAAGACCAATTTTTGGATTAGAATTTCCCATAGAGCCAAGTGAGAGCTATTCGCCTGTCCTTAAGCAATATTGGGGTGATGTAGTTGGTAAGCCTGTAGAGTGGTTTTGTTTAGTTCAAAAGAAAGCTCTGGATCTTGGTGCTGCTTTTATTTGTCTTTACTTCAATTTGCAAGAGCCCGACTCTGTGTCAAAGCCATCAGTTCTTTTAAGGTGTGCTGATATTACATGTGAGATTTTAAAGAATTGTTCCATGCCATTAATGATAAAATTGAGTTCTCATGCCCAGTGGGATTGTGAGATTTTTGAGGCTATAGCTAAGTTTATCGACAGAGAAATTATAATTTCCCCTCTTCAAGCTACAAACTACGAAAAAATTATAAAAGATGCAAAAAACACAGGCTTAAAACATAAATTTGTATTAAGGACTCCTATTGATATTAATCTGACAAAAGAGTTGAATATATTATCAATTGATGCGGGCTTGTCGGATGATCAAATATTAATTGATCCTGACATGGGTTGCATTGGCTACGGTATCGACTATGGCTACAGTATTATTGAGCGTATTTGTCTTGCCAGACGTGCCGGTGATAGAATGCTTGACATGCCAATTATTGTATATGCCGGCGAAGAATCGTATAAGGCTAAAGAGTCAAAGAGTACTGATTTTGCCCCTTCATGGGGTGAGTTAAACAGTCGTGCAAAAATGTGGGAAATTTCGAGCGCTTCTTCTTTAATTGCTGCAGGTACAAATATTGTTGTTTGTTGGCATCCTGATGCTTTATGTGTGTTAAAAAAACAGTTTTGTGAGGTTATATGTCATTAGGTGCAATGGATATATTTAAGTTTTTACCTGCAGGTAAAAAGGAAGCAAACGCCAATTGTAAAAAGTGTGGTTGTGCAACATGTATGATGTTTGCAATTAAGCTTTCCAAATCTCAAACTGAGCCCGGCAGCTGTCCTTTTATTCCTGCTGATTTGCTGGAGAAACTTGAGCATAATAAAAAAGTACAACAAAAGACTCTTATGTGTGGTAATTTAAAAGTCGGTGGCGAGACTGTGTTGTACAGGCATGAAAAAACTTTTATAAATCCTACCTTGTTAGTTGTTGAATTGGATTCTAAAAATAGCGATTATGCTGACAAATTAAAACGCATATTGGATTTTGAATTTGAGTGTGTCGGCGAAAAATATCATATCGATGCGATTCATTTTTTAAATCCTGTAAGTTCTGATGTTGATTTACTAAAGCAAAGAGGTATTGAGATTATTGATGATACTTTTCTTTCAAAGTTACATGAGGTGCACTTTACGACTTTGCCGCAAACCGTGGATGAACTTGTTAAAATTAGGTCTTGCGCAATTTTGAATAGGGATGAAAATTATTCTGACCCGACTTTTGTGAGATTAGACGGCACTGATTTTGTTTCTTTATCTTCAATTGCATCCGTACTTATTTGTAAATATGCAAACGCTATAATTTTTGAAAATTTTGATGAGGCATTATTTGCAAGTTTAATAACTCTTAGGCTTAATATTTTTACTGATCCGCAAAAACCTTTGCAAGTTGAATCTAAGGTATATGAATTTAATAATCCTGACCAGGACGCTCTTGTTTTCTTGACTACGAATTTTGCATTGAGTTATTTTGCGGTAGCTAATGAGCTATCATCGCTCAAATGCGGTTCTTTTCTTGTAATAACACCAAGTGAGGGCATGAGTGTTTTAACTGCTTGGTCCGCCCAAAAAATCACAGCTGAGATTGCTTCAAAAGTGGTAAGCTCAAACGACATTTTGAATAAAGTAAAAAATAAAAGAATTATAATACCGGGGCTTTTATCGGATCTTAAAGATGAATTACAAGAAGCGCTTCCGGATTGGAAAATTATCGTAGGAACCGCTGAAGCTTATAAAATACCTGACTTTGTAAAAAAACTCCAAGCAGTTTAATTTTTGATCAATTTTTTAAAATCTCTTTTGACCATTTCATATTGTTCTTTCATTCTGTCTTCAAGTAATTTTCTCTTGTTTTCAATTTCATCTGTGTCGGCATCAGAACTTACATATATTGGTTCGCCATAGTACATAACCATTTTTCTGCAAAACAAAGGGAACCTAAATTCATCCCAAGTTTTTAACTTTATATATCCTTTTGAGGGTGAATACCAAGTTATTGGAACTATGGGTACTCCGGTTAATTTTGCAATTTCAATAATGCCTTTTTTTACAACCCTGTTTGGTCCTTTCGGTCCATCTACAGTTATAGCACCATTATCACCGTTTTTAATTCTATCAATTAATTCTAATGTGGCGCTTGCTCCTCCTCTTGTAATTGAGCCTCTGACTGTTTTTAAGCCCATAATTTCTGCTGCCCGGGCAATTATTTCACCGTCTTTTGAACGACTTATCATAACGTTTGTCTTGCTTCGTCCTTCAAGGGAATATAGCCCGCACTGATGTGCATGCCAAAGCGCAAATATACAGGGCTCTTTAGGGTAGTTAACATTTTTGCACCAATATGTAAACTCTTTTAATTTAAATGCCAATGCTGCCAGTAGTGAGAAAATCCTGATTTGTACTCTCTCGTGTTTTTTATATTCAAATCTCATTTATTCTCCTTAAATCGCTTGCAAGTTTATGCGCCATTAATCCTTCTTGAAAAGCCATTTCTGATGCTATTGGTGTTAATTTATTAGCATAGCTGCCAGATAGCATTTGATATGTCTGAATTTTTATAAAGTCAAAAACGCTGAGTCCTCCGGTATAGCGGGCTGCTCTGTTTGTGGGTAATACATGGTTAGTGCCCGAGCAGTAATCTCCAAAAACCTCCGCACAATTACTGCCTATAAACAACGAACCGTAATTTCTAAACTTATGTGACATTTTTTCTGCACCGTCAAACATCAATTCTAAATGCTCAGGAGCTCTTAAATTTGATATCTTAATTGCTTCATCTATATTATTTGCAACAATTATTACCGATTTTTCGAATGAAACTTCCGCTATATTTTTTGTTTTAAGACTTTTTAATTGTTCCTGCGCACTTTTAATGACATCGTCTGCAAATTTTTTGCTGAAACAAATTAAATACCCGCGGGCATCTTTGTCATGCTCGCATTGTGCCAATAAATCTGCACTTACCAGTTTTGGATTCTGTTTGTCGTCGGCAACGATAAGCACTTCTGACGGGCCTGCCAAAAAATCAATATCACACTGTCCATAAACATATTTTTTGGCCAACATTACGTATTTATTGCCGGGACCAACTATTTTATCCACAGGTGATATTGTTTCTGTGCCATAGGCAAATGCGCTTATAGCTTGTACGCCACCAATTTTATATATTTTGTCAGCACCTGCAAGTTTTGCGGCAACAATGGTTTGAGGCTTTATTCTGGGTGAAGTTAGAGATATTTTATCCACACCTGCTACTTTTGCAGGTATGGTTGTCATAAGTGCCGATGAAGGTAAAGGGTAGTTGCCGCCAGGTACGTAGCATAAGACACTTTCTAACGGTATGAGCCTGTGTCCAAGGTGTGAGTCATTGATTGTCAAATCAAGACTTTTTATGCATTTTAGTTGTTCGGTTGAAAAATCAGTTATATTTTCTATACAATCTTTAATTGCAACTATTGTCTTTTTTGATGTTAGGCTGAATGCCTCATCTATTTCATTATCGCAAACCAGAAAATCTTTTGCACTACAAAAATTTCCATCTTTATAGTCATTTGAATACTTAATTACGGAGCTGTCACCATTGCTTTTAACGTTCTCAATTATTTGTTCTACATTCTTTGAGTCTTCATATACGAAAGTTTTATAAAAATCATGTTTATTGTTATTGAGAAGCTCTTGTGATTCAATTATTTTCATTATTTAGTCCTTGATGAGAGATTGTTTATTAAATCGTTGAAAGTTGTATTATGCATTGCCATAAATACAAGCAAATGATAAAGCAAATCGGCAGATTCCCAACTTAGCCCGTCACCTTTTTCAAAATTAACGCATTCAAAAGACTCTTCCATTATTTTTCTTTTTAAATAGAATTCATCTTTAAAAAGCTTTGTTGTGTATGACTTTTCGGGAAGCTTTTTCTTTCTGTCCATAATGAGCTCATAAAGTTCATTTATACAAAATTCTTTATCTTCAAAGCAGCTGAATCTGTCAAGATGACATGCGTTACCTTTTTGGTTTACTTTGAAAAGTATTGCATCTGCGTCACAATCAAATCGGGCAGTTATTAGTTCTTGTGTGTTACCGCTTGTCTCACCTTTTGTCCACAGTTGATTTCTTGAGCGACTAAAATATGTTGCTTTGCCATCTTGTAGACTTTTCTTAAGTGAATCTGGATTTGAATATGCCAACATTAAGACTTGTTTAGTTTTTATATCTTGTACTATGGTTGGTACAAGATTGTTACACTTTTGAAAATTAATAAGTTCCAAAAAAGCATCAACAAGGTCTATTTTACCTGTATAAATTGACATTCCCAGTTGTGATGAGATGTTCATTTTCTCTAATTCTTTAATTTCTTCTATACTTGTAATTCCGCCAGCTGCCACAATTGGTTTGTCAGTAATTGCCCTTATTTTTCTAAAGGCCTCTAAGTTAGTTCCCTCCAACATGCCTTCTTTTTCTACTATCGTATAAAGGAAGCCGCAACAGTAATTTTCAAAACGTTTTACATATTCTTGAGTTTTAATTTGTGTGTTTTTTTGCCAACCTTCAAGCGTTATGTTGCCAAATTTCGAATCAATTGCCACAATAACCTTATCTGAAGGCAACTCTGACAAAAATTCTTCATTTGCCGCTGTTCCTATTATAATTTTCTTTGCGCCGAGTGATAAGATTTTTTTTGCTTTGTCTTTACTGCGAATTCCTCCGCCGACTCTACAAGGTGCTATTTTACATATTTGAGAAATCAGCTCTTCGTTGTTTTTGCCTGTATTCATTGCCGCATCTAAGTCAATCACGGCAATTTCTCCAAATCTAGCATAATATTTTGCCAATTCTAAGACATCATCTCTCTCAAGTACTTTATCTTTACCTTGTTTTAACTGTACTGCTTTTGAATCCATTAGATCTATACTGGGAATTAGCATTGTTTTTCCTCTTAAAGTATTGCTTATATATTTTACGATAAAAAGAAATTTATGACATAAATTTATCTATCACATGCCATTCAAAATACGTTTGTATATTTTCATCTGTACTGTTTTGTACAAAATCCGTAAATTTTGAATTAATATCTTTTGCAATTGAATCAACATTTAAACTTTGCAATTTAAATTCGTTTGCGAGATACTCAACCTTTATGTCATAAGGAAGGGCAAAGACTTTTATTCTGTATTTTATTCCTAAAAGGCAAGCATGGAAACGCATTGCAAATAAGTATTCCAGATTTGAGAAACCTTGAACAATTGAGTTTATTGAGTTATCAGTCCTTATTTCATATTTCATCTCGGGCCATTGGCTTTTTAATTCTTTTTCGAATTTGTAACAAATTTTCAGGTCCTGCGGATTTTGAAAAGAAAAAACTATAATTTTTCTGTCAGAAAAATATATTCCTAAGTATTTTACAAAAATTTTTATAAAATCGGGGTGCATTTTTGGATATTCCCTTAGCTGTACACCGACATACCCCCTGTTTTCTCTGACAATTGTCGGTATATCCCAAGCAGGATCATCTAAAAGTTTTGATTTAATATTCCATTTTTTTAAAAGGTTGTAGCTTTGTGTATCTCTTACGGTCACTAAATTGCATACTGACAGGGTAATTTTAGTTAGAAACTGCCAAAAATTACCATATATTGGACCTATACCCTGAGCAAAAATTATTACTTTTTTAAACATTATTCTTGCAAGCAGTATTATGAGTATATAGTAAAGCAAGCTCAAATTGCTTGTGGCATTTTGCAACAAGCTTCCGCCGCCACTTATTAAGTAATCGCATTTTGAAATAGCTTTTATTATCTTCAGCGGATTTTTATAATCGTACGCACTAATCTTGAATTGTTTTTCCGTTTTTTCGGGATTAGCAGACAAAGTTCTTACATTAAAACCTTTTGCCTTGAGATGTCTTGTTAGCATTGCAAATATTACATCGTCGCCGAAATTTGAAAAACCTATATATCCGGATATTAATACATTTTTAGCCATATATTTCGTTAAATAATTTTTCTGTTTCTACTCTTGCGGGTATTGATTTTATTGCCCCGACATCACGAATTTGGAGTAAACAAAGCGCATTTGCGTACTGTGTACATTTTAAACTTTGATAACCTTTTAAATAATAATTCAGAAAACAACCATTGAATGCAGCTTCCCAACCTGTTGAATCTATCACTGTGCTTTTTTTGTACTCAAGATAGTTGTAATTTCCGCAACTCAAAATATGGTAGCCTTTTTTGTGTTCCCTAATTATACTTGTGCCAATAGCTTTGTCTGAGAGAATTTTTTGAACTTTGTCTATACTGCATGTGTCAAATAGTGCTTGTGTATCGGCTTTTGTGTTTAGGAAAATTATGTCTACATAATTACTTATTTCATCAAAATATTCCCTTGCCTCTGCCTGCGTGCTTACCTTTGGTGAAAAATTAGGGTCATATGCCACACAAATTTCATTTTCTTTTGCAAATTTAAATATTTCTCTTACTACTTCTCTTACGCTTAAGGATAGAGATTGTACAAAACCGGTTGCATAAACGCATTTTGCATTCTTTATGTAGTCAAAGTTTATATCATCAATGCAAAGTGACATGGCAGCTGTTTTTCTTCTGTAGAATACAAATTCACTTTTACCTTCTTTTTTACCTACAAAATACAGTCCGTTCTGCCCCTGTGTAAGTTTAATCTGCGATATATCTAGCCCTTCAGAATCCCATGCATCGAGTAAATATTCACAAAAGTTATCATTACCCAACTTTGTTATATAGCCTGCCTCCGATCCGCTTCTAAGAGCAGCTATAGCGGTGCACAGTGAATCACCGCCGTAGTATTTGTCAAATATTTGAGCGTGCTTTATTGAAGTATTACTTGAGAGTTCTATCAGACCCTCTCCTATTGTTACTATGTCTAAGTTCTCGTACATAACTCTCTTTTATCATATAAAGATGTTTTGGTCAAAATGTTAAGAATTAGTTTTTTTCTTTAGTTTATGTTAAATTCTCTGTATGGGTAAGAATGTTTTGGTAATTGCCGGCAGTTCGGAAATTGGTACTGAGTTTATAAATCTTCTTCTTTCGGAAGGATATTGCGTGTTTGCAACATATAGAACTCCTATAAATATCGAGCATACAAACTTGCAAAAGTTGAGATTGGATGTGTGCTCAAATGATGACTTTTTAGAATTGTTCGAAAATATAAAAGGGCATAATTTCAGGGCTATTGTTAACTGTGCAGGATGCGTTGTTGCTTCTCCGGTTGAATTGCTCGACGAAGCTGAGCTGTCGCGACAACTTGATGTTAATTTGTTTGGTCTCTTAAGAGTTATAAAAAATTTGTCTGTTTTACTGGAATACGACGGAAGGATTATTAATGTCAGTTCAATGGCTTCATATGGTGTATTTCCATTCATTTCTCCGTATTGTATTTCAAAAATGTCCTGCGACATTCTTTTGAGAGCTTTTTGTAATGAATCTGGGATTAAGTGTGTATCTGTTAGACCTGGAGTTATCCAAACGAAGTTTTGGACTGAGGGTATTGAACAAAATAAAAACAATTTTAAAAATTTTACCGGAAAATACGAAAAAATTGGCAATTATTTGGTTGAGAATGCTAAAAAAAACTCTGTAAAATCACTAAAACCTGTTCATGTTGCGCAAGCAATCTTTAAGGCAGTTTGTAAATCCAACCCTGCTCCAGTAATTAATGTTGGTGCGGATTCTTTTTTATGTGCCTTTGCAGTAAGGTTTTTGCCCGAGTTTTTACTAAATAGTATTATTAAGATAGGAATAGAGTTTAAATCAAGATGAATGAAAATAATATATACCTTATATATCCGCCATCACCTGTGATGAACAGAGAAGACCGTTGTCAACAGCCTACTGATGATTTAATTGTTATACCTCCATTGCCGCCGACAGATTTGCTTTATTTGGCCTCTATTTCAAGGAAAAGAGGTTATAATCCTCTTGTGAGAGATTATTCTTTTTTTAATGAGGATATCGAAAAATTTAAACAAGATTTACTTAATATCAAACCTCGGTATTTGATTGCCAATATTACTACAACAAATTTGAAAGATGATCTTGAAGTTTTAAGAATTGCAAAATCTCTCTTTCAAGACAGTATTATTACAATAGCAAAAGGGGCTCATTTTAATTTTCTTGCAAAGGATACACTTAGCGAATACGGTTTTATTGATATAGCATTTTGTTCCGAGTGTGAACTTATACTGGATGATTTGCTTGCAGGTCGCAGACTGAACGATATTAAAGGAATTTGCTTTCGTGATGCAGACAAAATAATTGAGACCCAAAGGCGTCCGTTCAATGATGAACTTGATTTGTTGCCTTATCCTGCAAGAGATTTAGTTAATAATTCTCTTTATGTTCGTCCCGACAACAATCAACCTCAGGCCGTTATAAAGGTTTCGCGCGGGTGTCCTTACCACTGTTTTTTCTGCCTTGCAACACCACTAAACGGCAGAATTGTGCGCAAAAGAAGTCCTGAAAATATAATAGGCGAAATTAAGGAATGTATTGAAAAATACAATATTAAAAACTTTATATTTTGGTCGGATATATTTAATCTTGACAAAGATTGGGTTAGGGACTTGTGTCAAAAAATCATTGATGAAAACTTAAAAATTACGTTTTCAACCAATACCCGTGCAGACAGTGCAGATACTGAGACGGTAAAATTAATGAAAAAGGCCGGATGCCGTCTTGTTTCAATAGGTGTGGAGAGTGGCTCTCAGTATATGCTTGATAAAATGGGCAAAAAGATTACCCTTTCGCAAATTAAAAATACTGTAAAAGTTTTCAAAAAAAATGGTATTCAAATTTATGCATATTATGTAATCGGTTTGCCATGGGAATCAAGGGAAACTATTTTTGAAACAATTAAATTTGCTAAACTGTTAAATACTGAATATGTAAGCTTTTACACTGCAGCTGCGCTGGTCGGTACCAGATTTTATGAGTATGTCGAAAACAATTCACTTGGTGTTTTAAATTATACACGTCCTTATTATTATCCGAGCGTTAGGACACATAGTTTAACTGCTGATGAAGTTTTTGAATTACACAAAAAATTGGTAAGAAGCTATTATTTAAGAGTGCCTTATATTCTAAAAATGTTATTCTCTATCAGGTCTTTTACTCAATTCAAAAATTATTTAAAAGCAGGTTTTAAAATATTAAAGCGGCATTAAGGAAACAAAATTCTTCTCTGTGAGTCTTGTTTTTTGAGGAGAGTTTTATGGATGACGTTTTAAATGCTTATGTTTACGAAATAAAAAAAGGTACTAAGCCTATGGCATTGTTGACAGTACCTGTAGAGTTGAGCAAAAAAATTACGGATAAAATTAAAAAAAACGGTTTATCGTTTTGTGTCCGGGAAGTCGGCAAGAAACATAATATCTTTTTTGGCTCTGACGTTTGCATAGATATCGTGCGTAGTTTTCAAGATAAAAAATTGTCTGCGCTTTCACCACAAGAAGATTTTATACTCGGAATTATGCTTGGTTATAATCGTGTTGAACAATGTAGTAGATATTTGAATAAAATACATTTACACCCAATCGGGTAATACAATACTTGTAAATTATATTTTAATATATCTTGTGACATTGAGTGACAAGGAGACAAAAATGATAGTTTCAATAATGGATGGTTGTACTGCATGTGGTGCTTGTGAGGCGATAAATCCGGAGGTTTTCCATGTGGATAACGTTGCCCATGTTGATGAATCCAAGATAAAGGGTAATGAGCAAGACTGTATTGATGCAGCGCTTATTTGTCCTGTAAATGCAATATGGGTCGAAGATATTTAGTTTTAGGAGGCATATAGCCTCCTAAATAGTTTATTTGATTGATTTTTATTTGATGTAATTGCGAATAATCCCATATGGCTATAAAATAAAAAAATAAGGAGAATGGGATTATGAAAAAAATTGTACTGGCATTATCGGTTTTTATGGCATTTTCTATGGCTGTCTACGCTGAAGACGCAGTATTTCAGTCTTTGGATAATGTGGAAGATGTTCAAAAAGTCAGCCTTGAACCTGTAGGTGATGTTGCGCCTGCTGCAAAGACTATCACTGGAAGCATCCAGGAAGAAAGTTTTAAAAAAGCCATTACCAATTTGGATGATGCGTCTGCTGAAATACGCGAGCAGCTAATTAATTATAATTCATTGTTGAGTGCAGCTCAGGCTAAAGAGGATCAAATTTCTGCTGAGATTAAGGGTCTAAAAAAGAACGTTAGTCAGACTAAAAAGAAATTGAAAAATATTGAAAAATCAAAAAAATACATTAACTCAAATTTTGATACTCAAAATGATAAGTAGCTATTTCAAGCACAGTGACACAAGTTTATACATCTTGTCAAGATCGTCCTCGACAAGATGTTTTTTAAACTCTGTAATTTTCAAAAATTCTTCTTTTATAATCTCATATAGCGTTTCTTTTGTTAGTTTGGCAAAATTTACTGGTTCTATGTAGCGTATTTTATCTATATCCATAATTTCTATCGTACCGATATTTTCAAAAATTTCTAATGCCAACTGTATAAAGGTGTCACTTACGCCGCACGCATTAGCAAGTGTGGTTATGTCAATTTTGCCTTTCTTGTGATTGTGTGCATATTTCAGCATTCCTGATAGTATCTTAAAGGTATTTTCTATACTTTCATCGCAGCTGTTATTCATAAGATGTATTTTGCTGGGTTTAATTTCTTTCAGTATGCGTTCAAGTTCATCGTAACTTGACGGGTAGTCAAAAAACATCATGCTCTTATGTCTGCTTTTTTTATTGTAGTATTTACTTTGAATTTCGGGATATTTTTTTAATTTTTCCAGTGTCCTAATGTTTTTTGCCCATATAGTTATATCTAACCCGTCTTTTTTTAAATAGTCACATATTTGAGAATATATATCGTCTTTTTTTCTGTGATCATATATTTTAACTTGTTCCGATTCTTTTTTGGCATAAGCATTACTATATGCATCAACAATTTCAAGCTGGATATTTTCTTCGTTGTTGTAAAAATTTAACTTTGGTGAAAATGCTATATCCAGGTTTGAGTTCTGTGGTATTGCAAATGAATTTTCGTTCCACTTTACACATTCAAAATCAATGTCATCTTTTTGACAAATCAATTTGAGGTGATTAGAGTTTTTTCCTATCACCCTTATGTCTTTTAAAATTGCACTTTGCAGGCCAAAAAGAGGTGCAGGATTATTTTGCCCAAACGGTTCCAAGAGGTTTATCTTGTTGATTAATTCTTTATTTATATCTTTTGCGTTGATAAACTTATCAACCTCTATAATTTTTTCTTCTTGAATATCTGGGTTCATTTCATTAATGGTATCCAAAATTCTTCCTTTTATTTCTTCAAAAGAGTGCAAATTCATATCAAATGAAAAGCCTCCGGCAAGAGAGTGTCCTCCATAACCGAGAAATAATTCAGAATTACTTTTTAGGATTTCATACACATTAAAATTTTTAATTGAACGCACAGAACATCTGCCTATGTTATTCTCATCGGATGTCATCATAAATACAGGTTTGTAATAATCCTCCAAAATTTTTGAGGCCACTATTCCTATTATGCCTAAATGCCAGTCTTTATTGTATAGTATAATTGCACTGTCATTTATTGAATCTTTCGCCATCTGACTTGCTTCTATGTATATTTGTTCGCACAAGCTCTGTCGTATTTTGTTAAAGTTTTCCATCTTTTCAAGAATGAAATTAAGCGAGTTTTCGTTTTCTTCAATCAAGAAATTGAAAGCTAGTTCAGGCGTGCTCAATCTTCCTACGGCATTAATCCTGGGTGTAAGTATAAATGCAATGTCACTACTTGTTATATTATTTCTGCAATTATTTTTAAAAAGCATTGTTATGCCTTTGTGTTGATTTTGATTTATAAGGTTTAACCCTTTTGTTACTATAGTTCGATTTTCACCAGTTAAGGGCACTACATCTGATATTGTGCCGACACATGCCAGTGGAAGTAACTCATTATCTTCATTTTTATTTAGAAGTTTTAATCCTAATTTATATGCAACACCAACTCCTGCTAAGTTACAAAGGCTTTCTATTTGTCTTAGCCCTAAATCATCTCTTAGAGAATTTGGTGCTTGAGGGTTAATAATTGCATATGCATCAGGTGTTTCTCCATCAAGTTTATGATGATCTGTTATTATAACATCCACACCTAAAGATTTTAGCAACTTAATTTCTTTTACATTTGAAATTCCACAGTCAACCGTCAGTAATACCTTAACCTTGTGTTTTGATATTAATTCAAGTGCTTTTTTAGAGTTTATACCATGCCCGTGTTCTTCCCTGTCGGGTATAAAAATTTCAAAGTTTGCTTTAAGTCTTTTAAAAACATTGTGCATAAGTGCGCTTGATGTTACCCCGTCTGCATCAAAATCGCCCCATACCAGTATTTTTTCTTTATTATTGATTGCTTTTTTTATTCTTTCTGTAGCTTTTTGTGCGTCACAAAAGACATCAAGCGTTTCCAGTTTACAATTTACACTGTTTAAAAATTCAGAAGCTTCCTCTTTGCTGTTTATTCCTCTTAAAACAAGTAAATCACAAAGCAGAGTGTCGTCGATAAACTCAACTAACTCTCTGCTTTGTTCAGGCATTTCTTTTTGTAGTATTTTTTTATAGTTCATTTATCTATTTTTGCTCAGTTGTGCAAGGAGTCTTAACAGTTCCAAATAAAGCCATACAATTGTTACTAAAAGTGAAAATGCGCCAAACCATTCGAAATATTTTGGCACCATATTCCTTGCACCTTCTTCTATAAAATTGAAGTCCAGAATAAAATTCAGTGCAGCTACTGCACAAAATGCTATGCTCAAGCCTATACCCAATAGTCCGGTGTTCCAAACAGTTATAAAGTTTTGATTAAAAAAGCTTATTACTATACTGACCAAATAAAATACCATTATCGAAGCCGTAGCAGTAAAAATAACTTTTTTAAAAGTTTCTGTTGCTTTAATTATACCGGTTTTATAAAGAAAAAGCATCATAAATAAAGTTAAAAATGTTATCAGAGCTGCATTTGCAACAATACCTTTTAATTGCATTTCATACATTGCTGAAACGCCGCCAATTGCAAGTCCCTCGCACACGGCATATCCTACGGATAATATCTTTGCATTTTGGGGTTTAAAACGCATTATTATAGCAAGAATTAAACCTGCTATAATACCCACCCACATCAGCATAACCACCTTATCCATATATCCGTTAAAAGCCTGCGTCCAACTAAATACACCTGTTGCAAAGGTAATTAGTAAAAGTGCAATTGTCTTATTAATTGCTCCGGACACTGTCATTGGTTCGCCATCCAAAACTGCGCCTTCATAAATATTGCTTTGAGTCATTGGATTTGATGTCATTTTTACTCCTCCCATATAGTTCAAATTGATTATACTACGTTTTTTGTATAAAATAAAGTCATGATAAAGGTTGCTTTGACGGGTAATATTGCCTCAGGTAAATCTGTTGTTCAAAAAATTATTCTTGAGCAGGGCTTTGTTGTTTTAGACACAGATGACTGCGCCCATGAGTTACTTGCTTCAAATAAGCTTGTATATAAACACTTTGGAACTTGCGACAGGTCTGAACTTGCAAAAATTGTTTTTAGTGACAAAAAGAAATTAAGCTTGCTTGAGGACATATTACATCCGTTAATTAAAGATAAAATTGTCAACTTTTTCAATGAAAATTCAAATGAAAAAGTCGTTTTTGTTGCTGTACCTCAGCTTTTTGAAACAGGTTTTGATAAGCTTTTTGATAAAATTATCTTTGTTAGCGCTCCATACGATCTTAGGTTAAAGCGTCTGATAAGCAGGAATGGTTATGATGAAAAATATGCCAGATTAAGGCTTAATTCACAAATGGACGAAAATTTAAAAATTCCAAAATGCGACATGGTAATAAATAATGACTCGACTTTTGAAGAGTTAAAAAATAGAACTAAAGAATGTTTAGAACTTCTCTTATGAGCTTACAAGCAGTAGCTGTAGAAACTTTTGTAATGTCATAATCCGGTGCAAGTTCTACCACATCTGCACCAATTATGTTGTAATTTTTAAGCTCAACTATCCATTCCATTAGTTCTTTGTATGTTAACCCTCCTGCCTCAGGCGTACCCGTTCCGCTCATAATCGAAGGATCTAACACATCTAAATCCAGCGTGACGAATATGTTCCGATTTTTAAACTTTTTTAATTCATTCAGATTGAATGCTATGGTAGAATATTTATCCATTAATTCAAACTCATCTTTTTCTCCAGAACGTATACCGATCTGCATTATATTTTCAAATCCAATCAGCTTAGCTATTTGCATCATTACACCCGAGTGTGTAAGTTCTATATCAAGATATTGTTCTCTCAGATCTGCATGTGCATCAAAATGCACAACAGCAATGTTCTTGTAATGTTTTAAAATTCCTCTTACTGTTCCAAGTGTGACAAGGTGTTCGCCACCTATTCCAAGTATTTTTTTACCACAAGAATATATATCATTGACATTTTCTTCTATAATATCAAGTGCTTTTTTAGGTGATCCAAAAGGTAATTCAAGCTCTCCTGCGTCATAAAATTTCAAATCTGAAAGGTTTGTTTTAAAATAAGCTGAGTATTCCTCAATTCCTACGCTTTCAACCCTTATTTGCTGTGGTCCAAATCTTGCGCCAGGCCTGTTTGTACAGGTTCCGTCAAACGGCATACCCAACATTACAATTCTTGAGTTATCAAAATTGTCTATCGCGCCAATAAAATTTCTGTCTAAAAAAGGTCCGCTAAGCATATTTAGATTTTATCACAAAAATTTTACAATTTTACAAGTTTTGTTATAAATGTTATAGTCATGCTATGAAAAGACTTAGGTATATAGCTTTATTGGTTCTGTTCTTATGTGCACAAAGTGTTTTTGCGCTGGAAAATTCCGAGATTTGGAATCCTTATCTTCAAAAAATAGAAAAAGATGTAAAACAGTCGTGGTATAATGCTTCCGGTTTTGTCAGACATAACAATGAATGTAAGATCAATCTCTTCTTTAATGTAAAAAATACCGGTGAAATTTTAAATATTAAGGTCTTAAATTCCGATTGCAGTGTCGATATGAATAATTTGGCAATAAAATCTCTAAAGGACTGTGGGCCTTTTGCTCCTTTTCCAAAACAAGTCTATAATGTGGAAGAAATAAGCATTGATTTTATTTTTGATTACAGACTTTTGCCTGAAAATAAAAGACTCGACAAGGGAACGGAAAATGTCATAATGAGTCTTGGCAAAGATAATTCTACATCAAATAATTTAGGTATTGACAAGCAAACTGTGACTGTTGACAAGAAGGAAGTTAAGGATGACACCTTTTTAAGGTATATAACTGCTGCAATTATTTTGCTATTAACATTTTTATCTTTAGTATTTAAATCATTGCGCAAAAAGTAAATTCCTGTCGTCTATTTATGTTTTACTTGTAAATTTCTTGTGCTTTTTTTTGCTTTTATGTTATTATCAAATAAAAGTTTTGGAGAGTGAAGTTAATGCTAAATGGCAAAACAATTTTAATTACGGGTGGCACTGGAAGTTTTGGAAAAAAATTTACGGAAGTTGTTTTGAATAAATTTCCCGATGTAAAAAAAATAATTATTTTTTCACGTGATGAGTATAAGCAGTTTATAATGCAGAATATGCCGGAGTTTAAGCCCTGGGCAGATAAATTGAGATTTTTTATCGGTGACGTTAGGGATAAAGAAAGACTCTACAGGGCTTTTGAAGGTGTTGATATTGTCGTACATGCCGCAGCTTTGAAACAAGTACCTGCTTGTGAGTATAACCCTTTTGAAGCTGTTAAAACTAACGTTATGGGCGCTCAAAATGTTATAGATGTATCAATTGACAGAAGAGTAAAAAGAGTTGTTGCTTTGTCAACCGATAAAGCTTGTGCGCCTATTAACCTTTATGGTGCGACAAAGTTATGCTCGGATAAATTGTTTATTGCTGGAAATTCGTATTGCGGAACAAAAGAAACTCGTTTTTCTGTTGTCAGATATGGTAATGTTGCAGGTTCTCGCGGGTCTGTAATTCCGTTTTTTCAAGAACTTGTTAAGGAAGGTGCAAAAGAACTCCCAATCACCGATATGAATATGACAAGGTTTTGGTTAAAACTTGAACAAGCTGTTGAAATGGTACTTGAGGCTATTAAAAGCATGCAAGGTGGCGAGCTGTATGTTAAGAAAATTCCATCCATGAGAATGCCGGATTTGGCTCGTGCAATTGCTCCCGGTTTAAAAATAAAAGAGATTGGCATACGTCCCGGGGAGAAAATTCATGAACAAATGATAACAAAGGAAGACGCTAGAAATACTATTGACATGGGCGAGTATTATATAATACTTCCAGAAATTAATATGGAACATATAAACTACAGATATTCCAATGCCAAGACTGTTGATGAAAATTTTGAGTATCATAGCGGCAATAATGACAGATGGCTCAGCGTTGATGACATGAGAAAACTTATAGAAGAGCTGCAATAATAAACTTTTATAAAAGTATTTTTTGATAATGAACGGATGTGTCAATATGAAAACTTACAATTACGGTAAACAGCATTTGGATTTTTCAGATATAATGTCTGTAGTAGGGGTTTTAAGGTCTCCTTTTTTGACCTGTGGTCCTAAGGTGAAAGAATTTGAGTCTGCACTTTGTGCTTATACTGGTTCAAAGTATTGTGTTGCCGTTAACAGTGCAACTTCTGCTTTGCATATTGCAATGTTGGCGTTGGATATAAAATGCGATGATGAGGTTATTACAAGTCCAATTACTTTTTTGGCAAGTGCAAATTGTGCAAGATATTGCGGAGCAAAGGTTAAGTTTTGCGATATAGAAGAAACTACTGCAAATATTGATCCTTTAAAAATTGAGAGTTGTGTAACGAATAAGACTAAGGCAATAATTCCTGTTCACTTTGCGGGACAGTCTTGCGATATGGAAGAAATTTACAAAATTGCTAAAAAATATAATTTAAAAGTTGTCGAAGATGCTGCTCATGCAATAGGTTCTGAGTACAAGGGAAAGAAGGTCGGTTGCTGCGAATTTTCTGACATGACAGTTTTTTCTTTTCATCCTGTTAAAACAATCACGACCGGAGAAGGCGGTGCTGTTTGCACAAATAATGAAGAACTTTATAAAAAATTACTCGCTTTTAGATCCCATGGAATGCACAAAGATGGTGCTATGAAAAATAATTGGGAGTATGAGATGCGCGAGTTAGGATATAATTACCGTATGACCGACATTCAAGCTGCCTTGGGTGTTTCCCAATTAAAGAAATTAAACTTTTTCAAGAAGAGAAGACGCGAAATTGTTGATTATTATAACAACAATCTTGGCTTGCCTCATCTTATCGAAAAAGAGTTTTCAAATGCTTGTTTTCATTTGTATCCGGTGATGGTAAGAAATCGTGCGGAATTTTATAAGAGGGCCCGTGCCGAGAAATTAAATCTTCAGGTACATTATATCCCTGTTCACACTCAGCCGTATTATAAAGAGCAAGGTTACAATTGGGGAGACTTTCCTAATGCTGAAATATATTATAAAAAATGCATTTCTCTTCCCTTATACCCTGATTTAAAGAATTCAGATTTAGATGAAATAATAAGAAGGATTAAGGAAATTTTATAGATGAAATTAGGATTAGGAACAGTTCAATTTGGTTGTAACTATGGTATTTCAAATACGAAAGGTCAAGTTGCTTTTGATGAAATACAAAAAATTTTAGATTACGCAATAGAGGTTGGTATTGACACTATAGATACTGCAAGTTTGTACGGCAATAGTGAAAATATTTTGGGGAAATTTGATTTAAGTAAATTTAATGTAATTACTAAAACTATAAAAGTTGATAAAACACTCGACAGAAATACGAATCTGGAAAGATTTAAAGAGGCATTCTATAAATCTCAAAAAAACTTGGGATATATAAAACTTTACGGATTAATGTTTCATGAAGCTAATGATTTATTAAGTCAAAATGCATATGAATTGTGGGATTTAGTATCTGACTTTAAAGATAAAGAATATGTTGAAAAGATTGGAGTTTCAGTATACACACCGGAACAACTAACTCAAATTATTGATAAATTTGATATTGATATAGTTCAATTACCATTAAATCTCTTAGACCAAAGATTTGTATACTTAATGAAAGAATTAAAACAAAAAAACATAGAAATCCATACACGTTCAACTTTTTTACAAGGACTATTATTGATGGAAAATCATGAGATTAATTCATATTTTGAAGAAATAAAACCTTTGTTGAAAACAATTCCTGAACCAAAATTAGCTTATGCATTACAATTTGTAAACAATATAAAAGAAGTAGATAAAATTATTGTAGGTACAACTTGTGTAAATGATTTAAGAGAAATAACTAAAGCTATAAAACAAGATATTAAATATATTGATTATAATAAGTATAAAACTTTGGATGAAAGATTTATTCTTCCTCAAAATTGGAAAATAAAACAGATGCAGAAATAAATAAAAGATTATGTTACTATTAGATAATTAAGGAGAAAAGATGGAAATTAGAAAATGTAAAAAATGTGGTTTTATTTTAGGAACAAGACCTAATATTTCTGACGTAGATGGTGTTTGTACACCGTGTATTAATGCAGAAAAGAAAAAAAATATTGATTTCAAGAAAAGGCAAGCTTGGCTAACTCAATATATAAAAGATAATAAAGGAAATGGTGAATATGATTGCCTTGTTGCCGTTTCTGGCGGTAAAGATTCACATATGATTGTAAAACGTCTTGTTGAAAATCATGGTATAAAAAAGCCTTTGTTAGTTACATTAATGGACGAATTTACTCCTACACAAGCTGGCATACACAATAGAAAAAATATATCAGAGCAGTTTGATTGTGATCATATTTATTATAGATTTTCACCAAAATCTTTCAGAGAACATGCAAGAGAAGATTTTATAAATGATTGTTTTTCTCTTAAATGGTATGAGGAGAAAATTTACGCAAAGCCTTTTGAACTTGCTAAAAAATTTGGAATTAATTTAGTTTTTTATGGTGAAAATGCTGAATTTGAGTATGGTGCAAATGAAGAACTCGAAATTTTTCATCCACTATCAGATGATGAAACAAAGGTAATATTTTTAGGCGCAATATATCCTTATAGCATTGATGATTCTTTAAAAGAAGCAAGGGAGGTTGGTTTTAAAGACTTGGATGATTTTAATGAATGGCAAAGAAGCGGACAAATAGAAAATCATACTCAAGTTGATAGTATAGGTTATATTGTAGCGGTTTGGTTGAAGTTTATAAAGTTTGGTTTTCAAAGAGTTTCTGATATAGCTTGTCGCTATGTTAGGGATGGAAAATTAACTAGAGAACAAGCAGAATTGTTGATTAAAGAAAATGATTGGCAATTAGATAAAGCTGCAAAGCGTGATTTTTGTCAAATGGCAGGAATCACAGATAAAGAATTTGATGAAGTAATTGATCGCTTTGCTAATAGAGATTTGTTAATCAAGGATATAAATGGCAATTGGCGTAGAAAAGATTATTATGATCCTCAATGTATAAAATAGCGAAGGTTGTTAGTTATTGTATGATTTATAATAATGTATTGAACGGAAGTAAAATAAAATTACGTATGGTTAAATTATCCGATTGTAATAGTTCCTATTGCAATTGGCTTAATGATATTGAGATAAATCAGTATCTTGAAACAAGATGGTCAATTCAAACAATAGAGAGTATTAAAGAATTTGTTAAATCAATAGAAGAAAGTTCTCATAGTTATTTATTTGCAATAATTTATGAAAACAAACATGTCGGAAATATAAAAATAGGCCCCATACAACCTATACATAAATACGCTGATATAAGTTACTTTATTGGTGAAAAGTCTGCTTGGGGTAAAGGAATCACTACTGAAGCAATAAGTTTAATTTGTGACTTTGCATTTAATATTCTTAAGTTAAATAAACTTTGTGCAGGAGTTTATGAGGATAATATTTCAAGTTCAAAAGTTTTGTTAAAAAATAAATTCATACAAGAAGGTATAAAAAGAAAACAATATTTAAGCGATAACTCAAGCAGTGATGGTGCTTCAGGAGTAGAGAGATACACAAATGTTTTAATGTATGGATTATTGGCATCAGAATATCAAAAGGAGTAAAACATGAATGCTACAACTTTAAATAATAAAAAATCATTAGAATTACAACGAAAAGCAGTAAAATTGATACCGGGAATGACCCAACTTCTTTCAAAAAGACCGGACAGATATTCACGAGGGGTTTGGCCAACTTATTTTAAAGAGGCAAAAGGAATAGAAGTTGTTGATTTAGACGATAACAGATATCTTGATTTTTCTATAGGCGGCATAGGTGCTACCGTTCTTGGGTATGCCGATGATGATGTTAATGACGCTGTAATTAGCGCGATCAATAAGGGCAGTGCTTCAACACTTAACTGCTACGAGGAAGTTCAACTTGCTGAAAAATTATTAGAACTCCATCCCTGGGCCGATATGGCAAGGTTTGCGCGTGGCGGCGGGGAGGCAATGTCAATAGCAGTCAGAATTGCTCGCGTTGCTACAGGTAAGGATAAAATAGTATTTTGCGGTTATCATGGATGGTGCGATTGGTATCTTGCTGCAAATTTGGGTAAAAAGGGTGCTCTTGATGATCAGTGGATAGCAGGATTAAATCCTAACGGTGTACCAAAGGGTTTGTGTGGCACGGCTATACCCTTTTATTATAATGACATAAAAAGTTTTGAAGCTGCAGTTAATGAGGCCGGAGATGACTTGGCTGCAATAGTAATGGAGCCTATAAGGAATTTCTATCCCAACAAGGAGTTTATTGATGCAATCCATACTATGACAAAAACTAAAAAAGTCCCCCTTATCATTGATGAGATTTCGGCAGGATTCAGAATTTGCAATGGCGGTGCACATTTAAAATTAGGTTTTAATCCTGATATAGCAGTATTTTCAAAAGCGCTTGGGAATGGTTTTTGTTGTTCTGCCATAATTGGCAAAAAGCAAATTATGGAATATGCCCAAGACGCTTTTATAACAAGCACAAATTGGACCGAAAGGGTGGGATCAGTTGCAGCTCTTGCCATGATTGATAAATTTGTAAAAAATGATATGTCCTCACATCTGGTTAAAATAGCAGATATGGTATGGAATTGCTGGGATGAAGCAGCAAAAAAATATAATTTAGAAATTCATATAGGTGGTTTTAAGCCTATGATTCATTTTTCTTTTAATAAAAATCATGCCTGCAATATTGCCTATTTTACTCAAGAAATGCTTAAAAAAGGTTTTCTCGCAGGGAGTGGTTTTTATTCCATGTTTGCCCATAAAGAGGAACATGTTCAAAAATATAAACTTGCGCTGGATGATGTATTTAAGAGCTTATCGATTGCAATATCTCAAAACAAGGTTGAGGAGCTGTTGGAAGGCGCGCCGGCTGCAAGTGGTTTCCAGAGGATAAATTAATTATGAAAAAAATTACTATAATTCCTGCTAGAGGTGGCAGCAAGAGAATACCTAAGAAAAATATTAAAGAATTTATGGGCAAACCCATGATTGCTTACGCTATCGAAGCTGCACTGAATTCAAATATTTTCGATGAAGTTATGGTCTCTACCGACAGTGAAGAAATAGCACAAATTGCGAAAAATTATGGCGCAAATGTTCCGTTTTTGCGTTCAAATATAACCGCAAGTGATACTGCCATGACTTTTGATGTAATTGATGAAGTTTTGCATAAATACAAAGCGATGGGTAAGGAATTTGATTTATTGTGTTGTGTATATCCGTGCGTACCCTTTTTAAAGTCTAAAACCCTAAATGACGCTTTACAATTCATGTTAAAAAATGAAAGTGATGCTGTTATGCCCGTTTGCAAGTACCCCGTACCAATAGAATGGGCAATGAAAATTCAAAATGGAGTTCTTGTACCAAA
>CASEEG010000090.1 GCA_949286885.1 uncultured bacterium
AGCCTTGTAATGCCGACTTTAGGAAGTGTTTTTAAAAACCCGACATTGCCTGACGGTCAAAAGCTAAGTGCGGGCATGCTTGTTGATAAATGCGGGTTAAAAGGTTTTCATATTGGAAATGCGGGAGTTTGGGCACACCATGGTAATTTTGTAGTAAATTACTTAAACTGCACCTCATGTGAGTATTTACAAGTGCTTTACAAAATGTATACAAGTGTAAAAGAAAAGTTTAATATAGAATTAGAGTGTGAAATTATGCGCATTGGAGAATTCAGCGCACAAGAGGATGAAATATGGAGAGTAATCAAAAAAAGTTAAATAAAGACTCAAAAATTGCAGTGCTTTGCGGAGGGTTATCCGCCGAGCGCGAAGTATCGCTCAGAAGCGGGAAAAATGTGTACAAAGCACTTTTGGATCTGGGTTATAAAAATGCCCGAATGGTTGATGTGCAAAGAAATATTGCACAGGTTCTTATTGAAGGCAACTTTGAGTATGCTTTTAATGTTTTACATGGTCGATACGGCGAAGATGGTTGCATACAAGGGCTTTTAGAAATTATTGGTATAAAGTACACTGGCTGTGACGTAAAATCAAGTGCAATTTGTATGGACAAGGAAACTACAAAAAATATCCTTGCAACTTATGATATTCCGCTTATTTCATCGGTTTGTACAACCGATGAGGTAAATCTGGAAAAGATTGTGTCGGGTCTTAACTATCCTTTAATGGTTAAACCTGTTAAAGAAGGCTCAAGTATCGGTATGAGCAGAGTAGAAAATTTTGAAGAATTAAAAGAGGCCTTTAAGCTTGCAAAAAAATCCGATAATAAAATTTTAATTGAAGAATATTACCAGGGGAAAAGCGCTACAATAGGGGTTTTACAAGAAAAAACACAAGATGGTATTAAAACTTTTGCAACACCTATACTTGGTTTTGAAACCAAAACCAAATGGTATGATTTTGAAGCAAAATATACTGAAGGACTCACAAAATTTATACTCCCCGCTGATTTTGACGAAAAGTTAACAAAAGAAATGCAAGATATAGCCATAAGAGCATTTAATGCTTGCGAATGCAGAGGTTTAGCAAGAGTTGATTTTCTTGTGTACAATAACACTCCGTATGTTCTTGAAATTAATACAAATCCCGGAATGACGGATTTAAGCGACTTACCTGCACAGGCAAAACACATGGGGATAGATTATAATGCCCTTGTAGAGCTTATCTTAAAAACCTCGGAGTTTTAAATGGGTCAAGAATATTATAGAAGAAGATTAAAAGCGAATAAAATGAAAAGGTTGGTTGCCTCACGTAGAAGCGCAATAAGAAATTTTCGTGTTCTACTTCGTTTGTTTTTAATTTTATTTATAATATTTTTTGCCTTAAAAGTACTGAAATTACCCGGCTGGTATTTAAATCAGGATCTTCTTGCAATTGCCGATGAAAGCGTAATTAATATCGAGGGTAACGTAATTACACCAAAATATAAGATTGTTGATCTTATCCGACAGGTTCAACTCCCTAATGTTCAAATTTTCCGACTTGACACATCTGATATTGAAGCAAACTTGATGAAGTTGCAGCCTATAAAAAAGGTTTACATAAGACGCCTTTGGCTTCCCGCAAGAATCAACGTAATAGTTGAAGAAAGAACTCCGGTCTTTTTAATTACACCTGCACTGGATGCTGAACCGATTTCTGCAATAACCAATGACGGAGTTTTTATAGACCGCGAATATATGCCTATTAGCCCGAAATTCGATACATATAAAATTATTACATACGGAGTGCGGGGTGATGACTATGAAAAATGGAATAATGAGCGCGTTGATGAGATTTTGCGTTTAACAAAGGCGATTGAAGCTTATGCCGGACAAAAGGTCGAATATATTGATTTGAGAAACCCTGCTGATGTTTATATTAAATTGGAAAAAGTTCTCGTACGTTTTGGTGAAATTAATGACACTGCTTTAAAACGCGCAAAGTGGATTGCTACAATTCTTCCAGAGGCTGCAAAATTTAAACAAAAAATTAAATACATAGATTTAAGATGGGATGATGCACATTACATAAAACTTGATGAAACAAACAGTATTTCCGTTCCTGACGTTTCAGACGATAATAGCAATTCCAATGAGCAGATCGAGGGTTAAAAGTAACTTTTAAATAGTTCCATAGCATTTTCATCTGCTATCTTGCTTATTCCTGTGTTTTTGTCTATTGAAATATTCAAACTCTTTGCTGCTCTTGCACATTCGCATAATATAAGCGGGTCGGTTGTTTTGGTGTATAATTTCTTTATTTCTTCTGTTGCATCCTTGCTTTTTATGTTGATAATCGTGTTTAATGCTTTTGTTATCCTTTTTTGGCTTTGAGATAATTCTGGTATAATTTTAACTGCTTCAATTTTATAATTTTCAAACAACTTATCTATTTTTCTTACGGCATCAAGATATTCACCTTTAAGATCATATGTGTAAATGTTATCAGAATTTATTATTTTGAAAATATTTTTCGCATCCGCCAATAATCTCGAGCAATAAGAGTTATTTTCAATTTTTTTTGCATCTTCCATAAATGCTGCTAGATTAAAATCTAATACGGTTTCAAGAGGAATATCCTCAGGATAAGCATTGATTACCTCATCAAAAATTTGTATTGTTTTTTCTGTTGTCAAATTATCTTTCAATGTTTCATAACTATATTTGTATAAAAGTTCTGCTGCAATATTTGCACCAAACGGCGAGATATTTATCTGGTCAGTAATTACACTTATATCTTCTTTGTTGCCAAAATTAATAAGAAATTTTGTTGCTATTAACTTTTTAAACTCATCGTCGCTTTGCAAGATGGTCAGTGCTTTTTGTCGCATCTGTTCATCCGCAAAAGCAGCAAGTGTATTTGCACAGGCTGCAGATAAATCCTCGTTGTCATTAAAGGCATTCTTATAAAGTAGCTCAAGTGCAAGTGTATCATTTATTGTCTCAAAATATTTTGCTGCATATATTTTCTGCTCAACTGTTCCTGTCTCAAACAAAAGCAAAATTCTGTCCGTAATGTCTTCATTTGCAAATTTAAGCCAAGATTTAAGAATATATTCTCCGATTTGGAGATTGTAACATTTTGAAAACTCAAAAGTTGTTTCGATGTTATTACTGTTAGTGGCACAAACAAGTTTTTTTATAATTTTGTCTATAATGTGTTCAAATAAGCAATCAGAATTGTCACAAAGTGTTTTAAAGCTCTCAAAATCACAATTGTTTACAATTGTTTTTGCAGCTTCGTCTGACAAGATGTTGTCTTTGCTTATGATATTTTTTGCATTTTGAGTTTTTAAGTTCATATTTACAATTATACAATGAATTGATTTTCTTGTATAATTATCTTAATCAGTTTTATAAGGTAGAATATGTCAGGGTTAAAATATCAAAAAATACTTCTTAAGATAAGTGGTGAAGCACTGTTGGGTGAACAGGAGTTTGGAATTGATCCAAAGCCTGTTGAAATGATTTCAAATGAAATAAAAAAAATACACAAGCTGGGTGTGCAGTTGGCGGTCGTTGTCGGCGGAGGTAATATCTTTCGCGGCATGAAGAATTCAAAAAAGCTTGGCATGGATCAGGCTTCTGGCGATTATGTTGGCATGCTTGCAACGGTTATGAACGCAATTGCACTGCAGAGTGAATTGAGAAAAATAGGTGTTCCCTGTAGAGTACAGTCTGCTCTAGATATTCATAAAATTGCAGAACCTTATATCAGATTTAAAGCAATCCGTCATCTTGAAAAAGGTAGGGTTGTCATTTTTGCTGCTGGCACAGGAAATCCTTTTTTTACTACTGATACTGCGGCGGCACTTAGGGCAGCAGAGATTGGCGCACAGGCAATGCTTATGGCTAAAAATGGTGTAGATGGTGTTTACAGTGACGATCCGCGCCTTAATTCGAATGCAAAAAAATATGATAGAATTAGATATGATGACATTATCATGAATAATTTAAAGGTTATGGATCTGACTTCTTGTTCTTTGTGTAAACAGAATAATATACCGATTTTTGTTTTTGATTTTGCTCAAGAAGATAGTATAATTAAGATTTTAAACAATGAAAAAATAGGAACATATGTAGGAGAATAAAAATGTCTGTTGACGAGATTAAAAATTTAGGCAAAGAAAAAATGGAGAAGTGTATTAACCAGCTAAAGAGAGAGCTTGCTGCAGTTAGGACAGGTCGTGCCAATCCACTTATCTTGGATAAAGTTCTTGTTGATTATTACGGGGCACCAACTCCTCTTCGTCAAATGGCACAGGTTAGTGTAGTTGAAGGTACAACACTTGTCATAACTCCTTTTGATAAAACAATTATTAAAGAAATTGAAAAAGCAATTGTTAAGGCTGAACTGGGTATTGCTCCTAACTCTGACGGTATTGTTGTAAGACTTGCTTTTCCTCCTTTAACTGAAGAAAGAAGAAAACAGCTAACAAAGGATGTAAAAGCATTGGGCGAAAATGCCAAAGTTGCAATAAGAAATATCAGGCGCGAGATGGCAGATGATGTAAAAAAGTTGGAAAAAACTGATAACATGTCTGAGGATGCAGTAAAAGATGCTCAAGCCGAAGTGCAAAAGATTACAGATAAGTATATATCAATAATTGATGAAGTTGTTAGTGAAAAAGAAAAAGAGGTAATGACTGTATAGTGGATGATACACAAAAGCAGAATAAAATTATGAGAGTTATTACCGGGATTGTAATATCCTTGATTGCTCTTATGTGTTTGTTTTTAGGTGGCATACCCATTTTGGCATTTCTAATTGTGGTGGTTTTTCTTGGGTCTATTGAATATGTCAAAATTTTAAGAACCAAGGGATTTCACCCTAGTCTTTCGTTGATTTTGTTGGCTGATGTTACGTTCTCACTTTTAATATTTTTTAGACGTTTTGATCTTTTGCCGTCAATTATTTCTCTTGCCGTTATGGCTTCTTTTCTGATGGTTTTATTTATGGGGCGGCAACCATACATTGTTAATGTTGCAACAACTGCGCTGGGATTTTTATACTGCGGTTGGCTTCCCTGTCATTTGCTTTTAATAAGGCAAATTGGACTTGACAGGATAAATGCTTTTCAAATTGGAGTCAATGAAGGTTTATGGCTTGTAATATTTGTATTCTTAATAGTTGTTGCGACAGATATTGGTGGATATTATTTTGGCTCGAAATTTGGCAAGAGGAAACTTTCGCCGGTCATAAGTCCTAAAAAGACTGTAGAGGGTGCTATAGGGGCTGGTATTGCTGCAATTATTGTCGCCGTCTTTGGTGTTTTTTACACGAATTTAAGTTTATTTGAGGCTATGTTCGCTGGTTTTCTCATTACTGTTTCTTCCCAGCTTGGTGACTTGTCTGAGTCGCTTGTTAAAAGGGATGCAGGAGTCAAAGACTCCAGTAATATTTTACCCGGCCATGGGGGAATTTTAGATAGAACTGATGGTTACTTGTTCGCTGTTCCTGTTGCATATTATTATTTTGTTAATTTTACCCATGGGCATAATATCTTAATAGAATTTTTCAAGTATGTTCAAGGTGTGGTAAATGTCTACTTCTGATAGAGAAAGAGCATACTGTGAATTTTTAAAAAAATTGGGATTTGGTAGTAGTCATGACTTTTCCCTTTTTGAAAAGGCAATGAGACACACTTCATATGTGCATGAAGCGGACATACCTATCGAGTGTTCATATGAACGACTGGAATTTTTGGGAGATGCCGTCTTGAAGCTTGTTGTAAGTAAATATTTGTATTGTAAATTTCCTGATTACAAAGAGGGTGTTTTGTCAAAGTTGCGAGGTGAAATTGTTGCTGATAAGACTTTAGCTGACTTTGCTATTAAAATTGGTTTAAATAATTTTATTTTATTGTCTGACAATGAGCGTAAAACAGGAGGTGAGCTCAAACGCTCCATACTTGCATGTGCACTTGAAGCTTTTTTGGGCGCGATTTATTTAACCTGTTCTTATGCAAGAGTCGAAGAATTTATTATCTCAAATTTTGCCGATTTAATTTCTGAAATTGAAAAAAATCTTGAAAAAATTAATCCAAAACAACAGTTACAGGAATATACGCAAGAAATTAATCATACTTTACCTGAGTATATTTTACTATCTAAGAGTGGTTCTCAACATTGTGCAGTTTTTGAAGTAGGAGTTTATTTTGATGGTAAATTTCTTGCCAAAGGGTGCGGAAGTTCAAAAAAGATGGCACAACAAGAGGCTGCAAAAAATGCACTTGAATTTTTAAAAAATGAGGGTTTATGGACACAATAATTTCTCCTTCTATACTTTCGGCAGATTTTGCAAATTTGCAACGGGATATTTCCTGTATTTCTGATGCAGGTGCTGATTGGGTTCATATTGATGTTATGGATGGGCATTTTGTCCCCAATATTACAATAGGAGCACCGGTTGTTAAATCGTTAAGAAAGATCACAAATATGATTTTAGACGTTCATTTAATGATAAGTGAACCTAATAAATATATTGATGACTTTATTGATGCTGGTGCTGATATAATTACATTCCATTATGAGGCACAAAGTTCTCTAGCTTTGGAAATAATTAAAAAAATAAAATCAAAAGGAATATTAGCAGGATTGTCAATAAAACCAATGACCCCTTCATATATTTTGAAAGATTTTATCCCCTATTTGGATATGGTTTTGATTATGACTGTAGAGCCCGGGTTTGGCGGACAAAAATTTATGCATGAGTGTGTCTCAAAAATTGCCGATGTAAAAGAGATGGCACGTGTATTTGCCAAAGATAATCTTTATATACAAGTGGATGGGGGAATAAATGATATAACAGCAAAAATTTGTAAAAAAATGGGCGCAAATTCTCTTGTTGCGGGTAATTACATATTTAATAATAAGGATTTAAAAAAGGCTATTTGTTCTCTACGCGAATAGAATACTTGCAGCCGCAATAGGACTGCTTATACATATTATTGTCATTTGCAATTTGACGCGTGATTTTATAACCGTCATTTTTTTTAAAATCGTAAGGCAGAAAAACTCTTTCATAATGTTTTGCTGCTTGGTAGCCTGCATTAAATATATTTTTCGAAATTTTGTGTGGGCTTATACTTAAGGTGGTTGTAAAATTTTGTATTCCAAGCTCTTTTGCTTTTTGTGCGGTTTTATCCAGTCTTAATAAAAAACACCTGTTGCATCTTAGCCCTTTTTCCGGTTCTTGTTCGTAACCTTTTGACACGTTTGCAAAGTCCTGTGGTTTATAATCTTCAACAATGAGTTCGAAATTTTCTTTTATTGAATAGTTAATAATTTCATTCAGTCTGATTTCATATTCTTGTCTAGGGAATATATTTGGGTTGTAAAAATATACGACAGGCTTGTACTCATTTTCGTAAAGGTGTTTTATACAATATGCGCTACAGACAGCGCAACAAGCATGTAGCAATACTTTTTCCATTATCTTTGTGCTCTTTTGTGTCTTTTTTTGGCTTGAGAATACAGTGTTTTTATTTTGTAATATGGCATGGCACTCATATATGGTATATCGTCTATTACGATTGTCGGAGTTCCGTATATTCCGTTTTGGTGCGCATTTTCGATTTGCTCTAAAAGTTCATTTTGAATTTGCTCAGATGCTACATCTTGAACAAGTTGAGCTATGTCTAAATTTAATTTTTCGCTTAAGTATAAAATATCAGCTTCGCTTGAGGGATGTTCATCAAAAATTAGGTTTGACATATCCCAATATTTGCCTTGTTTTTTGGCTGCAAGTGCATATTTAGCCAGAATGCATGCTCCCGGATGGACTGTGTTGGGCACATATTTATTACATGTGCTATCCAGCGGAAAATTCATATGTACAACTTGTATTTCTTTGTTTTCATGTGCAAATTTCGATGCCATTATATTGGTTACTCTGCAAAACGGGCACATAAAATCGCTATATACAAATATTTTTTCTCCTTTTGGATTTCCCAGGATGTTACCGCTAACAGCGTACTTGTTTTTATCCATAGTCATGAACTCTTCAAACGATTTTTGAATTTTCTGCTGGGGTGAAAATACCATTGAGATACTTGTATATGTGACAAGACTTGCAAAGGCGATTAGAACTGTTATGAATAATATTGTGTATTTTTTTACCCCGTCGCAAAAATCAAATATTGTATTTTTAATATCTTTAATGAAAAAGCTGCCTTTGCTTTTAGCTGTAATCGCAATAAATAAATCTATAAAATAAGTTATAAAGCAAAGCACGCATATTTTATTGATTTTAAATATTGAAATTATCGCAAGGCATATTGAAATACAAAACGATAACAAACCCAGTGTTGCAATGTAGCTTTTGGGGTTTTTAAATACATCAAAAATAGTGTTTTTGAACTTATTTTGTATTAAATTAACAAAATTTAAAAATAGTGTCAGCAAATAAAATAGCATTCCCCATATAGCAAGTGGAATACCCAAAAACATTGAATAATTGGTTTTTGCTACACCATCGCAGTCAATTAAGCTGCTAACCGAACAAAAACTTGCACTGTACTGTTCGTTAAAGTTTACTTTGAAAAATATTACAGAAAGTTCAACTGTTAGGATTAACCCTAAAACCGCCAAAATTGCAATTATAATTGTTTTTCTCTTATCCATAATTCCCTCTTTGTTATTTTATAACAAATTCTAAAAAAAATCATTAACCGTAAAACTAATAAACAAATTTACAATTCTTAATATAGAATTATACTTTTTCTAAAGTTTCTAACTTATTTTGCCGATTTATGTAGTAACAAGGTCGCAACATGGGAATAGTAAAACCAGAAAGGATTACAATTCAATGCTTATGTAAAGATATGTTACAATATATACTTAGTATGAAATTTGTATATACTTGGTGTTTTTATATAAGTAAGATATGTAAAGGTGGTATAATATGGGACTAGCAGCAAGTCAAGGCAGATTGTTACTTCTCACAGCAAGAAAAAGCGATTTGGAGTTTCGTGCTCAAGAAATCTCTCAAAGAAGGCTTACACTTGCTACTGAGTTAGAAAGCGTTTCTTCTGAATACGCTCGCAGAACTGCTAACAGGCAAATGAAATTAACAAGATTGGTTAAGCAGGGTGAAGCAAACCAAACTCAGACAGTAAATTTGACTTACAGAAATTTAATGCTCTCCGGCATGAATGATGACGGAACTGGAATTTCTGATTACAGGGTTAAAAATGCAAGAGGTCAAGTTGTTGTTACCGACGTTAGTGAATTACCAAAAACCGCATCAGAGGCTGGTTATACAAATGCCCCCGGTGTAACTGTAAAAATCGAAGGTAATCAGGCTATTGTTTCAGGTGTATACAACGGCGAAGATGTTTATGATGTTTATGTAGTTGATTCAAAACTTGCAGATTCGTCAGAAACTGAAAACTACTTCCAAGAAGGACTTAGAAACGGCAGATTTATTATCGAACAGTTTTCTGCAGTTGACGGAAACGGAAACGAAATAGGCGTTGGTGGTACCGGAATTGAAGCCATAGGTGATTGGCAATCGGTAAGTTGGTCCGGTATGACAGAAATACAAGATAACTACTACACTGAAGATGATGCAATTGCCCAAGCTGAATATCAGACTGCATCTGCAAGGGTTCAAGCTCAAGATAAAAAACTTGAAACCGATCAAAAACAAATTGAAACTCAACACAAAGCTGTTGAAACAGAGTTTGAATCTGTTCAAAAAGTTATCCAAAATAATATTGAAAGCTCGTTTAAAGCTTTTAGCTAGTTTTATTTGTCCCCTATTAACACCATGTTGACAAAAGCCGGTCATTTTTCCGGCTTTTGTGCTATCTGACTTTAATATTCCAAAAATTAAGTTTTTTCTTTAGTTTGCCTATAGGGAGTGTTTCATAGTGAAATATCGATGCTGCAAGTGCAGCATCAACGTTTGTTTTTTTAAATAAATCCCTAAAATGTTCTTCGTGCGGGCCTGCGCCACCTGAAGCTATAACGGGTATTTTTACCAAATTTGAAACAAGGCTGTTCATTTCGATATCAAAACCTTTTTGAGTCCCGTCAAAATCCATAGAAGTGAGAAGAATTTCGCCAGCGCCCCTGTTTTCTATTTCCTGTACCCAGTATGATAATTTAATCCCTGTGTTTTTCTTGCCAGCGTTAATGTGTACATAGTATTCATTGTTGATTTTTTTGGCATCTACTGCAACAACAATGCATTGCGAGCCAAAATATTGCTGACAGTCATTAATTAGATCGGGATTTTTTACTGCTGCGGAATTTATTGATATTTTATCTGCTCCCGCTTGTAAAATTTGGGCAATATCCTCTAAAGATGTAATTCCGCCTCCTACTGTGAACGGTATGAAAACGTTTTTAGCCACTTTTTCTACAAGATTAGCTATCGTTTTTCTTCTTTCATTTGTTGCGCTAATATCGAGAAATATAAGCTCGTCTGCCCCCTCTTGGGAATATTTTTTGGCTAATTCCAGAGGATCTCCCGCATGTTTTAGATTTTCAAAATTTATACCTTTTACCGTTTGTCCGTCTTTAACATCCAGACATGGGATTATTCTTTTTGTAAGCATTAGTAATCCAAATTCATTTTAGAGAATTCAACTATTTGGTTTTTGCCATGTTTTTTTGCTGCGTATAAAGCATGTTCAGCATATCTTATAATGGTATTTGCATTTTCTTCCACATTTTCTAGGAACGGGTATGAAGATATACCTCCTGATATTGTAATAGGATGTCTTTCATCTTCATTTGCAGGAATAAACTCCATTTTTTCTATATCTCTTCTGAATCTTTCGGCAAAAATGTATGCATTATCCTCGGAAGTGTTTGGTAATATTAGAATAAATTCTTCATCTCCGTATCTTGTAAGAATATCTTCTTTTCTTATCAGAGCTTCAAGCATTTGAGCAATTTTTTTTAACAATACATCGCCCCAGTCATAGCCGTACATGTCGTTAACGGTTTTGAAAAAGTCAATGTCGATAAGAAGACAAGACAGGGGTGTTCCGTACCTTTTTGCCCTTGACATTTCTGCTTCTAAGCGGTGATGTAAATATTTTCTGTTATATAATCCGGTTAACTCGTCGGTTACAGCCTGTTTTTTTAGTGCAGTTCTATACTTCGATGTTTTTGCAAGCGCCCCTATTCTTACTTCCAATTCTTTTGTGTTAACGGGCCTCAGTATATAGTCGTAAGCATCTGCGCGTACAATCATATCTTGGGTTATTTCATCCGTAACAATCAGAACAGATGTTTCAAATTTTGTAACTGCGCAAACTTCTTTTATTTTATTTATCGGCGCGTCAAGAATCATTACTGCAGGATTTATATCCTTGTAGTTTTTAACCTCATCGAAATTTACTTCCCTTACGCAAAACTCTTCATTTGCAGATTTTAAATTTTCTAACATAATTTCATTTTGTTTGTTGCCGTAAAAAATAATGTTCATGCCGTTAATATCCTTTGTTTTGTACTTTCATAATTATATTTTTAATTTTGTACCTTTGTATTTCAATTTTGCCCACAGGAGTGTAGACTATAGCATTAAATCTGTCCAAACTTTCTACTCTTCCCATAACCTCTAAAATATTTCGGGAAAATATGTTTTTTTTGTACATCACTGCATCACCGAAATACTCATGGTTAACTTCTCTCTGATATGTAAGATCATTTCCTCTGTCTGTTATCACAATCAGACCTGCTGCCACTGTTTTGATTCTTCCATTTGTTTCTTGTGATTGCGATATTACCGCATCGCAGTACGCAACTGGACACATTAACATTAATGTTGTGATTGCAGTGATGACCAAGTGAGAATATTTTACCTTCATAAAAGTCAGTATAACATACTTTTTTGTTTATATTTATTTTTTCATATAAATATACTATGAATTTTTGTTGAATATTTTATAAACTAAATATATAGTTAACGGAGTTTTTTCTTGCCTCAACCACTAAGACAGAGTGAATATTACAGTGATTCTTACGGTAATGTTAAAGTTTACCCTGCGCATGTTATACGCAAAAAGAAGATTGTAAAACGTTTTAATCCCATAAAATTAATATTACGATTTATATTTACTTCTTTTTTACTGTGTATATTTTCATATTTTGCTGCCCCATTTCTTTATTTCAATTATTTTGAACCTTTGGTTGTAAACCATTTTTTAAACAGAAATATCAAAATAGACATTGAACCTTATGTATCAAGGCATTTAAACTATCTGTACAATTCGGAATTGTTTGGTAAACATTTAATTGTACCTGTTAATCACAATACAAAGACTATAATTCCTATTATTACATCGGGCGAGCTTTCTATTACAAAAAAACAATTATTTGATTTGTTTAAAAAATATCCAAATATGCAGCCTGCTGTTTATGTTTGGGAATATTCCAGTGCCAAAGAGGTGTCGATTAACTCAGATGTTTCCTTTCCCGCTGCAAGTATCATAAAACTTCCTATTTTATTTGAATTATTTAGAAAAATTGATAGGTCTGAAAAAGACGGTTCTAATTCCACTTTACTTTCAAAAAAGATTTTGTATGACTTTAAAAACAAGACTGAAGGTTCGGGCGAATTACAATATCGGCCTCTTAATAAATTTTATACTGTTGATTATCTTGCTAAAATTATGATTACTCATTCTGATAACTCGGCTACAAATATGCTAATAGAAGAGGCAGGAGGTAAATCTGCAATTAATTCATCCATGCGCTCTTTAGGTTTGGATAAAATTGAGTTGCAAAACAGATTGCCCGATTTAAACGGTACTAACAAAATAAGTGCAAAACAGATTGCTACATTATTGTACAATCTGGATAATCCTAATTTTCTGAGCGATAAAAGCAAAATTACCATAAAAGAATATATGGCTAATGTTCAAAATAGAAGTTTGCTCCAAGCCGGTCTGCCTCAAGAAGCAATATTGATACACAAAACTGGTGACATCGGTTCTATGTTGGGTGATGCCGGTATTGTTTATACTCAAAACGGTAAAAAATACGTGGTCGTAATTTTAGTAAAAAGACCATATAATGATTATTCTGCCCGTGATTTGATACAACAAGCTTCAAAAATAATTTATAATAATATTAACTCGGGCATAGACCTGCTATAGCTTAAAAGCCGGTTGTTTCCGGCTTTTATAATGTTGCTTAATTTAGTTTTGGCATGTTTCGTAACTTTATGTGCAACTCCCTGAGTTGTGTCTCCGAAACATCAGATGGTGCTTGCGTCATAACACATTTTGCTTGAGCATTTTTAGGAAATGCAATTACATCTCTTATTGAATTAGCCCTGACAAGCAGTGCAACAAGTCTGTCTAAACCTAATGCTATGCCACCATGGGGGGGTGTGCCGTATTTAAATGCGTTAATCATAAATTCAAATTTGTTTTGAATTTCTTCTTCGCTAAGCCCTAGTGCCCTAAAGGCCTTTTGTTGAATTTCAGGGTCGTGAATTCTTATTGAGCCGCCACCAAGCTCGTTTCCATTATATACAACGTCATAAGCTATTGATTTTACATTTGCTTTATCTGTTTCAAGTTTATCTAAATCTTCGTAAGCAGGCATAGTGAATGGGTGGTGAACACTTACGTATCTGTCTTCTTCAGCTGAGTATTCAAATAACGGGAAGTCAACAACCCACAATAAATCATGTTTTGATTTGTCAATCATACCTAATCTGTCGCCAAAGTATAATCTAAATCTGCCCAACACATCAAATACAACCTTGTGTGAGTCAGCTACAAAGAATACTATATCACCCTTTTGAGCGTCTGCTCTTTTTTGTATTTCATCGATTTGTTCTTGAGTTAAAAACTTGAATACGGGCGATTTTACAGTGCCATCTTCCATATAAGTAACCCAGGCAAGACCTTTTGCGCCAAATGAAATTGCAAGATTTCTTACATCATCCATTTCTTTCCTTGAATATCCTGCAATACCCGGGATTTTGATTGCTCTTACCGTACCGCCTTTTTCTACAACTGATTTAAAAGCTTCAAAAGTTGATGCTGCCATAATATCAGATACATCAAAAAGTTCTAGACCAAAGCGGGTATCAGGTTTATCC
>CASEEG010000091.1 GCA_949286885.1 uncultured bacterium
AGGTGCATGCAAGGATAACCGTAATCCGCCAGTTTCAGGCATGCTCTTGCACCGAGGTGGCATTGCTGGTTGTAACAACAAACAACATTTGTTTCTTCCTTTGATAATTTATCCGTATTCGTTTCTATTGTTTCGTAAGGCATTGAAATTGAGCCAGGAATATGCGAAATTTCATAGTCCGCTTCATTTCTTACATCAATTATTTTTACCTTGCCTTCATCCATAAGATCTTTTAATTCAACAGGCCCGAGCGTGTAGGCCAGCTGTTTCATAAAAAATTTTTTTGCCTTTTCGCTGTCTTTGCGAAGTTCCTTGATTTCTAAATTAGTCATAACAAACTCCTTTCGTTTAAGATATAACCGAAATCAGGAAAGATTAAATTACCTGAACGTTTAGCTTTTTGTTTGTAGTTATCGTGTGCGAGCACCGGCTGACGCTGACTCGTTCGCGATAAACGGCACCGTTCGCAATCGCACCAAAGAGCGCGGTCTCTGGTGTCGATTGCTCAACTGTTCGGAATGCGTTGCATTCCTCCTGCCTCTGCTCACTCATAAAAAAAATTACCTTATAGTTTTGGGGTAATCCTACTATGAGGTAATATCGGGTAAATGTATAGTTTATGTTTGTTATGCTAAACTAATATTTGGATTGTTTATTTTTTATTTTATTGGGGTTTGTATTCTAATTCGTTAGGGTAAATGTATATATACTAAGTCTAATCTATATTCCATTACTTCCAGTTATTTCGTTAATATCGAGAGTCTGTTAATACACAAATGTATATTTTTTAAACAAGTGTTTAAGCAACACTTCAATTTAGTGTATCCAATATAACCTAATCGAAAAAAAATGTCAAGCAAAAATTTTTAAAAATTTTTATAAAAATTTACACTAATAATTTGGCGCTGTTGTAAAAAGTTTTTTTGAGATAAAATATGAGAAAGGGAGAAATTATATGTGGGACTACTCTGAAAAAGTTATTGAACATTATAGAAATCCCCGTAATGTAGGGAAAATTGATAACGCTGATGCTATTGGCGTTGCGGGTTCTCTTGCTTGCGGTGATCAGTTGAAAATATATTTGAAAATAAAAAATAATATTGTAGTTGACGCCAAATTCCAAACTTTTGGCTGCGGCTCGGCTGTTGCAAGTTCAAGTATTTTGACCGAAATGATTATCGGCAAAACGCTTGATGAGGTTAGAAAGATTACAAATAAAGATATTGCCGACCAGCTTGGAGGGCTGCCGCCTGAAAAAATGCACTGCTCGGTCATGGGGCATGAAGCGCTGGAAGATGCTCTTAAAAATTATGACGATTATATGGATTTGGACGAGTTAAGAACTGAACCCGTTAAAGAAAAAATTATCTGCCAGTGCTTCGGGGTTACTGAAAACCAGATTTGGGAAGCTATTAAGGTTAACGGGTTAAAAACCGTTGAAGAGGTTACTAATTTTACAAAAGCCGGCGGCGCATGCGGCAGGTGTAAAGACGTAATTAAAGATATTATTGAAACTTACTACAACAAGCTTGAGAAGGAAGAGCATGAAGCTTCAACGCTTTCTCCGGCACAAAAAATTCTTAAAATCAGCAAAGTTATTGAAACACAAATTGCTGCCGAATTGCAAAAAGACGGCGGCGACATAACACTTGTTGATATTGACGGTTCAAAAGTGTATGTTAAGCTGCGCGGAAAATGCTCAGGCTGTAAAAACGCTATGATGACTCTTAAAGGTTTTGTTGAAAATACCTTGAGAGAAACTGTTGATAAAAAT
>CASEEG010000092.1 GCA_949286885.1 uncultured bacterium
AACTGGAGTTTGAAAATGAAACGGAGGATGAAAAAATCCCCGCAAAAAAGTCTGATGACAGTAGTGCTTTTGAGCATTACAAAGAAGCAACATCGCAAATTGAAGAAACGCAAGAACCTGTTGAAGAAGATGTAATAGATGAGCCTGTTTTAGAAAATTCGGCAGAAGAGCCTCTTGAACAGATTGCAGAGATTGAAGAAACGCAAGAACCTGTTGAAGAAGATGTAATAGATGAACCTGTTGAAGCAGACATAGTGGATGAACCTGTTGAACAGATTGCAGAGATTGAAGAAACGCAAGAACCTGTTGAAGAAGATGTAATAGATGAACCTGTTGAAGAAGACATAGTGGATGAACCTGTTGGATTCCAAAACTTGTTGGAAGAAACAAAAGAATTAGCTTATAGCGCAGAAGAATCGGTTTCTCTTGAAGATCTTGCAACACAGTCTATAGAAGACACATTCAATGAAGCAATAGGGGATAGTGACAAAAATAAAACTCCTGAAACCGAAAACAACAAGGATAAGCTTGTTATTGATGAAAATGTTGTAATAGATTTGGAAAAGATAAAGGAACATATAGACACAGAAAAAGGAAATGAATTGCCTTTATTTAAAAATGAAATCGCGAAGAAAGCTATATCATTCAAAAATGGAGATATAGTCGAACATGACAAGTATGGTCAAGGAGAAGTTGTAAAAGTAATAAATTACGCTAATCGCTCTTTGTTGCAAATTAACTTCAAGGAAGTAGGCAAGAGACTATTGGACCCTGAGATAGCAAATATCAAAAAAGCAGAATCAAACTAGAATTTCTGTAGCTTACTTCATAAATTCATTAAGATCTACAAATTCCACTGCTTCCTCAATTGTATCAAACGTATGTATTATATTATTCAAAAATACATAATTTAGGGCTTTTTTGACGTCTTCACATGGTTTGACCAGTATGAAAAGCCCGTCCTTTTGCGATGTAGCTTTGTAAACATCTGCAAAAATGCTCGCATATCTATCTGAAAATATTTTAATGTGTTCAAGGTTAAAAATTATATTCGGCTTGCCGGTCAAAACATTTGTAGTAGCTTCTTTTAGTATTTTATCCAAATATTTCTCATTATTAATTTTATAAATTGTCATTACACAGATAGCATCATTTATGTAATATTTCTGAAATTCCTCATTTACAACTTTGTTTGTAGAATTTGAAATAAACTTTAAAATACCTTCATGCCACTGCGGTTGTTTAGGTATAAATTCATCTACTCCGCACTTGTAACATTCCTGTATCATTTTTGTATCATCGGTACCTGAAATAACGATAAGTTTAAAGTCCCTAGCCTCTTCGCTCTTAATTTTATTTGCCTGAGCAATAAGATCAAAACCGTCTTTAGCATCGGGCAAAAATAAGTCTATAATTAAGTAATCAATTTTTTTCTTTTTAAGCTCGGTTAAAGCTTCTTCTTTATTCCTTGCAACATATACATTTATACCAATTTTTTTCAACATTGATGTAAGTTGATAAATTGACAACTCCATATCATCAACAATAAGGACATTAATGCTTTCTGCCGTAAAAAAGCTTAGAGGATAATTAAAAAAGTTTAGTTTCCTCTCAAGGGCGATAAGTGCTCTTGATACCGTTTGCGAAGCATCAATTTCAGGGCTGACATCAATCCCTGAAAGCTTTACCAAATTTAAAAATTGGTCATGAGTAAGTTTAATTTCATCTTCCATAGTCAATATTATACAATTATTATCAAGAAAATGCCACAAGAAAATTTTTGTAATATAATAATTCAAAAAGGGGACCAGAAACAAGGAGTGTATACAATGCAGGATATCTTAAATACAAAGGCATTCGGTAAAAACGATATAAGAGGTATATTTCCCTCAGAGGTAAACTCTGAATTGTTTTTCTATGCTGCAAAGGGGTATGTAAATTGGGTACAAGAACAATTTAATAAAACAAGCAAAGAAAGAATAAGCGCCCAAGATTTGCTTTTTTGCGTTTGCATGGATGCCAGACTCCATTCAAAAGAGCTGAAAGATTCCTTAATCCAAGGTATTTTATCCCAAGGAGCAAATGTAATAGATTTAGGACTTGCACCTACTCCCCTTGGATACTATAGTGAATTTGCAAAGATAGAAGAAAGTGTTACAGAGGGTAAAACAGTCAATGGTGCACTTATAATAACAGCATCGCACAATCCAAGCGAATATAACGGCTTAAAGATGACTTTTAACAAGGCATCTTTAAATGAAGAACAAATAAAAGAAGTGAAAAACTTCACAATAAAAGCGTTCGAAAACTCAAAGGAAAACAGTTACAGAACAATAAGGTGCGGTTTTGATAAAAAATATGACATAATATCAAACTATTGCGATAAAATTTCGGACATGTTTGATAAAATAGGCAAAGGCATAAAAATTGTTGTAGACTCTGCAAATGCAACAGGCGGAATTGTCGCTCCCCAACTATATCGAGAGTTAGGTTGCGAAGTTATTGAACTATTTTCAGAACCTGACGGAACTTTTCCAAACCATCACCCCAATCCATCTGATGAAAAAACCCTTGACGACATTAAAAAAGCTGTAGTTGAAAATAAAGCAGATTTTGGCATAGCATTTGACGGAGATTCTGACAGGATAGGCGTGATAAATTCTAAAGGAAAAATGATTTCAGGAGATAAATTACTGTTAATATACGCTCTTGATTTAATTAACGAACTCAAATCAAGAGGTGAAATTCCTACTGTAGTAAGTGAAGTTAAGTGCTCGCAAGTTTTATATGACACAATTAACCAAAATGGCGGAAATGCAATAATGCACAAAACAGGTCATGGCTACATAAAGTCAAAAATGAAAGAAACAGGTGCACTTTTGGCAGGCGAAATGAGCGGGCATATTTTCTTTAAAGACAGATATTTCGGCTATGACGATGCAATTTATGCCGGCTGCAGGCTTATTGAAATTGTTGCAAAAAACAAAAAAGTGAATCCAAATTTTGATTTAGATGAGTTAATAAAACCGTTTAACAATGTATATCTTTCACATGAAGTACGGCTAAATTGCCCGAACGAATACAAAAAAACAGTGTTGGATGAACTTAAAGAAAAAATTTCAGATGAGTTGTTTAATTCAAAAATTAAAGAAATTATCACTATTGACGGTTTAAGAATAATATTTGAAGACGGTTTTGCACTTATCAGACAAAGTAATACCGAACCTGTTTTTACCTTAAGGTTTGAGGCAAAAACAAAAGAACAATGTGAAAACTATCAAAATACTCTTTGCACATTAACCGATAAGCTTGTAGAAAAATGGGCGAATACAAAAGTATAATTTAACTAAACTTTATGATAACTCTAGTTTTAGTAACAAGTGACTATAAAATTTTAAACTAAGGTTGATATAATTATAAATATGAAAAAACTCCTCACAAACATCATAATAACGGCTTTATTTGTTGCACTTAACGGTTTTTACACATCAGTTTGGGCTGCAGGAGTTTTACCTCTTGCAAGTCATCTTTCAAAAATAGAAAATGATTTATGGGGTTTTGAATACAGCAATGATACTGAAAACGACAGAATCAGCAGAATTGAAAAAAATGTTTTCGGGCAAACAAATACAAGTGAAACTTTAGAAAAAAGGGTTGAGAAAATCAACCGTGCACTTGGAATAGAATCACAAAAAGAGGCTCAAAGCAGCGCAGGAGAACTTATGCAAGAAGAAGTAGAAGGTGTAAGTTATCCACAAATTGACCAACTAGAATTAAAATTATTTTCAAAGGTTTATGACAAAGAAAATATATATAAACGTATAGAAAGGCTTGAAAAAAAGATTTTTGGTTCACCTCAAGAAGGTGATCTTGCCGCAAGGACAGATAAGTTAAAAGGTTATTTAAATATTGATACAACGCCAAAAACAGTATACTCCCAAGAAGACAATTTTCAGAGTTACCGAGGAGCACAAAACTCTTACGGCTATGATGAATATAATTCCTACAATTCTGACATTGGCATACAATTATCAGGGCTCGAGAACTCTCTTTTCGGTAAAACTTTTTCGCAAGATCCAACAGCATTAAGGCTTAACAGGTTAGAGAGAAAAATTTTCCAAAGAGATTTTTCAACTGATGATGACATTTTACGCATGCAAAGACTGCAAGCTGCTGCAAGTGCTAAAAAAACCGCAAAATATTATGATATGAATAAAGCACAAAAATTTACCTCAACAGGATTGCAAATAGGCACATTAATATTAATGATACTCGCTATGATATTATAATCGACAGTTGATTTTTAAATAAAATCATAAGATAATACTTTTATTATGGATAAGAAATTAACAAAAACTGCGGCAGTATCGCTCATTTTGGCTCTTACATTAAGCACAAACGTAAGTTTTGGTGCAATGACTAAAGAGTCGATTAAACTGTATAAAAGTGCACAAAAATTTGAATCCCAAAACAGGCTAAAAGATGCTATTGACCTTATGGAAAAAGCCCTTGCAACTTCGCCTGATGATATAACCCTAAATACAAAACTTGCCGGACTATACTCTCAAACAGGTGAATATGATAAGGCTTTAAATATTTACCAAAAAACACTAAGGCTAAAACCTGACGACGGTTTTTTATATATTAGCATTGGCAATCTTTTAGAGCAAAAAAATGATTACGAAAATGCCCTTTATTCTTACAAAGAGGCACTTTCGCTTATGCCTGACTACAAATATAACTATTTAAATATTGCAAATGTTGAATATATTTTAAAAGATTATCCAAACGCAATAAAAGATTATAAAATATTCTTAGCTCAATATCCTGACAATACACAAGCTGCAACCAATCTTGCAACCTGTTATCTTGACAGCAAAGATTATAAAAACTCAATTGAAGCCTTTCAAGATGTTATAAAAGAAAACTCTTCAGACTTTAAAGAATGGGGCAGCTACGGACTTGCGCTTCTAAGAGATAAAAAATACAACGAAGCAAAAGAGGCTTTCGATAAAGCTGTTAAAATTAACCCTTCCGATTATACATCTTACGGTAACCTTGCAATTGTGCAGTCTTATTTAAACGAACAGGAAAACGCTTATGCCAACTTTAAAAAAGCGTTTGAATTAGAACCAAATCTAACATCGCTAAAATTTGACTATGCTGCACTTTTAACAAAAATGGGCAAATACGATGAGGCAATTGTTGCATACAACGATTACCTTAAAAAATATCCAAATGACACAAATGCATATTTAAATCTTGGTATTTTATACAAAGGAACTCAAAAACCAAAAGAAGCTATTGCAGTTTTACAAAAGGGCGTAAAACTGGATGTTACTAATGCAAATATGAAAAATGAGCTTGGAAAAAGTTATTTTGATAACCAGGAATACTCTAAAGCAATTGTTGTTTACAATCAAATACTTGCACAAAACAAAAATAACCTTCAGGCTTTATACAACAAAGCTCTTGCACTTCAGGGAGCAAAAGAATTTAAAAAGGCAGAGACAATCTATTCTTCACTTTTAAAAGAACCTGTAGAAAATCTTTCAAAATACAACCTTGAATTTCCAAATATTCAACAGTCGCTTGCTTCAAATTACATAGCATGGGCAAATTACTATAACACCAAAAAAGACTATAAAAACGCAAAAGAAACTTATGCAAAAGCACTTGCAATAAATCCTGATAATACAAACGCATACAAAGGTCTTGCAAAAACGTATGAAGATATGGGAATTAAAGACCTTGCAGTAGAAAACTATGAAAAAGCTATCCAAATTGAGCCTGAAAATGCTGATTTATTTTTGAGCTATGGTGAAACATTAGAGCATTTAAATGATTTAGAGCAAGCTCAAGGTGCATTTTCAAAAGCTATTGAACTGGACAGTAAATCAAGCGAAGCTTATGTATTATCAGGCGACAACTACTTAAAACAAAAAAATCTTGAAAAAGCTATTGAACAATACAAAAAAGCTCTTGAACTTTCAAATGATGACGATTCAATAACAATTAAAATCGGAAACTGCTACAAATATTCAAACGAAAATTCAAAAGCAATGGAATATTACACAAAAACTCTAGACATTAATCCTGTTAATGAAAACGCATATTTTAATATTGGATTAATTAATTATGAAGACGAAGATTACAATGAAGCAATTGCAAATTTTTCAAAAGCAATAGAATTGAAATCCGACTTTGCTTATGCATACTGGGGTTTAGGTTCATGCTATGAGATTATGAATCAACCAAAAGATGCTATTTATAATTATGAAAAATACACCGAATACGCACCTGATGAGGATTCCAGAACAAAGGCACAAGAAAAAGTAGACACCCTCTACAAAGAACTTGTTAAATGAAAAAAGTAATTGTAATTTTAGTTGCAATCTTACAAATTTTTCTGCTTAGTGGCTGCTCAAGCGACCCTTTTATAGTTTTCAGTGCGCAAAATCCTAAAAGCGGGCTTAATAAAAATCAAATAGAGTACAACTTTAAAGTCGAACAACCAATTTATTTTGCACTTATTGCACCAAAAGGTTTTAAAGATGATATGGTAAAAATTTCTCTTACCAAGAAAGATACAAAAAGCGAGTTGTGGGGA
>CASEEG010000093.1 GCA_949286885.1 uncultured bacterium
AAATCAAGGAAAATGAAAAGAAACTTGATTCTATGGAAGCACAACACGTTGATATGCTTGATAAAATAACTCAAGTGCAAGGTGAGATAGAAGAAGTTGAAAAGCTCATTGATGAAGGGGAGCTAAAAGAATTAAAAGAAAAAACACAAGGTGTTGAAAATCAAATACGTGATTTAGAGCGTGAAATTTTAAATATTCAAAATGATATTGAAAAAGAAAAAAATAACATAAAATTTCACGATATGAGTATTAAACAAAGGCAAGAAGACATTATTCGCACAGGTCAGGAAAACGAAAAGCTGGAAGAAGATAAGAAAAAATACGCAAAAGAAATCGAAGAGTTGACAGTTGTACTAAAAGAGTATGAAGAAAAAATTGAAGAACTTGGTAAAAATCTTGTTCAATTCCAAAAACAACGTGACGAAGCTCAAAATGAGCTTTTAGAGCTTGAGACAACTAAAAATAATATTGAAGCTGAGCTTGAGAGAATTAACGAACAAATAGAAAGCTCAAAAGCACGCAGGCGTGAGCTTGAACCACTGCTTGAGCAAACTGCAAAAGAATTAGAGGAAGCAGGGGTTAACTTAAAAGAAGTTGAACCTACCGAAATTTCGCTTGATGAAATTAATTTAAAAATTCAAAAACTGCAAAAGAAAATGGAGGCTCTGGGTCTTGTAAATATGCGTGCAATCAATGACTATGACAACGTTGCAAGCGCGCTAAACGAGTTAACCCAAAGATTAGAAACCCTTGAAAAAGAACGAATTGAAATATTAGAGCGCATGAAAGGTTATGAGGTAAATAAAAAAGACGAGTTTTTAAAGACATTTTATGCTGTTAATCAAAACTTCAAGGATGTCTTTCCACTGCTTTCAGAAGGTGAAGGAGAGCTTGTTTTGGAAAATCTAAGCGATCCTTTCTCGGGTGGTTTGGTCTTTAAGGCAAGTATTCGCGATAAGAAAGATCAAAAACTTGCATCTATGTCAGGTGGTGAAAAAACTCTAACTGCGCTTGCTTTTGTGTTTGCAATACAAAGGTATATGCCTGCACCGTTTTATGCGTTTGATGAGGTCGATATGCACCTTGATGGACTTAATGTTGAAAAATTAGCAAAAATGATTAACATTCAAGCAAAACAAACACAATTTGTGGTTGTAAGTTTGAGAAAGCCAATGGTTGATTCAGCAGACAGAATAATTGGTGTTACTCAAAAGGTTAGGGGAATTACACAGATTTCAGGTGCGGACTTAAAAGAGGAAGTGGCTCAATAATTAGGAATAGTTTAGTATGAATAACAGTGTAGAAAATTTTTATGGTGATAATGGTAAAATTTTAGAAAATATTGCAGGGCTTGATTCCACAGTTGATTTTGGCGGAAACATTGAATTTATTTCCAAAAACGGTATTCAAAAAGACACTAACGTTGACGCTATTGAAATACTTGTCGATTTAGCACGAAGCGGCAAAATTGACCCTTGGAATATCGATATTGTTGATTTGTACGACAAATATATGCAACGTTTGAGCGAGCTCAATATTAAAGACTTAAAATCAATAGGTAGGGCACTTTTATTTACATCAATTCTTTTAAGATTAAAATCTAATATAATTGAAGGTATTACCTTAGATGACCTTGAAACAGGTAAAGACGAGTTTTTTGATGATGACGGTTTTGAAGCAGAATACGAGGAAGAACAGTTGCAATTACCTTCTTCTAATGTAATCTCTTTTGATGAAGTTCTGCAAAGACGTACAAGTGTCAGACTAAACAGAAACAGAAACGTTACTTTAAAAGATTTAATACGACACTTGGAATTTTATGAACAGTTGGAGAAAAAACAAAGTCTGAAAAATACTCTTGAGCGACAAAAAAGGCGCGTTCGCGATTATTCAAAACTAAAGGCAAAGGATATCGTGAATCTTGCGCATGATGAGTATATTGAGATGGTTGTTGAAAAAATGCGTCAGAATCTTGAACAAATTTTTAAAAAAGAAGAAAAAATAGAGCTTCGAGAGTTGACACTTTTAGGTTTTGACAAAA
>CASEEG010000094.1 GCA_949286885.1 uncultured bacterium
CTTTGGACAAAATATAGTTTTACCCTTAGCCGGCATGATTTCTGGCTGGGGGGGGTTACTGCAAGCTATGTCTCCTTATATGGGCGAGTGGGGCTTAGGCGCTATAGTTGCCGGTAACTTGATGCAGGGCACGGGCAATGCTGCAGTAAGTGCTTATCAGAATGTAACGGGCAGGATCACGACAAATGCTGATGTAATTTTATCCGACAGGGTTAAAAATATTGAAACTGTTTGCAAAATGCTAGATACTCAAGCTGATATTGTAAGAAAAACACTTAAAAATGATATCGAGTCTGATTCTAAGCTTGCTCAAGATTTGTAAATTTTTGTAAAAATTTAATTTCAAAAATAAAGTTTTTATATCATCAAGTCGTTATAAATACTAGATATGGGTTGTTTATAAGGTTATTTTCTAATAGGCAATTTTATCTGAGGTTATGTTTTTATTAGTTTAGGGTTACCCCTAACAAAGGAGTAAGCTCGTGCAACAAAGTATCCAAATAAATTTAAAAAGGATGAAAAATTTTCTGGGATTTTCAAAAAGCTTCTTAATCAGGAAAAATCCCTTTAAACTTTTCTCCAAGGAATTTACTAAGATGCTTAAGGATTTCTTTTCAATGAACAAGAAAAGAAAAATGGTAAAATATAGACTAAATTACCAACTCTACAAGCTAAATCAAATGGAAAAACTTATTGCACAAAATAATGACCATGTTTTCCTAAGGGGAAATAAATTCAACGAAATGAGATAAAATGGGCTTAATAGTTTCAACAATTAGATTAATTCAACTAAACAGCATGAGGTTGAACCTTGAATACAAGCTTATGCTGATTAATTCATCCCGTCTGCAGTTAACAACTTCAACGGGCGAGCTTGAAACCTTGGGCACCGATTTAGATCCTGATTCTGCTGAAGCAAAAGCACTGCAAAAACGACAGGAACGTTTAAAAATTGTTGAGCAACGTCTTGAAGAACAAGCACAAAGGTATCAAATTCAACTGAAAATGATTGAAAGTGAAATCCAAAGCGTTAACTCTACGATTGATTCAAATATTCAAATGGCTTACGGCAGGTAAAATATTTAAAAGGCGGGTTTTTAGCCCGCCTTAAAGTTTATTTAACTACCAAGTTTGCAAGCTTGTTTGGTACAATTATTGTCTTAACAAGAGTTTTTCCATCTAGTGCTTGTTTGATTTTTTCGTTGTTAAGTGCAATTTTTTCAAGTTCTTCTTTTGGTGTATCTACTGCAACTTCAACTTTATCACGTATTTTGCCGTTGATTTGCAAAATAAATGTAATGTCTGATTGTTTTGCAAGATTTTCATCATAAGTTGGCCAAGGCTCATCATGGATTGAAACTTTTGCACCAAGACCCTCATAAATTGCTTCGCTCATAAACACTGCAACAGGTGAAAGTAACCTTAAAAGCGAAATAAGTGCAAAACTTAGCACATTATTTTCAATTTTTGACTCATCACGTATGTACTCATAAATATAGTTTGTAAGCTCTCTGTATCTTGAGGTTACAGTGTTGAATTGAAATTCATTTTCAATGTCGTTTGTAATTTTCTTTATTGAAATGTGAACTTCGCGCAGCAGTTTTTCGCTTTCCTTGTCAAGGTTTTCGGGAATTTTATAGTCAAGTGTAACGACATCTTGAAATTTTGAATACAGCCTGTAAACCCTGCACAAGAACTTATAACAGCCCTCAACACCAGCGTCAGACCAGTCAAAATCCCTAGCCGGAGGCGAGTCTGAAATTATAAACAGTCTTGCAGTGTCAGCTCCATAGTTTGCAAAAATCTCATCTGGGTCAACGGTGTTACCCTTAGATTTTGACATTTTAGAGCCGTCTTTTAAAACCATACCTTGTGTTAAAAGATTTTTAAACGGTTCATCAAAATCAAGCAAACCCATATCGCGCAGCGCTTTTGTAAAAAATCTTGAATAGAGTAAGTGCAAAATAGCATGTTCAATGCCACCAACGTACTGATCAACAGGCAGCCACTTGTTTACAAGCTCTTTATCAAATGCTTTTTTGTCATTTCTTGCATCAGCATAGCGCATATAATACCAGCTTGAGCACATAAATGTGTCCATAGTGTCGGTTTCACGCTTAGCAGGTGCAGCGCAAATAGGGCAAGTCGTATCTACAAAAGTTTTTGATGTTAAAATTGGCGATTTGCCCTGTACGCTAAAATCTACATCTTCAGGCAGTTTTACGGGTAACTGTTCGTCAGGAACAGGCACTGTACCGCATTTGTCGCAATATACAATAGGAATCGGCGCACCCCAGTATCTTTGGCGTGAAATTAACCAATCACGTAGTCTATATTGTGTTTTAGCATAACCAAAGCCGCCTTTTTCAGCAATTTCGGTTACTTTCTTTTTGGCTTCTTCGCTTGTTAAACCTGTACATTCACCGGAATTAATAAGTGTTCCGTATTGTGGGTAACATTTTTCAACATCATCCCCTTCGCCAGTTATGACACGTATTATGGGCAGATTATATTTTTTAGCAAAGTCCCAATCACGCTCATCATGTGCAGGAACTGCCATAACTGCACCTGTACCATAGTCTACAAGTGCATAATCTGCAGTATAAATCGGGCAAACCCTTCCTGTTAGCGGATTTATGATATGTGTACCAAGTGCAACGCCCGTTTTAATGCGCTCTGTTGAAAGTCTTTCAATCTCAGACATTTTTCTTGCATTTTCACGATATTTTTCAACTTCTTCCTTTTGTTCAGGTGTGGTTAATTTTTCAATGTCAGGGTATTCAGGTGCTACAACAAGGTATGTTATGCCATACGCTGTATCGGGACGGGTTGTGTATACCGGAACTTCTAAACTATCAATTTCTTTAACTTTAAATTTTAAAATTGTACCTGTAGATTTGCCTATCCAGTTGTGCTGCATGGTTTTAACGTTGTCGCCCCAGCCTGTGAGTTTATCTAAGTCTTGTAATAGTACTTCGGCGTAGTCTGTAATTTTTAAAAACCATTGAGAAAGATTTTTCTTTGTTACTTCACTGTCGCAACGCCAGCATTTGCCGTCTATTACCTGCTCGTTTGCAAGTACTGTTGCGCAGTGTTCGCACCAGTTAACAGCAGCCTCTTTTTTATAAGCCAAACCTTTTTTGAACAATTGTATAAAAAGCCATTGTGTCCATTTGTAGTAATCTTCTTTGCAAGTAGTTACTTCCCTGTCCCAATCTACGCTTAATCCTAATTTTTTTAACTGCATTTTCATATATGCAATATTCTCGTCAGTCCACTTTGCAGGGTTTGCGCCATGTTGAATTGCAGCGTTTTCAGCAGGTAAGCCAAAACTGTCCCATCCCATTGGGTGGAGCACATTGTATCCTTGGGCTTTTTTAAATCTTGCAATAACGTCAGTTATTGTATAGTTTCTAACGTGTCCCATATGCAGTTTTCCGCTTGGGTATGGAAACATTGAAAGGGCATAGTATTTTGGTCTGTCACTGTCGTTATAAGTCTTGTGTGGGTTTGTTTTTTCCCATATTTCAAGTCGTTCTTTTTCAATTTGCTGCGGAAAATACTCTTTTTCTAACACGTTAAATTTCCTCTTAATCATACTTTTACTATTGTATTATACAGCAAAAATAAAAAACGGGGTGCTATATAAATAACCTGGAGTGCACCCCTAATAATATGAATTAAGATACGAAACTTTAATTACTTGTATAATCCGTCCAATATATATACACATATCCGTCTTGACCATCTCCACCTGTTC
>CASEEG010000095.1 GCA_949286885.1 uncultured bacterium
AAAAAACCTTCTGTTTTGATAGCAGAAGGTTTTGTCCTGTAATTTTATGATTCAAAGGTCTGCATGGACAATTTTAGGATATCGGCGTTGATTAGGAGCATCTCCCCATAAAATGACCGTTACAATTCCGACAACAAATGTAATACATACGAGCCAAAATGACCCATATCTAAAGTAATTTGAAAGAAATTTGGCATTGCAATCTCCGGAAACGAACTCAACGTGAGGACTGCCATTTTTGCGAAAAACAGTTACGTGCATACCTTCAGCGGCTTTAATAATCTCTTTGTCTTTTTGAGTATATATGTCCTCGATTGGATATTTAACAGCGTTTATATCAACAAAGAGCTTGTTTTCATTACTTTGAACATATCCGCTACCGATAATTTCAATTTCCGAAGGATATCTGACCTTAAAGCACAAAGTGATTAAAACTAAAAGAATTAATGTGAAAAAAATTCTTGTTTTCATAATTGTAGTTTATTTTAATAGTTTGACATAATTGTTATTTTTTCAAAGGATTATAGACTTTTTTTTATGTGGAACGCAAGATTTTTTTTACGATTCGCATTAAATTCTTGAAAAAGTAAACAATATTTGCTAAAACATATCCAATTAAATTATCATTATGTCAAACATTCTAAAAATGAATTACTATGGAGAAATTATCAGACGAAAAAATGTTGCAAATTAGAACTGCAATTCAAAAAGCTGAACTTGATGAATTCTTAAACTCCCTTAAAAGAGAAGATTACAAACTAGAAATTAACGTCAATTCTCCAACATTGGAGCAAGATTTGATTTCAGCAGTTGAGAGCGGACAACCACTGAGATATGTTGAACAACACTGGATTATCCGAGCTGTCGCAAGCAAATTAATATCCGATTTTATCATTGAACGTATGCTTAAATACGGGTATGATGGTTTTTGGTGGCCGCTTGATGAACTTGTTTTCGCGCTTGATTCAGGTGCGATGTCGCAGGACACTTTAAAATGTATCCTTGAAAATCAAAATTTTCACTTAAAAGATGATTTTGTAATTGCCCTTGTTCATAGGATGATTGAGCATAAACTTCCCGAAGACTTTATCCTCAAATTAATACATCATCATTATTGTTGCCTTCCTTCACCTATGGTACAAATGATTCTTGAAGCGGTCGCCGCTAAAAAAATCAATCCTATTTATCTGCAAGAGTTAATTCAACGTCAACATCAATTTGGAGATATTTTGGATTTACAAATTATCCAATACACCATTAACGGCAATTTACATCCTTGTTTTTTGGAGCTAATGATAAAATTGCATTATCATTTCAGTACCTTTAATGAAAAAATATTACTAACAAGTGGAATTGACTTTGGTGTTAAGAAGTATCTGGTAAAATATCACCCTGAGCTTTTTGATATGGTTTAATTGCAAATTATCTGCTAACAAAACACCCTTAACATTTTCTCGTTAAGGGTGTTTTGTTTATACCAATCAAAAATTACTTTAAAATTTTATCTTGTTGTAGACATTTGTTGTGCGACATATTTTTGATTTAAGGTACTATGATTTTTTGAAGAATTTTCCATTTCTTTTGAATAATCATTTATAAAGCGTTGCATGGCCATACCTTTGATAAAACCTTTTCGTTCTTTATCATCGAAAGGACGCATTTTGAATTGAAACATTACTTTATTTTTAAAAGACTTATTTTCAGACATCTTGCCGGCAACTTCTTCCAGCTTTTTGCTCCAAAAATCTGTCATTCCTTCAAAATAATCTTGGTCTGCAGGAACATTCTTTTGTCTTTTTTGAGCAATCAATTCAATCTCAGCCAAAATGCTTGCTTCCAAACTAGCGGCATCTTTTTCTTCAACTGTAGCAAGCTCACTAAATTTAGATTTTGACATTTTATAATCCTTTCTTAAAATTAAAGATAAATTTTATGTCATTATAGCTTTAGTTACTTAAAATTTCAAGGTTAATTTATATTAGACAAAAAAATATTTAAACAAAAACCTATAAATTCCCTTGAAAAATGTAGCAATATATGTTATAAAAATCACAATTTAATTACAATTATGTCTAACATCTCAATTTTTTTATTATGAATATTGGAAGTATTAATGTTATCGTAAAAAACGGTAATATTGCTGGAGAAAAAGTTGATTGCATTGTAATTCCTGAATTTACTGATTGTGCTTCTTACGGCGGAGTTGGTGCGGCTATTTCTGCTTGCGGTATGGAAAAAGGCTTGGCTCTTTATGATAGTGCCGTTCAACAAGAACCTCTTGCGCTTGGACACGTTATGATTACGGAATCCGGCTTAAAAAATATCAAGCTAGCTCACGTTTCAACCGTCAACAGCCAAAAAGAAACACAGTTTAAGGTCATTTTTGACGCTGTTTTAATGGTGCTGTTAGAAGCCGAAAAACAAGGAATGAAGACAATCGCAATACCGGAGCTCGGGACTGGTGTTATTGGATATTTGACTCAAGAGCAATCTGCTCGTGCAATTTTTTGCGCCGTCAACCAATTCTCTACACGTTATCCTGACTCAAAAATAGAGGAAATTAGATTGGTTATTTTCCGCAATTCCACAGTGCCGGCAGAAACAGTTTTATCCAAACAATCATTTGAATTTGAAAATGAAATTGGAGAAAAACAATTTAATTTTGAGGCTTGGCTTGAGGAAATGGTTGCGAGAATCTAACTGATTCTTTCAAATTTTAAAAGGCTATCTGTTATAGATAGCCTTTTTTGTATCCAGAAAACCACGCGTTGGACGCGTGGTTCAGAAAAGCTTATAGCGGTGAGGATGACAAAGCGCTCCAAATAGGTTAGAATTTTGCGGTCTGCCAAGACGCAAAATAACCTATTTGGAG
>CASEEG010000096.1 GCA_949286885.1 uncultured bacterium
GTTTAAACAAGCTCAGGCTGGGGATTTAGATAAACTGCATTACTTTATTGTAAGAGAAGATATGCCTGAGTATAAAGTATACAAAGACGAGAAAATTGGCTATGTGGCAGAATACAAGGAAAAAGACGGTACAATTACAAAAAGACGTTTGATTTTTCCCGAGGTGTCGGATAATCATTGGCGCAAAGTAATTATTCAAGGCAAGGATTACTATTTATACCATACTTTTTACCCTTTCCAGCTTGATATAAACTGGGAAAATCCTAAAGTTTTATATTACGTGCTTGAAACAGTTGCCTTTTGGGCAAATTTAGGCGTAGATATATTTAGGCTGGATGCAATTCCCTACTATACAAAGGAAGAAGGTACAACGGCAGAGAATTTGCCAAAAACGCACGAAATTATTCAACTGTTAAGTGCATTTTTACAAACAACTGCGCCAAGGTCTATTATTCAGGCGGAAGCTTGCCAGCAGCCCAAAAAAATCCTGCCATACTTTGGTACAGAAAGAAAAGTTGAACATAAAATTTTAGGTGAAACAAAAGAAATTCAAAGAACGTCTGAAGTTCAAATTTGTTATCATTTCCCTTATATGCCTGCCATTTGGGCATCTCTTGTAACTGCTGATAATAAATATTTTTGGGATGCTTATAAACAAACACCAAAAATTCCAGAAAGTGCAGCATGGGCAATGTTTTTAAGGGTGCATGATGAATTAACGCTTGAGATGGTCGATCCGCAAATACGTGAGCTTTTATATGACAGTTTAACTCCAAAGGGCGCTGCTTTTCGCAAAGGTTGGGGAATAGCGGGCAGATTAGCAAACTTTTTAGATAACGACCCTGACAGGATTGCAATGGCTTTTTCTATTATGCTTTCACTTCCCGGAGTGCCTATAATTTATTATGGTGATGAAATAGGGGTGCAAAACAACTTTGCAAATGCTAAAAAAAGTGCTAAAGACAGAGAGGCTAAGCAAAAGAAAGATAAGGTAAAAATGCTTAGTTACTTTGATTCTCGTGATATTAACCGCGGTCCCATTAAAAAGAGCGTATTTTACAACGCAACAAAAGATTCCGTAAGTTTTAATCACAGAGTTTATTCACGTGTGAAACAACTTATAAAAGTGAGAAAACAGACTCCAGTATTATCTCATGGTACATTTGTCGAGTTAAAAACCGAATCACCAGAGGTTTTTGCCTATGTTCGTGAGTACAAGGGTGAAAGAATTGTTGTTATAAACAATCTTTCAAACAGCAGAGAACGTGCGGTTGTTAACTTTATAGATGATAATTTCGGCAAAAAAGACAAAGATGTTTATTTTAAAGACCTTCTTAGCGGAAAAATGATTCGTGCAAAGGCGCAAAATAAACAAATTACTTTGCGCCTAAAACCCTATGATGCACTTTGGTTAAAACTATAAATTAGGAAAGAATTTCTTTTTAATTTGTTTTAACCAAACGCCGCTGTAGGTTGAAATTACCATTGTAAGGACAAAATACAAATATGTTGTTTGAATTGGGTTGTAAATCCAATAAATGTCGTGATTTGCCCTTTCTTGAATTGGAATACCGTTGATGTAGAGGAAAATTGCCGTAATTATATACATTACAAGCAAGTGATTTGCCATAATATGATAAGTGGTATCGCCCATGTGATAGAAAAATTTAGAATCTTTAACGTAAGGATAGATAAGTTTTAAAACAAGCAAAGATGCCCAAATGCCCGTAAGTGCCGTTATAACAGGCACAATAAGCTGCTGGTCAAACCTTGCCCAGACAAGTACATAACTTAAACCAATACCATGTTCAGGGTCAAAATCTCGGTTAAAAAGCCACAAAATTGACTGTAAGGTAATAATTGCCCCTGCCCATTTAAGGGTAAAAATATCGACTTTGTTCTCAATAAAGTTTCGATAATAATAACCAAGGTAAACAAAAAACAAGGAAAACATTGTCCTTACAATAACAAGGGTAATCGGGTCAAGAGTTATAATTTTTGATAATGGAATTGCAAAAAAGCCTAAGATTGCAAAAACTGCAAGGTGGAAAAATTTGTTGTCGCAGGTTCTTTTTAGCACTCTAAATAAAAACAAAAATACAATCATTGTCATAAATAACTGTGTTACAAACCACAGCGGGCAAGAAAGGTCAAATTGGTGCCCGTTTAAAAAAGGTGTTATAAAAAAGTTTTTTAAACTAATCGGCTGTCCCCAAAATTTGCCTGTAAGGTGCGCTATAAATACTGTTACACCTAAATAAAACGTGTTATATAAAAAATAAGGCACAAGTAAACTTTTTATACGTCTTTTTGTAAATGTTACAACATCGTCAAGATATTTATCTTTAAACAAATACCCTGAAATAAAGAAAAATAGTGCCAATTGAAAAGAGTAGGGGCTAAACATTCCAAAAAGTGAAAACTCTAAATGCCCTGATACGACAAGTAAAATGGCAAGTGCTTTTAAAATATTTACTTTATTTGAAAATTCTTTATCCATTTTCCCTCCACGAAAATTTATTCTTGCATAATTCTTGCATATTTACAACAATTGTGTATAATATTTTTTATGTTCAAATTTAATTTTGAAAAAACTCAAAAACGTTGGCGCAGCACAGGTCTTTTTCCTGTTTTATAGTTTTTTGCGCTAATTTTTCGCGCATTAGCACCATAGTATAGTTAGATAATATTGAGGCATAGAAAATGAGTAATACAAAATTTGGTATCTATGGCGGACAGTATGTCCCTGAAGTATTAATGAATGAGATTATAAATCTTGAAAATTCTTATAACAAATATAAAAATGACCCAAAATTCACATCAGAGCTGGAGTTTTTATTGAACAGTTACGCCGGACGCCCCTCAATGCTTTATTTTGCAAAAAATATGACTGAAAACCTAGGCGGAGCAAAGGTTTATCTGAAACGTGAAGATTTAAATCATACAGGTTCGCATAAAATAAATAACGTTTTAGGGCAGGCACTTTTAGCTAAATATATGGGTAAAAAAAGGCTGATAGCTGAAACAGGAGCAGGTCAGCATGGTGTTGCAACAGCTACTGCTGCAGCACTTTTGGGGCTTGAGTGCGAGATATTTATGGGTAAAGAAGACACAGAGCGTCAAGCGCTAAATGTTTACAGAATGGAGCTTTTGGGTGCAAAAGTTCATCCGGTTACAAGTGGCACAATGACTCTAAAAGATGCGGTAAATGAAGCAATGCGTGAATGGGCAAGGAGTTTTAAGGATACTTTTTATCTTTTGGGTTCTGTTATGGGTCCTCATCCTTACCCTACAATGGTTAGGGATTTTCAAAGCGTTATTTCAAAAGAAGCTAGAAAGCAAATACTTGAAATTGAAGGAAAGTTGCCCAACCTTGTAATGGCATGTATTGGCGGTGGCAGTAATGCTATTGGCATGTTTTATAATTTTATAAATGACCCTGATGTAAATTTAATCGGGGTGGAAGCTGCAGGCAAAGGGGTTGAAACAGGTGAACATGCTGCAACTCTTACAACAGGGAGACTGGGTGTATTCCATGGGATGAAATCTCTATTTTGTCAGGATGAAAACGGGCAAATTTCCCCTGTTTATTCAATTTCAGCCGGCCTTGACTACCCTGGTGTTGGTCCTGAACATGCTTGGTTAAATTCAATAGGCAGGGCGCAATACGTTAGCGCAACAGACAAAGAAGCAGTTGAAGCTTTTGAATATTTATCTCACATTGAAGGTATAATCCCTGCAATAGAAAGCTCTCATGCGCTTGCCCATGCGCTAAAAATTGTACCTAAAATGAATAAAGACGATGTTGTTATAATTTGCCTCTCAGGCAGAGGGGACAAGGATGTTGCAGCTATAGCAAGATACAAAGAGGAAAAGTTATATGAGTAAATTAAGTGAAGCATTTAAAAATAAAACATTGATTGGGTTTTTAACCGCAGGCGACCCTGATATAGAATCATCTGAAAGATATGTTCTTGAGATGGTGCGTGCAGGGGTGGATATTGTTGAGATTGAAATTCCTTTTTCTGATCCTATTATGGAGGGTGAAATTATTCAGGCTTCAACTCTAAGGGCATTAAATGCAGGTACAACAGTTGAAAAGGTTTTTAATCTTATAAACTCAATAAGGCAGAAAAGCGATGTTCCTATTGTACTTTTGACGTATTTAAATCCTGCTTTTAACTATATTTATGAAAAATTCTTTGAAAGGTGTCAAAAAGCAGGGGTTCAAGGGGTAATAATTCCTGATTTGCCTTATGAAGAAAAAACAGAGGTTGAGCTTGTTGCAATAAAATATGATGTAGATATAATTTGCCTTGTTACAAATGCTCCAAAGGAAAGAGTGCAAAAAATTGCAAAAAGCGCAAAAGGTTTTATTTACATTGTTCCGCCTATGGGTTCAAAAGAAGAAAATATTGAAGATTTAGTTTGTTCTATAAAAGAAGTCAGCGATATTCCTTGCGCTGTTGGTTTTGGAGTTTCGACGCTTGAACAGGCAAAAAAATATTCAAATGCGGCAGATGGTATTGTAATAGGCTCGGGCATTGTCCGAATAATAGCACAATATGGCAAAAATGCAGATTTAAAAATATATGAATATGTAAAATCAATAAAAGAGGCTGTAAAATCTTGATTATCTTTCTTCAAATATTAAAAGAGAATGCGGATGCTGAACATAGTTATAGTCAATTCTCTCATCTCCTTCTACAAAAGATTTTTCTCTTGATGTATCGCAGACAAGATACCAGTTTTTGCCCTCTTGTGCTTTCGGTAATATAACATTTATATGGTTGTTGTCAGAAGAACTTGAGAAAAATAGATCGCTA
>CASEEG010000097.1 GCA_949286885.1 uncultured bacterium
ATTATTCGGGGTGTCAGAAAGTTCTCAGCTTCCCGACACCTTACGTGCTTGCTCGTCTAGCCTCGCATCGCCCTACCGAAAATCCGCTGCACTCATCTACTTAATTCTTGCACTCTTTTGCACTAAAATTTTGTCACCCTGAACTTGTTTCAGGGTCTAACCCGTCCACAAAGCCAGTTTTAAGCCAGTGCAAATGAGTGCAAAAAAGTGCAATTTTATTTTTACTTGTAAATTGGGATTTACAAAATTATCAATAGGATATAGATACTAACTAAAAATTTAAAAATTCAGCTAATGTTAGATTAAAAGCTTTGGCTATTTTATTTAATTTGGAAAAGGTTACATCATTTTGAGCAGTTTCAATATTCCCTAAAGTAGAGCGTGCAATTTGGGCTAAATCCGCTAAATCATCTTGAGTGTACTTATGTAATTTCCTCAACTCTTTTATACGATTTGCTAATTTTTGTAATAAAACCTTGTCCATAATTAAATTGTCCGCTATAGTGACAATACAGACAAACTGTGAGACGGACAAAATGGCTTATGTTCACCGAAAAGATACTTATAGATTTAGACGGTGTGCTAAATGAATACGGGAAAGAGAAATTCAATGAAAATTATATCCCTGAAATTAAAGTCGGAGCTTATGAATTTATAGAAACATTATCTCAAAGTGCGCAATTGTATCTTTTTGCATCAAGAAATTTAATGCTTGCAACTAAATGGCTAATTAATAACAATTTAGATAAGTTTTTTAAAGATGTGACTAATGTAAAATTGCCGTCTTATCTTTACATTGACGATAGAACGATTTGTTTCAAGGGAGATTATCACAAAACTCTTGAAGAAATTAAAAAATTGAGAGTTTACTGGAAATAATATCTATCCTAAAAATAATCTATACACGCCCAAAGTCTTGATTGTTGCAACAGTTTGTTATAAATAAGCTTTTTGTGTCACATATCCTGCAGTGCTTAAATCAGTGCTTTGTGCAAAATTAGCGGTATATACACCTAATTTTTCAACATACACATTATTTGTTTCTGTTAAATGTTTAATTAACATAAATTGATGGAGGTCTAAAAATATTGAAATAAAAGTTACAACTAAAGACATGCCAATTGCTCCACCTATGCAATATAAGTTCTAACTCATTTATTTAGTTACATAAAATCATCTGTTATCTTAAAAAATTTGTAACAAACCTCTTTATTTTGCAAAAAATACAAGAGTCTTTTTTATGAATTTCTTTAATTTCAGAAATTGAATACATCTCAGGTTGAGCTGTCCTTTGGTATTTAACTTTTGGAATACCAAAAAGCATTACATAGACAGGTTTATAGCCTGATGGTATTTCAAGCATTTCGCAAATTTCAGGGAAAAATTTTAAACAAGCTTGCGCAAAACCACACCAGCAAGTACCTATTCCCAAGTGTTGTGCATAGAGTTCAAAATAGCTAAGCGCAATTATAGGGTCAACATTGGCGCATGGCGCACTAAGTGGAGATGAAACAACAATCATGTGCGGCGCATCTCTAAATATTACATCTTCACCATTTAAAAATGCGTCTTTGTATCTTGAAAACTTATTCATAATCGGCGAAAGTGCCTTGTAAGACATTGTTTTAACAATTAAATCATTAACTTTGTTTCTTATAATATCCATTGCCGATTTTTTCTCAACAATTGAAAAATGTAAACTGTGAGAATTGCAGCCGGTTGGAATATAAGGCAGCATTTGTTTTAATTTTTCCATAATTTCGGTGGAAATTTCTTCATCTTTATACTGTCTTACACTTTTTCTTGATTTTATAAGTCCTAAAATATCATTGTAGTCAACAATTTGAGAATCTTGCGGATTTTTATCACAAAAAGAAAGTGCGCCTGTCGGGCAAATAGCGAGGCAATGCTGGCAAGAAATGCATCTTTTTTCATCGTCCATTTTTGGAATATTTTCATCATTAAAACTTATACAGCCCGACACGCAGTCACTAATACAAAGTCCACAGTGAATACACTTTTCTTTATCAACAACAATTGTCTTCATTTTATTCCCCAACTTAGATACAAGCAGTATTTTAGAACATAACTAAAAAAATAAAACCTCCGAATATATTAACTCATCATACATTCTTGCCCATATTATATGCTTCAAGAAGATAGTCATCATGCATCCTTGCCTCGTTAGGAGAAGTTAAACCGCAGCCGCAAATTACACCCGCAAATCTTACCCTGCCAAAACACGACATCCAGCACTTAAGGGCATTAAGCGTTCCGTCTATAGCAGATTTAGGAGTATCAGCAGCAGTTGCAATAAGGTAGGTTTCTCTAAATTTATAATCAAGTGAATAAAGTGCGTTCATTCTATCCATAAGGGTTTTCATCTGTCCAGATATAGTGTAATAATAAACAGGTGTAGCCCAGACAAGAACATCGGCCTCTTTTACCTTTTCAACAATTTCATTTACATCATCATCAATAACACATTTGCCCAGCTTTTGACAAGCAAGACAACCCTTGCAAAACGATATATTTTTACCTTTAAGACTTATTTTTTCTACATTGTTTTGATTTTCGAGCGCACCTTTTATAAATTCATCAGCTAAAATTTCAGAATTTGCGTTTTCTCTAAGACTGGTTGAAATTACAAGAATTTTTTTAGACACACTTACCCCCTTACTTTAAATTTTCCTTAAAAAAAGATTCTATCTTGTCAAATGGTATTTTCTCAAGATTATCATACAAATCTACATGATTTGCATCTTTAACAATTAAAAGCTCTTTATTATCACCTTTTAATTTTTTAAATGCATCTTCGCTAAAGTACCTGCTGTGGGCATTTTCGCCATGAATCATTAAAACAGGCGTTCTTATTTCATTTGCATAGGCTAAAATTGGCAGGTTAATAAGCGAAAGAGTTGAGGTTGTATTCCAATTTCCATTTGAGTTTATAGAATTTTTATGAAAACCTCTTTTTGTTTTGTAATAATTCCAATAATCTTTTACAAATTGCGGTTCATCCCCGTTTAATTTATCCGGCAATCCTTGAGCCTTAGCATAAGTGCCATTTTTAAAGTCCAATGTTCTTTGCTTATTTAAGCTCTTTTTAAGCTCATATCGAGCATTTTCATCAATACTATCATTATAACCAAAAGCGCTTACCCTTGTCATATCATACATTGTAGAAGTTACGGTTGCTTTTATTCTTGTGTCAATTTGAGCAGCATTTAGTGCAAAACCTCCAAAGCCGCATATACCCAGAATGCCAATTTTTTCAGGGTCAACATTCTCTTGAATACTTAAAAAATCAACCGCAGCAGAAAAATCTTCCGTATTAATGTCAGGCGATGCAATATCCCTTGGTAAACCTTCGCTTTCACCTGTATAGCTCGGGTCAAAAGCAAGAGTGATAAAACCTTTTTGCGCTAGTGTCTGAGCATATAACCCTGAAGCTTGCTCTTTTACAGCTCCAAATGGACCTGAAATTGCAATGGCAGGATATTTTTCGCCTTTTTCTAAATCCTTTGGTAAATACATATTACCAGCAAGAACTATTCCGAAACGATTTTTAAAATTAACTTTAATCATATTAAACCTCTATCTTTTTTATTACCTTTGCAGGAATACCGCCTACAATTGTATTTTTCTCTACATTTTTTGTAACAACTGCACCTGCTGCTATTATTGCACCGTCTTGAATTTCAACACCCCCCAGAATTGTAGCATTAGAACCAATCCATACATTATTGCCGATTTTAACCGGCTTTGGTAAAATTGATGCTCTTTTATTGGGGTCTTGATTATGATTTAGCGTTGCAATTACTACACTATGCCCTATTAAAACGTTATCGCCTATTATAATCCCGCCCTGATCTTGAAAATGACAACAAGAGTTAATAAAAACATTTTTGCCAACTGTTATATTTTTCCCACAATCAGTATAAAATGGCGGGAAAAGTTTAAAAGTATAGTCAACAGGCTTATTTATAAGCTTAAAAAATAGCTCGCAAACCACCTTTGGCGGGTTATATTTGTGGTTAAGTTCATCTGATAATTTCATAGCTTCATCAGCTAAATATGACATATACTGATGAATTTCACTGTTTGCAATTACTTCTTTACCGGAATTTAAATGTTGTAAAAATTCTTCTGTATTCATTTTACACCTACTTGTACTCACCATCTAAAACAGGTTCTAACCAAGTTGTTTGATTATTTGGAATATTTGTTTCTATTGGATTAATTTAACCCTGACTAAATGGTTGTTGCATAGCATTTTCTTCTATAATTTATTTTGTTATTATTTACCATGTTTAAATAAATAGCAAATACTTATATAGTATAATTTTATATGCTTGACAGGCATATAAAATATATTTATTATAAACTTATGGAAATAAGGGTTTTAAAATATTTTTTAGCAACAGCACAACAAGAAAGTATTTCAAAAGCGGCGGAATTTTTACACATAACTCAGCCGACACTTTCTCGTCAGTTGATGGATTTGGAGCTGGAATTAAAAACTAAACTTTTAATTAGAGGTAAGAGGAATAAAAAAATTACATTGACTGATGAGGGGAAACTTTTAAAATCACGCGCTCAGGAGATTGTCGAGCTTGCAAATAAAACAGAAAGCGAATTTTTATACGATGAAAAAAATGTAGCAGGCGACATTTACATTGGTGGTGGCGAAACAGATTCAATGAGAATAGTTGCAAAAACTGCAAAAAAATTATGCAAAAAATACCCGAACATCAATTATCATTTATACAGTGGAAATGGTGAAGATGTAAAAGAAAAGCTGGACAAAGGTTTGCTTGACTTTGGACTTTTTATTGAACCTTTTGATAAAAAAGAATTTGACTTTATTAACCTTTCACAAAAAGATAAGTGGGGCGTTTTAATGAGAAAAGATGCCAAACTTGGCAAAAATAATGTCATAACACCGAAAGACTTAAAAGACATCCCGATACTTTCTTCAAGGCAATTTTTAGTCAAAAATTTAATTTCGGGCTGGCTTGGCGATGATTTTGAAAAACTTAACATAGTTGGAACATATAATCTGTTGTTTAATGCCTCTATTATGGTAGATGAAGGTTTTGGGTATGCTCTTTGTATAGATAAATTAATTAATTTCACAGGCGAAAGTAATCTTTGTTTTAAACCACTAAAACCAACGCTTGAGGCAGGAACTCTGATTGCCTGGAAGAAAAATGCGCCGCTTTCTAAGTGTGCAAAATTGTTTATAAAAAGTTTACAAAAAGAAATAATAAACTCTAATTAAGAGATTTCTTGAAGGTTTTTGATGCCATAGTTAAAGTAAAAGCAGCTATTAAAACCAAAGGAACAAGATTTAAAAAAACATCATTGAAGTTCATCCCTTTCAGATATATTCCTCTAACCAATAGCATAAAGAATCTTATTGGATTTAACAGTGTCAAATATTGCAAAAATTTGGGCATATCTTCAATAGGAGAAATAAAACCGGACAGGAGTATCGCAGGCATTTGAAATGTTATAACTCCCAAAACAGCCTGCTGTTGTGTTTTACAAATAGAAGATATAAAAAGTCCAACACCAGTTATTGAAAGCAATGAAATAAAAATTGAAACAAAAAAAAGAAATATTGAACCCGAAAAAGGAACTTTGAAAAACAGAGCTATGATAAGAGTCATAATTATTGTTAAACCTAAAGCAATTACCAGAGGAGGAATTATTTTACCAAGCAATATTTCAAAAGAATTAAGAGGGCTTACAACTAACTGATCAAATGTCCCCATTTCACGTTCGCGCGCTATTGATAATGCAGTCAAAAGGAGCGTTATCACAAGTGAAAGCGTCGCAATAATTACTGTTAAAAAATACCAGCGATATTCTAAATTAGGGTTGTACCAATTTCTAACAGAAGGGTTGAGCTGCGGTTTTACATTCGAAATTTCATTATTATAATCATTGATTATTTGCGAAGCGTACCCAGAAGCAATTGAGGCCGAATTTGTTTGACGCCCGTCCAAAATAACGAAGATGTCGGCACTTTTTTCTCTTTTTATATTTTTCGACAAGTCGTTATTAATATAAAGTCCCATTTGAACTTTTTGATTATCTATAACACTTTTGAGTTTGTCTTCATTCTCAACATAATAAAAATTTCTAAATCTGGGAGAATTCTCAAATCTGGAGAGCAGTTCTCTTGATTCGTAAGTGCCGGATCTGTCCAAAACCGCAACGTCAATATTTTTAACTTCCATAGTTATTGCATTTGCAAATATAAAAAGCTGCATAAGAGGCAGCACAACAATAATACCGCGACTTTTGGGATCTTTCCATATTGTTATAAACTCTTTTTTAATCAGTGCCAAAATACGCGCAAAATTATATTCCATCATTAGTCAAGCCTCATATCGGTATTTTTATAAACAGCAATAAAAAGAAAACAGCCCAAAATTGTTAAAAATACAGAATTGACAAGCACTATCCTCCATACAGTACCTGCCATAAATTCA
>CASEEG010000098.1 GCA_949286885.1 uncultured bacterium
AACAAATTAACCCATCAATGATTTGCCCATCTCATGGCGGAGTGTATAAAAACCCTGATTTTATACTAAATGCATATTATGAGTGGACGGCAGATACACCAAAAAACAAAGTTGTAATACCTTTTGTTTCAATGTATCAAAACACTGAGCGCATGGTGGACAGATTAGCCGAAAAACTCAGGGAAGAAGGGGTTGAAGTGCACAAGTTTGATTTAATATCCGATGACATTGGCGACTTGGCGGTTGAATTGGTTGACGCTGCAACAGTTGTCTTTGGGGCGTCTATGGTTCTTGCAATGCCTCATCCCTACGCATTTTTTGGAGTTTATTTAACAAATGCGCTAAGACCAAATGTAAAATTTATGTCAATTTTAGGCTCTTACGGCTGGGGCGGAAATTTAGTCGGCAAAATTGAAGAAAACACAAATCTTCTACAAGCTGAAAAACTCGATTATATTACAGTTAAAGGCAGAGCAAAACAGGAAGATTTAGAGCGCATTGATGCTTTAGCGCACACTATAGCTCAAAAACACAAAGAAATAGGCGCAAAATAATATGAAAAAACTAAAACTGCCACCTGCACAAATCATAGAAGAAGCGCAAAAAGAAGTAGCAAAATATTTTGAGAAAATAGATAAAATTCGTGATTTTAATCAGGAAAAAGTCTTGCGTGCTTTTCAAAAAAATAAAATCGGCGAAGAACATTTCTACACCGTTACGGGCTACGGGCACGATGATATGGGTAGAGAAGCCCTTGATAATGTCTTTGCGGATGTTTTCAAGGCTCAAAAAGCAATTGTGCGCCCGCACTTTGTATCAGGGACTCACACTTTAGCCTGCGTGCTTTTTGGTATTTTAAGATATCAAGACACTCTTATGTCTGTTGCAGGAAAGCCCTACGACACGCTGGATGAGATAATCGGACACTCAAGAGAAGGCGAATACCCGCAATGTTCGCTCAAAGGTCATGGCGTTGACTACATTGAAGTACCCCTGATTGATGACACTCTTGTCGACTTTGGCGCAATTTCAAGAAGAATAACGCCCAATACTAAAATGGCTCTAATTCAGCGCTCACGTGGCTACAGCCTAAGACACTCTATTTCAATAAATGAAATAGAACAAATTGTTTTAACAATTAAAGAAAAAAATCCAAATACAATCTGCTTTGTAGATAATTGCTACGGTGAATTTGTAGAAGATAGAGAACCGCTTGAAGTAGGCGCAGACATCATTGCAGGCAGTTTAATTAAAAACCCCGGCGGTGGAATTGTTGAAGCGGGCGGCTATATTGCAGGCAGGGCAGATTTAGTTGAAATGTGCGCAAATCGCTTAACTGCACCGGGGATAGGTACGCAGGGCGGCGCAATGTTCAATCAGACACGTGTTATGCTGCAAGGCTTTTTTATGGCGCCATCAGTAGTATCTGAGGCACACAAAGGCGCAAGGCTTGCTGCAAAAGTCTTTGAAACAATAGGCTTTAAAACACATCCACGCTCAAGAGAAGATAGAACAGACTTAATTCAAACAATAAAATTTGAAAACCCTCAAGCTCAAGCCGCATTTTGTAGAGCATTACAGAAATACTCTCCCGTTGAAAGCTACCTGACACCTATTCCTGATGGGGTCCCGGGGTACGAGGACAAGCTCATTATGGCAGGAGGAAGTTTTATTGAAGGTTCAACTCTTGAATTGTCCGCAGATGGCCCTGTGCGTCCGCCTTACGCTGTTTATATGCAGGGCGGCTTAAATTATGCGCACGTTAAAATTGCGCTAAGGGGCATTCTTGAAGAATTAAACGAAATTTAATTTTGTTTAAAAGCTTGAATGATGGCGTCTGTGAGCTTTGATACCTGAATTACCTTAATATCAAGTTTATTAATTTTTTGAGAAATGTTTTTATTAACACAGGGAACTATTGCACACTCAAAACCAAGCTTCTGTGCTTCTTTTAAGCGTTTTTCAAGGTTATCAACCGCACGAATTTCACCCGACAAGCCAAGTTCGCCAATAATTACGGTTTTTTCTCTTAAGGGAATATCACGTGCACAACTTAAAACCGCAAGTGCCACGCCTAAATCCGCCGCAGGCTCAATAATATCAATGCCGCCAATTACATTTATATAAACGTCCTGTTTTGAAAGGTTAAGACCAACTCTTTTTTCTAGAACCGCAAGGATTTGCAGCAACCTGTTGTATTCAATTCCCCTTGCAACCCGTCTTGGGTTTGGATATGGCGTAGAACCCGTTAATGATTGAATTTCAAGCAATAAAACTCTTGTGCCTTCAAGCGTTGCAATAACGCTGCAACCGCAATTTGCACTCTCTGATGGGTTTAAAAATAACTCTGAAGGGTTTAAAACCTCACTCAAACCGTCATCTTCCATATTAAAAACTCCAACCTCAGAAGTTGTGCCGAAACGATTTTTAATTGAGCGCAAAATGCGATAACTTTTGTACCTGTCCCCTTCAAAATTTATAACACAATCAACCATGTGCTCTAAAACCTTTGGACCTGCTATATTTCCCTCTTTTGTAACATGACCGATTATAACTGTTGTTATATTTTTTTGCTTTGCAATGTGCATTAAAATATTTGTACACTCTCGGATTTGAGAAACAGAACCCGATGAGGATGTAATTTGAGAGGAAAAAACAGCCTGAATAGAGTCAACCACCAAAAACTCAGGTTTAATTTCATCAATTTGTTTAATAACTTCTTCAAGGCAATTTTGATTTGTAACATATAGACAATCACTATTCACACCAAGCCTCAATGCACGCAGCTTAACCTGCTCGGGCGATTCTTCCGCACAAATGTACAGGGCGCAAACAGGGTTTTTATTCAGGTCTTTTGAACATAAATTTTTACAAGTCTGCAAAATAAGTGTGGATTTGCCAATACCGGGATCGCCCGCTAAAAGCACAAGCGAACCTGCCACAAAACCGCCGCCCAAGACTCTATCCAGCTCTTGCATATTTGTTTTAAGGCGGATTTTCTCGTCATTTTTTACATCATTAATTTTTTGCGCACGAAGCTCAGAATTTAATACAAGGCTTGGCGCACTATTTGACTTTAATTGTGGGGTGTCTTGCACACTCTCCTCGCAAAAAGTTGCAAAATTACCGCAATCAGGACACCTGCCAAGGTAGGAAAAGCTCTCATACCCGCAAGATTGACACACCCATTTTGTTTTTACTTTTGCCATAAAACTATTTTAATCTTCTGAAATTAATTCTTCAATAGATTTGTTTACGACTTTTGCAAATTTTAGGGCATTAACCAAAGACAGGCTGTGTTTACCGCACTCAACGTTACTAATATAAGCTTTGCTAAAATTTGTTAGCTCGACAATATCATCTTGCGAAAGCTTCATTTTCATTCGCGCAATTTTAAAGTTAAAACCAAAATTCTTTAATATATTTTGTTCATCCATAATAGTATTTTATGGTCTTGACAATATTATTTCGATATACTATAATTTAATTTATTAAATTATTATTTATTTTGTAATCATGGACAATGAATTTACACTAGAAAATTTTGAAAAAGAATTTCTCAAAAAAAGAAATGCATGGCTTAATAAGCACTTTGTTGGCAAAGAAATAAACGACGCAACCTACAAGGCACTAAGGGAAGCAGGTATTTATCTTTTAAAAAGTCAGTGTCACTTTTTGTTTTTAAACTATGCTTTTGAAAATTTTAAAAACGATAAAGAATTTTATAAAAATTTAGATAGCAGTAATAAAGAAATTATCAAATATATGAATAAATTCGTTACAGCTATAGTTGAAGATATTAATGATATATTGGAGGCTGTTTCTATTTTATTTGAAGACGGTGAGTAAGTTGTGTTCGGTACATTTTTTAGATGCCAACTGCATAGCGACATTTGCTTCACACACTTTGTGTTTTTCCGCCTGTGCAATTAAAATTGCTTCACTCCCTTCGCTTTCGCTACGGTCGTAACGGCGGCATGGAATGGTTACGCCCTTCAGGCTTTTGCCTTCGCAAAACCCTTTTGGGCTTCACACACTTTGTGTTTTTCCGCCTGCTCATCGCAGCCGTCACGGGCTTCACATTCTCAAGGCTCGCTTGCTCTCAAGCAGTGCAGTCGCACTAGC
>CASEEG010000099.1 GCA_949286885.1 uncultured bacterium
CGAAAAAATATATGAAAAAATCATCAAATATGCAAAAAACCTAAAAAAATATGCAGATGATTTAGAAAATGAATTTTCAATCCCTATTATCAATAAAAGAATTGCAATAACGCCAATTTCACTTATTGGCGAAAGCGCAAAAAATCCTGATTATATTTACCTTGCAGAAATTTTGGATAAAGCTGCAAACGAAGTAGGGGTTGATTTTATAGGAGGCTTTTCAGCTCTTGTTGAAAAAGGCTGCACAAAAGGAGATGAAATTTTCCTTGAATCAATACCTGAAGCGTTAGCAAAAACATCAAAATTATGCTCAAGTGTTAACCTTGCAACATCAAAAGCAGGAATAAATATGAAAGGCGTGCTTAAAGTTGCCGATATTATTAAAAAATCAGCAGAATTAACCGCAGATAAAGACGGTCTTGGAGCGGCAAAATTCGTATGTTTTTGCAATTCTGTATCGGACAACCCCTTTATGGCAGGCGCATATTGCGGTATAAACGAACCGGAATGTGCACTAAACATAGGTGTCAGCGGTCCCGGGGTTGTAAGGTGGGCAATAGAAAATATGCCAAAAGATGCACCATTAGGAGAAGTTGCAAATGTTATTAAAAAAACAGCCTTTAAAATAACTACAACAGGTGAACTAATAGGCAGAGAACTTGCATCAAGACTCAATATACCCTTTGGTGTTATAGATTTATCGCTTGCACCGACACCAGCCAGAGGAGATTCTGTTGCGGGAATTTTTCAGGCAATGGGATTAGAGCAGGCGGGGGCACATGGTACAACAGCAGCACTTGCAATGTTAAATGATGCGGTTAAAAAAGGTGGAATTATGGCATCATCGTACGTTGGAGGACTCTCAGGTGCTTTTATTCCCGTATCTGAAGATGCAGGCATGATTGAAGCAGCTAAACAGGGAGTTCTTACAATAGATAAGCTTGAAGCAATGACTTCTGTCTGCTCAGTCGGACTTGATATGATAGCAATCCCGGGGGACACTCCAAATACAACAATAGCGGGGATGATAGCCGATGAAATGGCGATTGGAATGATAAACAAAAAAACAACAGCAGTCAGGGTAATTCCTGTTCCAAACAAAAAAGAAGGCGATTGGGTAAAATTTGGCGGACTTTTAGGAGAAGCCCCCATTATGTCGATGAGCAAGCTTGATTCATCAGTATTTGTAAATCGCGGTGGCAAAATTCCTGCACCAATTCACAGTTTAAATAATTAATTTTAAACCCGCCATTATCTGGGCGGGTTTAAATTACTTAATTATAACTCTTATATCGCTTTGTTGTTTGGCGTCTGTTTTATTCGCAACGATTTTAGAATTTAACAACTCAATAGCTTTTGCAACCTGAGGATCTCGTTCTTTTTTGATATCCTCTTCAGTCAAATCAACTTCATAATCAGGCTCAATTCCTTTTTTATTAATGTCGGTGCCATCAGGGGTTAAATATTTTTGAATAGTAATATGCATGGCTGAACCTCCCGGAAGTCTGTTAATTTCTTGCACAAGACCTTTGCCGAATGATTTTTTGCCAACAATAACAGCTCTATTATTATCCTTTAGCGCACCACTTAGAATTTCACTTGCAGAGGCGGAACCCCCGTTTATAATCACCGCAATGGGTTGGTCAGTAAGCATTCTTTGAGTTGCGCGAGTAGTATCTTTGTATCCTTCTCTGTCAACAGTAGAAACAATTACTTTTGAATCAAGCAACATATCCGCTATATAAATAGCATTTGTCAAAAGTCCGCCCGGATTTGAACGCAAATCTATAATCAAACCATCTTTATCACAGTTTTGTATCAAAGCCTGCTCGAATTCGGCCGCAGCGTTTCTACTTATAAAAGAGCTCAAGCGTATATAACCGATATTATCGGGAATTTTAGCAAATTCAGGAGATTTTGTAGATACAGACTTAATCTCAATCTTTTCTCTTGTAATTTTATAAGTTTTTGCGGGTTCTTTTCCTCTTTTAACCAGCAGAGTAACTTGAGTTCCCTCGGGTCCTCTTATTTGTTCTGCGGCAGCGTCAACAGTTATGCCCTTTGTGCTTTTTCCGTTAATTTCCAATATTTCATCTTCAGCCTTTAGACCTGCACGCTCGCCCGGAGTATCTTCAATTGGAGCAATAACAAGTAACTTACCGTCACGAACACCTATTTGAACACCAATACCCTGTAGGGACCCTTGTATGGAATCATTTTCTTCCTTAAAATCTTTGGGATTTAAAAACTTCGTATACACATCATTTAAGCTAGAAACCATTGACTCTATTGCAACATAAGCATCTTCATCGTCTTTAATAACATTGTCATAGCGATGACGCCACCTTGACCAATCTTGCTCGTTATTTGTCTGATCAACAAATTTTGAGTTTATTAGCTTCCAAGCCCTGTCATACAAACTTTGCGGAGTTTGTGCCAAAACAGGGTTCATAAAAGAACTCACATAAAAAAGTCCCAGCATTAAAATAAATATTGACGCTTTTTTCAATATAACTTTCATAACCTCTCCTCTTTAATAGATATTATAACAAACTATTTTTTAATTTCCAAAAAACTTTATAAATCCCATATTAATTATGTATTTAATTTTTACACCTCATAAAGTAAAATGAATGAATGAAAATTTCACAAAAAAATTCATTGATTCTGCTTGCTTTTTCTTCCGTTTTAATATTGCTGATAGTCTATATAATGGGCATTACAATATTTGAACCAAAGTCATATAATTTTTTGGTAAAAATTGCCACCCAAAACGCCAAAGCCTCTGATGACATTTTGCTTGTTGTTATCGATGATAAATCTCTTCATCAACTTGGACGCTGGCCCTGGAAAAGAACACGCTACAGTGAAATATTTGAATACATAACAAAATACACTCAAGCAAAACAAATTGGCTATGACGCAATAATAGTAGCACCTGATACAGATAACCCGACAGCAGACAAACAATTCTATAAGGACATAAAAGAAATTGACTCGTTAAGTGCTGGAGTGGGCTTTACTAATAATAATTTTAAAAATATTGATGAAAAATATTATGAAAAATTGCTTTTCAAAAAAAATAGCATATATATTGAGGATAAAAGAAGCAAAAAAAATAAAATACCAAGCGGTTATAAAAGCTTCAGCACCTTTCAAAAGGAATATTTGAATAATATAAAAAACTTGGGCGCAGTCAACACAAGCATGGACAATGACGGTTACATAAGAAAGATTGAGCAGGTCATAAACTATAAAGGCAGGTTGTATCCATCATTGGGTCTTTTAATGTATTCAAAGCACACCGGAATAAAACATTTTGTCTTAACTGACAAGTATTTGCTTGCCAAAAATAATGACTACTCACTCAGAATACCGGTCACAAATGAATCGGGCATAGCTTATTCGAATATATATTTTTATAAAACCGATGACAATTTGTACTCTCACCAAAAAATTTCAGCATCAGATGTTATAAAATCTTTAGAAGCAATCAAAAAAGGTGAAAAACCAATATTAAACAGTGAATTATTCAAGGATAAAATTGTTTTTGTCGGAGCAAATGCAAATGCACAGGCACTTTTGGATGTCAAAAGAACTCCTGTTTCAGATACTTTTTCCGGAGTAGATATACAGGCAACAAATTTAGATAATATAATAAATAACGAATTTTACAGGAATACAAGTCAACTATATAATATCTTAAATGTCGTGCTTGTTTTCATAATAGCTTTTGTTCTTGTATGTACACTACCAATACCAATTGCAATACTTTCATGTGCTTGCTTAATGTTTATGTACTTAATTTTTGCATTTTTTATGTTTAGCAATAAAATTGCCATAAATCTTATTCTGCCCGAAATTTTTATTCTTTTTGCCATAGGTTGTGCTTACCTGTACAGGTACTTACTTGAAGGTAGAAAAAAGGAAAAAATACAATCTGCAATGGGCAAATATCTCTCAAAAGATGTTATGAAAAGCGTTGTAGATAACATAGATTCGGTAAAACTTGGCGGAAAAAGAGCTAATGTGACAGTACTTTTTGCCGATATAAGGGGCTTTACATCAATCAGCGAAAAAATAAGCGCCGAAGAAGTAACAAGAATCTTAAATGAATATTTTACAGCAATTGTTCCGATTATTGAAAAAAACAACGGAATATTAAATAAATTTATGGGTGATGCAGTCCTTGCAGTATTTGGAGAGCCCATTAAAAGTAACAACCATGCGCTTGATGCAATTATTTGCGCCGATTGCATGCTCAAAAAAGTAAGGCAATTACAAGAAAAGTGGCTGGAAGAAGGCAAGCCAAAAATTGAAATAGGCGTAGGCATATCAACAGGTGAAGCTTTTGTCGGCAACATAGGATCCGAAGAAAGATTGGAATACACCGTTATTGGAGACACAGTGAATACCGCGTCAAGAATTGAAAACTACAACAAAGTGTATCGAACAAAGTTTTTAATAAGTCAGGAAACTTTCGAACAGGTACAAAAACATGTCGATGTTATAAAAATACGGGAAGTTACAATTAGGGGTAAAGCAAAAAAAATTAACATTTATGAGGTTTTAAGACTCATTAATGTATAATGTATAAATGAATAAATTTTCCAGCTTTGATGAGATTTATGAGAAAATTATAACTTCTTGTAAAATAGAAATAGATCATAAGTATATCGATTTTTTTGGAAAGAGAACTAACTTTTCAAAATTCATACTGTCTACGCTTTATATGGTACTAAAAAAAATAAATAAAACAGAGCGCCACAGGGTAGAAAAGCTGATTTCGCACTTTGAACAATACCACATAGATTCACCCTCAGCACGAGCACACTCTATACAACTATTAATAGAAACTTTTGCCTATTTTAAAAAACTTATTGCACCACAGGTGCGTATTAAGAAAAAGGAAGATACCCCGCAAGTAAAAAAAACGTACACAGACAATATTGCAGATATAGAAGTGCAATATATAAAAGGTGTAGGGCCAAAAATAGCTAAACTTTTTAACAAATTGGATATTTATACAGTAAAAGAACTTCTTGAATACTATCCGAAACGTTACATAGATTATCAAGGCAGAGTAAAAATATCAAATTTAAAGATAGGCGAAAATGTTACTGTTTTTGCAACAATTAAAAAAGTAAGCGCCTACTTAACTCTTAGAAGGCTCACCGTACTAAACCTCCTAATAAGCGACGGAAGCGGAGAAATTACGTTAAGTTTTTTCTATAAACTAAAAAACAGAAAAATGCTTGAAAGATATAAAGCACAGTACCCTCAAAACTCAAGCGTGATAGTTTTTGGTACGGTAAAAAAGGATCCGTATACAAATAAAATAACAATAGATAAGCCGGAAATTCAAGTTATGACTTGTGATTTTTGTTATGAAGATGACCAACTTATAAGTAGTGGCAAAATTGTTCCGGTATACCCGCTTACAGAAAATTTAAATTCAAAAACACTTGTTAATGCCATCAAAAGTGCAATTGAAAAATATTGCACAAAAATACAAGATCCGCTTCCCCAGGATATCAAGGATAAATTTGGTCTTATGGAAAGAAGCGAAGCCATAAAAAAAATTCATTTACCAATGACAAGAGAGGAAGCAGACAGAGCAAGGTATACAATAGTGTTTGAAGAACTTTTTACACTACAACTAAACCTTGCATTAATGCGCGAGGCAAATAAAAAAAACACATCAATACAATTAAAAATTAAGCGTGACGGCTTAGTCAGAAACTTTATTAAAAACTTGCCTTTTGAACTTACCGATGCACAAAAAAATGCCGTGGAAGAAATTACAAATGACCTAAATTCAAAGGAGCCTATGCAAAGACTGCTTCAAGGTGATGTTGGCAGCGGAAAGACTGTTGTAGCTTGCATAATGTTATTATGTGCCATAGAAAACGGATACCAGGGAGCAATTATGGCACCGACAGAAATTCTTGCAACACAACACTATAAAAATTTTACACAGTGGTTAACACCGCTTAATTTAAGTGTGGGATTATTTTTAGGCAAACACGGAACAAAAATTAGGAATGAAATGCTGACATCGCTAAAAAACGGTCAAATGCATATAGCTATAGGTACACATGCCCTTATTCAAGAAGGGGTTGAATTTTATAATCTTGGAGCCGTTGTAATTGATGAACAACACAGGTTTGGAGTAAAACAACGCTCAAAATTACTCACAAAAGGAAAATTTCCTCAAATGTTGACAATGACGGCTACACCTATTCCAAGAACCCTTGCACTTACGATGCACGGTGATTTAGATATCACAACAATAGATGAACTTCCAAAAGGAAGATTGCCGATAATAACAACACTTGTAGGAGCACAAGGACGTAAAGAAGCCTATGAGTTAATTAAGGAACAAATTGCAAAGGGACATCAAGCTTACATAGTCTATCCGCTAATAGATGAAAGCGAAGCAATCAGTGCAAGAAATGCTACACAGGAAGCGCAAAAGCTGCAAGAAAAAGAGTTTAAAAATTACAAGATTGGTCTTTTACATGGCAAACTTAAAGCTGAAGAAAAAGAACAGGTAATGCTAGAGTTCAAAGAAAAAAAATATGACATTCTTGTATCAACAACCGTTGTTGAAGTGGGAGTTGATGTGCCAAATGCCACCGTAATGATTATTGAAAATGCGGAAAGATTTGGTTTATCACAGCTCCATCAACTAAGAGGACGAGTAGGACGTAACGACAAGCAGTCTTATTGTGTTCTTGTAAGCACATCAGCTTCAAAACAGGTTCGAAACAGATTAAAAATAATGACACAAACAAACAACGGTTTTATAATTGCGCAAAAAGACCTTGAACTTAGGGGCCCGGGTGAATTCTTGGGAACAAGACAAAGTGGCATAGCGGATTTTGGACTTGCAGACATAGTAAACGACGTAGAAATACTGGAAAAGGCACGTGAATGCGCACTTGAATTTGTAAAAAACAACGACATTGAACAATACCCTAAGTTAAAAGAAGAAGTTATGAAACATAGCATGTTCAGAGGCTAATTACCAGTGTTACTTCAAGTGGTCTGGAAATAAAACCATGTGAAGGTGGTTTCATATACATTAAAGTTTCAGACACACTTTTCTTTATTATATTGTCAATTTGGACAGAACCGGAACTTTGAAGAATTTTTATATCAATAACCTCACCACTGCTAGCTATTCTTATACTAAGTTTTATTACGCTATTTTTAGCAAAATCATTTGAGAGCAATAAATCGTTCTGCAAATTAAGCTTAACATTTTTTCCGACAAGCTGAAGGAATCTTGCATAATTTGTCTTATTTGCTATATTTTCCGGAACTTCCCACGAAATTTTATTTATTGTTGCAACAAGTGGCTCGCCCGTGGTTTGACTAGCGCTTGAGTAATCTGCAGAATCATTAAGGCCGTACACTTCTTGGGGTAAATTGTGAGATGAAGCAAATTCATTTCTCTGCTGGATTAAATAGGAGGAATCTTGCCCATACTCACTGTCTATATCAGATATCGAAGAAATGTTAGAACTTGAACTTTTAATTGCCAAAGTAATCGAAAAAACTAAGAAAATAACAACCAACAGTGCAATTATAATAATCTTCTTTTTTTTGCCGCTCATTATTGCAAATACTTTTGAAGGAGCAATTTCCTCCATGCTATCAAAAATGTCATCTATTATTTCCTGATAAGCTTCATTTTCATTATTTGTTGACATATCAGCCTTGCTTACAGGACTTATTGGAACGGTCTTCTTTTTATTGGCAAGTCCGGAAGTACGTTTAAAAGAAGCAAGTATTTCATCTTCCGCCTGTAATGCAACACTTTGATTAACAACATCGGTAATATCAGCAACAGATTTTACAGTTCTGTTGAAATCAATCACATCTGCTAATTTTTTGGCACAAGCAGGGCAAGTAGCCAAGTGCTGGATTAAAAATTTTTTATTGCCCTGGGCTAGTTCGTTATCAATAAACCTCAAAAACAAAGCAACACAATCGGAATGCTTACCAATAATTTGTTTTGGATATGCTGGTTTTTTTAACTCAAGACAAAGCGCTCTGATGCTTTTCAGATATATTTCATCTATCTCTGTAAAATCGCCGCTTGAGCTCATAAAAGCAATATCGGAAGCTTTAAAATAGCCCAATATTTTTGCCTCTTTGAGTCTTTCACTCAAATCAACAACAACATAATAGTCAGGAGGACAGCCATATTCTTTGTGTATAGAAGGAACTCTGATTTTGTTATCACGAAATCTTGAAATTATATCAACCCTATAGTTGTTTATATAAATATCGCTTATTTTAAATTCTTCAAAAATCTCTGCAATTTTATGTAAACTTCTCGCACTGTTAACCTTAAACCCATGACTCTTAAAAAAGTCTATTGCACACATTACTCCAAGAATATCTATAAGTCCTTTTCTGCGCAACAAAGGTTGTGTCATTCTGGCACTTATTTTTCTTGCGTAATTTGCCTGTTCGTCATTTATTTTTAGTACTACATCACTCAATTGCGACATTAAGATATTCCCTCTCAACAATAAAATGACACATAATCAATATTATTTCAACAATTATAAGTTACATATACAAATCTTAATATTTCTTAAACCTTGCTTTTAGCTTTTCTTTTGTAATAGAATTATCTTATGAGTGATTTTTTATTAGAAATATTGGTTCAAGAACTACCGTATAAGTTTATTCCCAGCGCCCAAGAGCAACTTAGGATGGCTTATAAGAGGTTGTTTGACGAATATGGCATTGAATACAAAAAACTTGACGTACAGGCAACCCCAAGACGTCTTGCCGTTATGGTTTTTGATCTTACAGATAAACAGAAAGACATTATAAAAGAAGTCAGAGGACCGATTTTAAATATCGCAATTGACAATAATAACGAATATACACAGGCGGCCTTAGGGTTTGCAAAGAAAAACGGTGTAGATGAAAATAGTTTATATCAGAAAGATAATTACATCTGGGCAAAAATTGAAGTCAAAGGAAAAAGCACAAAAGACGTATTAAAAGAAAACACTGAAGACATTGTATTTAATCTGCAAGGACCACATTTTATGCGTTGGGGCAATCACGAGCAAAAATTTTCTCGACCTATTGAAAATGTTGTCGCATTATACAATGATGAAGTACTGCCACTTAAAATTTTAGACAAAACTTCTACAAATACAACTATTGGACATAGGTTTTCTCTCAACAAAAATATAAAAATATCAAATGCCCGTTCATATGCAGAAGAATTAAAAAATGCAAATGTTATAGTTAATGTTGAAGAAAGGAAAGACCTAATTGTCAGAAGTGCATCGCAATGTGCAGATAAAATAGGTGCATTTATTGATTTTAAAAATCTTAATGATCTACTTGAAGAAGTCACCTATATAACAGAATACCCGGTGCCTGTACTGTGCGAATTTGACAAGAAATATTTGGAAATACCTGATATTGTAACAACAACTGTAATGTCAAAACACCAAAGATATTTTCCTTTGTGGCAAGAGGATGGAAAACTCTCCAACCATTTTATTACAATGGCAAATTTTGTAGGCAGCGATGAAGAATCTATGAACAACATAAAAGCCGGAAACCAAAGAGTGGTGAGTGCCAGACTTGAAGATGGGATATTTTTCTACAAAGAGGATACAAAAACAACACTCGAAAGCAAAGTAGAAAACTTGAAGGGTATGACATTCCAAAAAGGTTTGGGAACGCTTTTTGACAAAACGCACAGAATTATTGTTCTAAGTAAAAATATTTGTGAACAACTAAAAATTAAAAACGAGGATGTATTACGTGCAGCAATGCTTTGCAAGGCAGATTTAAGCACTCAGCTTGTGTTTGAATTTACTGAATTACAGGGTTTTATAGGCGAAAACTACGCACTTAAATCAGGTGAAAAGGAAAATATCGCCCTTGCAGTAAAAGAACACTATTTTCCTCTTAGTGCATACAGCAAAACACCTACGGGAATCGAAGGACAGGTAATATCAATCGCCGACAAAGTAGATACTATATGTGCACTTTTTATCTCAACACAGGGAAAAATGAAGAAAAAGCGCCCTACGGGTTCTAATGACCCTCTTGGCGCAAGACGTGCAGCAATAGGCATTTTAAGAATTATTATAAATAATAATTTGAAATTAAATTTGAAAACCCTCATAGATAATTCTCTTGAGATATTATCAAAGGAATTTAGCATCTCTCTTGAAGCCGAAACAAAACAAGATGTTTATGACTTTATTTTAAACAGACTTATGGTTATGTACGAAAAAGAATTCTCACAAAATATTATAAAAGCAAGTTTTACGGGTAATCCGCTTGAAAATCTCACAGACTTTCCAATTAAGGCAAAACTCTTAAAAAGAGAATCTCAAAAAGAGACTTTTAGGAAACTTGCAGAAAGTGCAAATCGTGTTCTAAGAATAACAAAAGATAAAATCGCACAAAAAGTGGATAGCAGTCTTTTTGTTTTAGACGAAGAAAAAGCTCTCTACAGTGCAGTAATTTCTCAAAACACAGATGAAGAGGACATGTATAGCTACATAAAAAATCTTGAAGAACTTATAGTACCGATTGACAACTTTTTTGATAAAGTTTTAGTTATGGATAAAGATGAAAAGATTAAAAACAACAGAATTGCACTTTTAAATTTATTAAAAGAAAAATTCTTGAAAATTTGCGATTTTCAATACTTGTAGATGAAAATACTTATAGTTACAGACTTATATCCACTCAAAGAAAACCACAGAGGCATACCCTTGGCGGTTGAAAATTTCGCGATTGCATTAAAAGATTTAGGACATAAAGTTTTTGTTTTAAGAGCAGATTTAATTTTAAATTCTCTTTTAAGAGGCAGAAAGCCACTAAAACAAGGGAATTACATTCATAATGGCATAGAAATATACAACCAAAATTTCATACTGCCTTTTTACTTAAACCCAAAAGTACCAGGTGATTTTGATGTAATAATTTCCCATATGCCTTCAGGAACACTCTGCGCTGCAAAAATTAAAAAGAAATATAAAAAACCCCATGCGGCTATAGCACATTCCAGCGATATTAAAGTACTTGAAAACTATAAAATATATTTTGCAAAAGCTTTAGAAAATGCATATAAAAATGCAGACATAATTGGTGCACGTTCATATTGGATTAGAGACAAGCTCAAATTTGAAAATGTTTTTTTGGCGCCATCAGGCATTAAAGAAGAGGAAGTTTCCACAAAATCATTTGATGAAAAAAAATTTGAACTTATATGTGTCTCCTCGCTTATAAAAAGAAAAAACATAGATATACTTATTAAATCTGTTGGAGATTTTAAAGATATACCCCTTAAAATCTACGGCGTCGGAAAAGAAGAAAAAAAATTAAAAAAACTTGCCAAAGGATTGAATGTAGAATTTATGGGCCAAAAACCAAGAAAAGAAATTCTCGAGGCATTAGATAAAACACAAATTTTCATATTACCATCACAAAAAGAGACTTTTGGTCTGAGCTATCTGGAAGCTCTGGCTAAAGGTTGTATTGTAATATGTTCCAAAAATAGCGGTATGGACGGATATATAAAAAATGGAAAAAATGGTTTTATTATCGAACCCAATTATTTAAGCATAAAAAAACTATTACAAAAAATTTTAGCACTAAAAAAAGATGAGTTGGAAAAAATTTCAGAAAATGCAATAAAACTTGCTCAAGAACTTGAATATTACAAATGTGCAAAAAATTATCTTGAAAATATTAAAAAAATCTGTAAATAAAAAATTTTTCAACTATAATTAACATAAACAATAATAGAAAAGGGAATAACTATGCAAGCAAGACGAGCTTCAAGAGAGTTGGCACTAATACTATTTTCGCAACTTGAAAAAAACTTAGACAAATACCAGGACTGTGATTTTGAGAAAATTGTTTTAAAATCCGTAAGAACACTGATAAGTTCATCACAGGAAGAATTAAATCTTGCAACAAGCGGCTTAAACGAAATTGCACAGTATATAGATGAATATGAAAATAATCATCCTGATAATTTAAAAAGACCAATTGATGCAAATAATATACCTGTTCAAATTCCACTCACAAGTGATATGTCAGGAAGAATTAAAGCAATTCTCTCTGTTTGTGACAAGGCAATAAATGCACTTGAAATAGCCGAGTTAAGTACACTTTCTCAAAAAGCAGATGTGAAAGATTATATTAATAAAATTGCAACCACATTCAAAGAAAAAAAACAAGATATCGACAATATTATTAAAGAACTCGCATTTGGCTGGGATATTGACAGATTGTTTAAGATTGACAAAGATATTTTAAGGATTTCAATCGTAGAATTAGTATTTATGAAAGACGCACCACATAAGGTTGTAATTGACGAAGCACTTGAACTTGCAAAAAAATATTCAACAGATGACTCTCCATCTTTTATAAACGGAATTCTCGCAAAAGTGGTTGAAAGATATGTTTAATTTTTTTGGAAAAAAAGATAGTGAAAAGAAAAGTATTTCAGACGGATTTGAAGCACTTAAAAATGCGCTTTCAAAAACTTCAAAAACTCTTATAGATAACGTTTTGGACGTCACAAGGGGAAGTGGTGAAATTGACGAATTTACTCTTGACGACATTGAAACAATGTTAATTAAAGCCGATTTAGGTGTTGATTTAAGCGTTGAATTGGTAGAAAAAATCAAATCAAAAAAGTTAAAGTCATCAGAACTTAAGAGTTTTCTAAAACAAGAGTTTGAAGCCATTTTGGATTCAGCAGGCTCGAGCGAACTTATATATAATGAAAACCAACTAAATATATACTTTGTAGCGGGAGTCAACGGAGCAGGAAAAACAACACTAATCGGCAAACTTGCAAAAAAATTTAAAGATTCCGGCAAAAAAGTATTGCTTGCAGCGGGTGATACATTTCGAGCAGCAGCTGAAGAACAGCTTGAAATATGGGCAAAACGTGCCGGGGTTGAAATAGTAAGACGCGACAAAGCCGACAGTGCAAGCGTGGTCTACGAGGCAATAGAGATTGCAAAAAATGAAAATTATGACATCATAATTGTAGACACTGCAGGAAGACTGCAAAATAAATTCAATCTCATAGAAGAGTTAAAAAAGATTAAAAATGTAATAGATAAAAATGCACCAAGTTCTCTTAGTGAATGTATTTTGGTTCTTGATGCAAATCTTGGTCAAAATGGGCTTTCTCAAGCTAAAGTTTTTAAGGAAGCGTTAAATTTAACATCAGTAGCAATTACAAAACTTGACGGTTCAGCAAAAGGCGGAATAATATTTGCAATAGCAAAAGAATTCACTCTCCCCGCAAAACTCATTGGAATTGGTGAAAAGAGTGAAGATCTTAAAAATTTTGATAAAAAAGAATTTATCAATGCAATTTTTAATTAACTACCAGGGCATGCCTATCATTTGGTCAATTGCTTTTTCCGCATCAGTTCTATTATCATCAGGAGTGTTTGCCCAGTATGGAGAGCTGTTTGGATATCTTTCATTATCAACTTTTATACTATCTTCATATCTTTCCCTAATACTCATAGGAGAAGAAAAATATAAATCTTTGTTACTCAATAGATTTTGAAGTATTGCCGCAGGGGTTCTATTTGACATCAACTTTTGTTGGTAACTGCTTATTCTGCCTTTTTTTCTACATTCCAGAGTTACCTTTGATACAAGCGGGCTAATTGTTTGTATTGAATCGTCATTATATATTTTTACGGCCAATTCCCTTACATCATCATGATTTTTTACTGGAGTGCCATATTTATTCTTAGAATACATATTCATAGCACGTGCCATATCGTCTTGTATAAATCTATACATAACGGATCTTCTGCTCAATGGATCTAATCTAGTAAAATTGGGGCTATCGTAATAGTCTTCGCTGGCACCCAACATTCCATCGCTATCGCTCCATAAGTTTTGCAATATTTCAACGAACTCATCTTCAGTAGGGTATAAAACATCGGAATTTTCGGTTGCGTAGCTTGATGAAGCAGCACAACAAAGCGGGAAGAATATATCCATACAATAATCAAAATCTTCATGTGTAGGCATTTTGTGTCCGCGAGCACCTGTACATGTGAATAAATAAATCATTAAACAAGATTTTATTCCATCAACACCGTTTTTTATAACTTCCGGTCTTAAAGCATCGTTTTTATCATTACCACAGAATACAGGAGCAGATTTAATAAATGTATCCGGTAGATATTCTAAATTACGAGGATGCAACCCCACAGAAACATTTTTAGACAAATTAATACCATAAGAACTCTTAACTAAGCCTTCTCTCAGATTAAAGCCAATTTTCATATCAATATCCCCCGCTTATTTCGGCAATAAAACAACCATCAAAATCTTACCAAAAAACCGAAAAATATACAATTATATTTGTCAAGTAATTAACAAAACTTTAATTAATATTTTAATAATTCTTTTGCAAAAGAAACGGAAATATTATTAATTTCACCTGAAGTAAGAGAGGCGATCGCCAATGATCTTTCATCTTGTGTCAACAATTTCTTAACACAGACTCTGGTAACACCGTCTTGGCTTTTTGTTACAAGAAAATGAGCATCTGCACGGGCAGCTATAATTGGTTGGTGAGTAATCGCAAAAACCTGAATGTTTTTTGATAGACTTGAAATAGCCTCTGCAACTGCATTTGAGGCTTTACCTGAAATACCTGTGTCTATTTCATCAAATATTACCGTCGAAACAACATCTACATGGGCAAAAACAGTTTTAATCGCAAGCATCACACGGGAAATCTCACCCCCGGAGGCCACTTTTGCAAGAGGGGAAAGAGGTGAAGACACGTTTGTTGATATTAAAAATTCAACATCGTCAATCCCCTTTACATCGAAAGGTTTTTCTCTAACTTGAATTTCAAACTCAGCTTTAGAAAGTTCTAACTTTCTCAATTCTGCAACGATAAGCTTAGAAAGCTCTTTAGCACAGTCATTTCTAATAACTGAAAGCTCTTTTGAAACTTCAGCAACCTTTTTTGATAACTCTGTTTCTTTTTTTTGCAATTCTTCAATCGAAGTAAACCCGCCTTCAATCTCACTCAGCTGTTTTGCAAACTTGTCCCTTGCTTCTAAAACATCTCCATACTTTCTTTTTAACTTGAGAATCAGTGAAAGTCTCTCATTAATTTCATTTAATCTTTGCGGATTATCTTCAAGGTTTTGAGAGTAATCACGCAAATAATCAGAGCAAAATTTCAAATTTTCGCGAGCTTCTGCAAAGGCATTTTGTACTTCTTCTAGCTTTTTATCACAACAAGCAGCACTGCAGAGTGATGCATTCATTTTGCCAAGTGCGTCATTAACGCCATCGTCACCACCAAGAGAGTAATATATACCATATGTAGTTTCTTTTAGAGTCTGTATATTGGATAAAATTTCAAGTTCGTTGCTAAGCTCTTGTTCTTCATTTTCATGTATTTCGGCAGAGTTAATTTCGTTTAATTGAAATTTCAGAAAATCAATTTCTGAGGCATTCTTTGAATTACTTTCTTTTAATTTGGAGAGTTTTTTCGAAACTTCGCACAATTGTGAATATGTTTGTTTGTAGACATCGTAATTTATTGAAAAATTATTATTGACAGCAAGACAATATGCGTCAAGAAGCTCTATATGATATTTTGGCGACACATAGGTATAACTCTGATTTTGAGAATGAATATCCACAAGATATTCTCTCAAATCTTTAAGAGTTTCCAGATTTACAAGCGCACCGTTAATACGACATTTTTGAGAATTTTGCATTATTTCTCTTGATATAACAGTTTCTTCACAGAAATCAAACTTAGCAAGGTTTTTTAAATCTTTTTCCGAGTGAACAAAGGTCAACTCAACCAATGCCGGTTTAGATTTGTCAAAAATAACGTCCTTTGAAACACGAGCACCTAAAGCAGTGTCAATAGCTTTTAAAACAATGCTTTTACCTGCTCCTGTCTCACCCGTTAAAACATTAAAGCCGTTTTCAAATTCCAAAAACAGTTCATCAATTAATATAAAATTTTTAATTAATACAGATTTTATCATTATTTATTTGGCGCCATACCCCAGTGCAATTTCTCTCTTAGTACGTCATAAAAATGGTTCCCATTTTTATTTAAGAGCAAAAGTCTTGCATATTTATCATTCTTCTCGACACAAATTTCATTTTTTATAATCCTGGCATCTTGACCATCAGCAGTAATTTGAAAATCTTTGGGTGCATCAAGCGTAGTGACTTTAATATACTCATTAGCAGGTATAACAATTGGTCTCGCGTTAAGAGTGTGAGGACAAATAGGGACAACAACAAAGCACTCAATTTCAGGTGAAATTATAGGACCACCAGCAGAGAGAGCATATGCTGTTGAACCCGTCGGAGTTGAAATAATCAAACCATCCGCTAAGTAAGAGCACAGTTTTATCCCGTTTATGTACAAATTTAATGTTGATGTGCGAGAGAAAGTTGCTCCTCTTATTACCATATCATTTAAGGCAATCGCATTTGTAGTCGGGCACTTTAGCATAATACGTTTTTCAATCCTAAAGTCACCTGATTTGATTTTATTGACAACAAGGTCAACTTCATCAGGCATAGCCTGAGCCAAAAAACCAAGTCTTCCCATGTTAAAACCAAATAAGGGTATATCTAATGCACTGTACTTTCGTGCACACTTCAAAAGCGTACCGTCACCACCGACAACTACAACAAAATCCGGATCATCAGGCATATTGTCAATGTTATACAAATTGGCGGCACCGTCAAATTTCTGCTTTATATTTTTTGCAACAAAAACTGTCCCCTCGATTTCAGGGTTATAAATCACAGCTATTTTATCTAAATTTAATCTCATTTTATCTATAATTCACAAACTGCAGTGGTACATTAAAACTATCTTCTTTATCCTTCAAAAGTTTAATTATGTCCTGCAAATCGTCTTTGCTTTTACCGCTAACTCGCACTTGTTCGCCCTGAATTGAAGCCTGAACTTTTAGTTTTGAATCCTTAATTGTTGCACTAATCTTTTTAGCAAGCTCTTGAGTTAAACCCTTTTTAAGATTGAAAACCTGTCTGATATTGCCACCAAGAGCAGGCTCAGGAGTTTGAGGATCTAATATTTTAATGCTCAAATTTCTTTTTATCATTTTAGTTTGCAAGATATCAAGAATATTTCTTAATTTTAAATCATCACATGTGGTTATTGTAATTGACCTATCTGAATCCAAAACTATATCTGAATTTGAACCTTTTAAATCAAATCTTGAATTCAATTCCCGCTTTACCTGGTCAACAGCATTAACGAGTTCCTGCCTGTCAAATTCTGAAACTATGTCAAAACTACAGTCTTTTGCCATCTTTCACCCCTTTTTAAAAAAGGGGATTATATCCCCTTTAAACCTAAACTAACTTAAACGCGTCTTTTACGAGCAGCCTCAGATTTGCGCTTTCTTTTAACAGAAGGCTTTTCATACCTTTCTCTGCGTTTAATTTCAGATAAAATGCCGGCTTTTTGGATTTTTTTCTTAAATCTCTTAAGCGCGCTCTCGATACTTTCATTCTCGCGTACTCTGACTTCAGGCATATTTTCACCTCCTTCAAGCTTTAAGGATAACATTATGCTTAAATATAACATGTGCAATATCGCTCGTCAAGTAAACTAAAGCTGTTTTGTAACCAGAGCAAAAATGTCGTTAAAAACAACAAAAATCATGAGCAATATCAAAAGCATAAAAAATACTCTTGAAATACCTTCTACTATTTTCTCATCCAACTCTCTGCCACATATTTTTTCTAACGCTAAAAACATAAGATGTCCGCCATCAAGTGCCGGAATAGGAAGTAAATTAATTATAGCAAGATCTATGCTTATAATAGCACTTAACAATAGGCCTTTAAGCATACCCGAGTTTTCAATAATATCGCCTCCAACTTTTGTGATTGCAACAATCCCATGCATATCACTGAGAGGAACTTTACCGCTAACCAGTTGCCACAGACCCAATAGCATAAGTTTTGTATTAACAACAATATAATCCCAAGAATGGGTCAGCACATCAAGAGGTGATTTAACAGGAACAAAAATCTCGCTTACTTCTAATTTAACTCCCAACAAACCGTCCTTTGAAGTTCTAAGATTTTCAAAAGTATATTCTTTACCGTCTCTTAAAACTGTTACAGACAGCGGCTTATAACTGTCAGAAAGAGCATAGGCTATATCTGAGATACTATAGTCTTTATCAGCACTAAACTTGCTTTTTCCAGCCAGTAAGAGTGACAAATTTTTCTGCTCTTTTGAAAGTTCAATCTCATCAGTGACATATTTTTCTATTCCCAATAAAACGTTGTCACTTACTTTTACTTGGTTCTCAGGGGTCATCATAGGAAGGTATATTTCTTGTCCTGCCATTACCATCTCCCCAATTTCTGGGTTTAAACTCTTTAATTCATTTAATTTTCTCTCAACTGTGGTTTTTGATACAAATCCATCAAAAAATTTACTCTTTTGAACAAGAAAAATAAACTGATAAGAATTGACTATCTCAGATCCGTTAACTTTTATAATTTTATCGTTAGGCTTTAAACCCGACTGGGCAACATTAGAGCTGACTTCGGGAGCAAAATCTTTTATATAAACATCATATTTACTGCTGGGCAATTTGTGATAATATGCAGCGCAAAACATCACGAGAAATAAAGCAAAAACCACATTTGCAAAAACACCTGCAGAAACAACAATCGCTTTCTGCCAAGGTTTTTTGTTCTTGAAACGTTTGGGGGAATCAAGCGGTAAGCTTTTTATATCCTCATTATCCTCGTCGTCATCAGGGAAAGACACATAACCTCCCAAAAGAAAAGCATGTATGGTAATTTTTGTTTCACCACATTTTGTTTCGTATAAAACAGGCCCAATAGGCAAGCCAATACCAAAATGTGAAACTTGAATACCAAAAGCGCGTGCAGCAAGGTAATGACCCAATTCATGGACAAGAACCAAAAGACTTATTAAAACTAGCATTATCAAAATATTCATACTTTCAGCTACTTCTTGGCCTTTTTCCTAACAAATCTGTAAAAACCAAAAAAAGTTGGCTTATATGAATTTAAGTTTTTATTTGACTCTGCAAGCAGTAATTTTAGTTTTCTGTTCTGCTCTTCTAAGGTTGTTATTTTTTGTTCCAAAATTTGAGACTTCTTTTCGGCCTGAATAAGCTTAGTACTATTTCTGTCTTCGTTTGAGAGTACGGCAGAAACTTGTTTGGCAATCTTTTTTGCAATTGCTCTTGCAATCATGTTCAAAGTCTTCTCGGAAATATCGAATTTAAATGCATTTTCCTGTTTTGGCGGAGTAACATCGATATTTTTCTTTGCAAGCTCATTAACAATATACTTCTGGAATTTTTCTTGTGCCTGTATGGAATCCGACAGAAGACCTATATCATCAAAGTCATCCTCATTTTCATCTGTAGATGATAATTCTGTGGCAATATTGTGTTCAATTTCATTGTTAAAATCTTTCTGCACAAAATCAGAAGTATCTTGGTTAGGATTTTGTGAACTACTCCAATAATTCTCTTGGGTTTGAACATTTTCATGCTCAAAAACAGTCTCATCTGAAGTCTTTGCAAACTGAAGCTGTATATCATGTTGAGAATCAGAACTTGACTCTTTGTTAGTGTTTTCACTTCCAGAGTCTATTATGCGGACATCATCTGTTGGTTTATCATTTGCAAAATCAGCAGAAACATCGTCCCAACGATACCATTTAATATTTTCAAGAGAGGCTTTTTTGTCAACCTCCAAACCTTTTGAATCTTCACCGGTAAAAGTTTGATTTGAATTCGATACCAAAACAGGTTGTCCAGTCGGGGTATTAAAATTTTGCAGTGAAGGACCAGAATTTTGTGCAAAATCAGGTTTGTATCCGGCATCCCCGAGACTATTTTGCGACTCTTGATTATCAGTAGTGAATGGTTTTTTTAAAACATTTGAGACCAAAACATCATATGCGCTTTTGTCAAAAAACTCATTCCCATTTTCATCTTCAAAAATTGCCTCGATTTTATATTTCTGAAGAAAAGAGCCTAGAGTAAGATAGTCTACAAAAAACCCGTCTTGCGCAAGCTTCTGCAATATATCATTTTTACTAAAGACCTTTGTTTCCATTTCGATACCGTAATACTATCCTTTTATTATATATTAAAGCTGCCTTAATGACAACAGATAACTTTTAAAAAAATGCCTCGCAAACATTGAGGCTATTGGTTGAGTATTATTTTGCAATTAAATCAAACTGCAGATTTTCTTCTGTTGATGCCTTCTCTAAGGCCTTGAGCAAGGTCAACTCTTCCGCTTTGTTCATATATCTTTGTTACAGACTCCAGGAATTTTATATTTTCTATGTTAGCACCTTTTTTTTGTTGTTGGTCTTGCCTTTGAACTTTAGTTGCAAACTCGCTTGAAGGTTTTTGAATTCGTTTCTGATAAGAAACTTGCTGAACTGTTTTGTTTTGTAGGCCTCTTGAAACATAAGGGTTTTTCTGCGAGTTTTGATATGCATTAAGAGCATAATTTTGTCGTATAGGATTTGCAGGCACCCTGTAATTTTGCCTTTGCTTCAAATTTGGAATATCAGCATATTTTAAAGACTGATTTTTTGGAGCTACATGAGAATTATTGGGAACTCCGACCTGTTTATATACAGCGTTAAGCGCACCTTCTCTTATTTCACTTCTGTCATTTTTATAAGCAGAACTTAAGCCAATTAAGGGTTCTTCCTGGAGTTTTACCTTTGCAAATACCTTTTTGGAAATAATTGCACAAGCAGCCAAAAGGACTATGCAGACAACCAGTGTCAAATCTGTTTTTTCACCAAATAAACCAAAAAACGAAGAGAAAAGGTGCTCAGGATTAAAAGAGTTATCATCCCAATCTATATTCTCACCTGCTATCTCATTAATGTCGTTTGTTGGCCTGTATTCTCTTATAGGGCGATTAATAATAATTTCATTTTTTGCATTTGAACCTGTAGCTTGTTTTGTCTCAAACACAAGTCTTGTATTACTAGTATTAATACCATTGACGTAAATTCTTACTTTGCTGTTTTCTAGTTGCTGAACAATAAGAGCATCAACTCCTGACACATTGTCATATATAGTATCAAGATTATCAACAGTCAAGGCATTTTTTAAATCAAAATACACGCTATCAGCATTTTGCGCCTTTTCTTTGTACTCAACAGGCTTATCTGCCTTCACCGTCAACTGGTAAGCACCGTTTAAATCTTTTGGCTTTGAAATCGTAACAGAAGTTATCAAACTTTCCTGCGCAGCAGAAGATAAACACAATAACAAGAAAGCTGTCAATGCCAAAAATAATCTTTTAAAATTGAACACATATGTCCATTGCATAATACTCAAATACTCTCCCTAATTAATATTAATGTATAGTTAAACATTAACTTTTTTTCGGGAGAGTATCATCAACCTGTGGATTTAAAATATACCTCAATCTAAAGATTGATTTTTATTTTAAATTAGATATTAAATTAACCATTTCAATTGCAGATTTTGCAGCATCAGAGCCTTTATTGCCTGATTTTGTACCAGCACGCTCAATTGCTTGTTCAATATTATCTGTTGTCAGTATTCCGAAAATAACAGGCAGACCCTCTGATAAAGAAACAGAAGCAACACCTTTTGAAACTTCAGCGCAAACATAGTCATAATGACTGGTTGAACCCTTAATAACAGCACCAAGAGTAACAATTGCACAATATTTTTTTGTTTGAGCCGCTTTTTTTGCCATCAAAGGAATTTCAAAAGCACCGGGAACCCAAAGAACATCAATATTATTTTCATTTACACCAAGACGCAAAAAAGAATCAAGTGCGCCAGATAAAAGCTTTGAGCTTATAAATTCATTAAACCTTGAAACAATAATACAAAACTTATCAGATGATGATGCGTATAAATTACCTTCTATAATATTTGGCATAAAATATCCCCTTAACCTTTACAAAAGGATATTAACACAAAAATATTTTTACATAAAGAAAAAGGCTTTTGATTTTCAAAAGCCTCTCGGAATACTTGTTTAGTAATTCCTCGTGTGTGAAGTGAAGGTTAGTGTGTGTTGGTTAGAAAGTATATCTTTTATGTTTTGTTATATCTTGTTTATCGCTTACATATATATAAAGTATTTCACTTTTAAAAAATTGCGCATTTTCGTTTTTTGTTTACAAAACTTAACAATATGTAAAAATTAGTACTATTAGCGAGAGTTTTCTGTTTTGTTTTAATATTAAGAAATATTAAGAATAGAATTATTTTTTAAATTCATCTTAATTTTTCTTAACAATAGACTTGTTATTTTTTATATCGAGTGATATATTAAATATATACGTTGTATATCAGTTGTTGTTTTTCTCATACGGTAACACTTTTTAGCGAAACATAAATAATTCGCAAAAAAATTCCTGTTGTATCTTATTAAATTTTATTCGCAAAAATTAAGCCAAAAAAGGCTCGGCGTGGCGTGCAAAACGCCAAACATTTTATTGTCAAAAATTATGGTTAGAAATATATTTTAGGAGATGTCTTTTATGAAAAATTCGCTTAACAACAAAAATTATTTTAACTTTGCACAAATTTCAAATTTTGATGAAAATCTTGCACAATATGTAAGGAAAATCTCTAAATACCCTATTTTAAGCACACAAGAAGAAAAAGAGCTTGCACGCAAAGTAGCAGAAGGAGACATTGAAGCAAAGAAAAAATTAATTCAATCTAACTTAAGGCTTGTTTTTAACGTGGCAAAAAAATCAATCCACACGACAACACTAAGCTTGTGTGATTTGATTCAAGAAGGAAATATGGGACTAATTGCAGCAGTAGATAAATTTAACTGGAAATTAGGCTATAAATTTTCCACTTATGCCACCTGGTGGATTAAACAAGCAATGTTTAAGGCAATTTCAGAGCAATCTTATTCAATGAAAATTCCTGTCTACATTCAAGAAACTTTATCAAGATACAAAAAGGCAAAAACTAGCTTAGAACAAAAATATGGCTGTAGCGTAAAAGGCTCTCAAGTAGCAGAAAAAATCGGATACAGTGAAGAAAAAATTGACTTATTTTTAAACGCATTTAACAAAGCATTATCTATTGAAACCGGTTTTGAAGTTTTGAAAGACTCAAAAGGCACGCGCGAAATGAGTCTTGGCGAAATAATAGAAGACGAGAAACAAAATGTTGAAAAATATGTTCTTGATGAACAGCTAAAACATGACATTAATTGCGCACTGGAGTGTCTTAAAACAAGGGAAAAAGAAGTCCTTACAATGCGATTTGGACTAAATGAAAGCGCAAGAAAAACACTAGAGGAAATAGGCAACATTTACGGTGTTACAAAAGAGTGCATAAGGCAAATTGAAAAGCGTGCATTATCAAAAATACACTCCACCAAGGCTTGCAGGGAAATGCTCGTTAGTTACGTTATTTAACTTTTGCAAGTACATAAATCGGATTGTAAGTAAGTGCAACCCCGTTATTATCCCCAAAAAGCTCTCTATACTTAGCTTCAAAGGTTTTAAGGCGCTCTTTGTTCCACTTATGATTATCACTAACCATCGCACCTGTTGATTTAATGTGTCTTAAAACCTCAATTGGGGAGGAAAAATAAATAGTTTGAATTTCCCTTTCATATTCAACAATTTCATATCCACACTCAGGCAAAATTTTTAAATAATCAACATAAAAAAGCCCTGTATCTACAATGCTTTTAAACTGCATGCAATTGTCTTTGCCAAAACTTGAAAAAGCAAGTACGCCATCATTTGCAAGAGAACTTTTTATATTTAATAAAAAGTTCTCAATGTCAGAAATCCATTGAAAACACGCATTTGAAATTATTAAATTACAATTTTTTGGCAGCTGGATTTTTGCCACATCACCCTTTAAAAAAGAGTAATTGTAACCTGTGAAATTATCGGTAATATCGTTTAAAATAAGTTCATCAAATATAAAATTTTTAACTATATTTTCGCTCAAAAGTCCAGTGCCACAGCCAATTTCAAATATTTTAGAATATTTTTTCCCAAAATATTTTTCGCACAACAAACATAAGCTCTTTGCCATTTGTTTTTGCACAATCGCATTATCCCTGTAAGAATTTGCAGCTTTTGAAAAATCAAGTGCCTTATCCATAGCTAACCTGCAAGAATTTCATCAAAATCTCTAAATTCAAAAAACGGAAAATGACCACACTCAAGCTCCAGCTTATTTTTATGGGTTGCCCAAAAATTTGCCTGCGAAGAATAAGGAAAAATTCTATCTTTTTTACTTAGTACAACTTTGTCAAAATCAAAATTTTTCTTAAACCAAGTATTTTTTGAAACAGTTCTTATATTCAAAAGTTCATCAGCAAGATTTTCAATCTTTCTGTTTGCACGTTTTATATTCAGCGGTGAAGAAGCACCAAGAGCCATTTTCTGTTCAAATTTTTCTATGGTATCAGAATTTAGTGAACGAGCCATAAGCTCATAAACCTTTTCGTTAACTCCATATTCATTATCAACAGGGCAAAAAGTCCCACACAAAGCACAACTGGACTTTATCTCAGGTAGCAAGTTTTGATTATAAACATAATTAAGAGCCCAAACTCCATAAGAATAAGCAATAACACTCACTTCCGTATAATTTAAAAAATCGAAATATTCAAGCGGGTTACTCTTCATATCCGAATAATCGTAAACAAAAAGAATATCATTCTTACCGTTATCAAACTCTATAAAACAGTTCGCATCAGTATAAAAACCACAGAAAAACACAATAAGCGAGTTTTTATTATGAGAAATAAATTCAGTTTTCAAAACATAACCTCAAAAATGTACTCTATAAATAAATAATACCAAAAAAAGCACTCAAGGGTATGAAAAAATTTATCATTGTATTATAATCAAGCAAAGAGGCAAGTTTATGAAAGGTTGCAAAATATGAAAAAAGGACTGGTTGCAGCATTTGCGGCGATGATGTTTTTTACAAATTTAACTTATGCACAGCAGCCCACACAAGAAGAAATACAAAAATATAATTTGTATTTCAACAATGGCGTTTCTTACCTTAAAAACAAAAGATATTCATCTGCCATTGTAGAATTTAAAAAAGTTTTAAGATTTCAACCTTATGATGCAACCGTAAGGCAATCTCTGTGCAGTGCCTATCTAGCACGTGCGCAATATTATCTGGATGAAGAAAAAAACCCGAAAAAAGCAATTACTGATTTAAAAAGCGCACTTTTTTATATGAAATATTGGGAAAGCGAGCAAAATTCCCCCCAGCTTACCTCAATGATAAGTTCAACCCAAAACAGTCTTTTATCGCTACAAAAAAAATATGAAGCAAATTTAACACCTGCTCAAAAATTTCAAAATGCTAATACTCTAAGAGCTCAAGGAGAATTACCTGCAGCTGCTTATGATTTTTTAACTTTAAATAACGCACAATACACAAAAAGCGCAAATGAAAAAGCAGGGGATATTTTTAAAGCCCTAAATAATAAGGGTGAAGCTATGAACTGCTACAGGGAAGCCATTAAAGCAGATTCCAAGGATGCAAAAATTCACTTTAAATATGCAACAATTCTTGATGAAGTTAATAATCAAGACGCAGCAGCCGAAGAATATAATCTTGCACTTAAATACGGAGAGAAAAACCCTGAATTGCTTGATATTCTTGAAAATCTCTGGCGCACAAGAATTACAAACAACAAAAATGATGTTCAGGCCTACATTAATTTAGGTACGGTTTTTCAAATGAAAGGTGATTTAGTTTCAGCTAAAAACCAGTATCTAAAAGCCCTTTCTCTTGAACCTAACGACAGAACAGCTCTTTTAAATTTAGCATCATTATACACTGCGCAAAATATGACCGCAATGGCAATAGCGCAATACGACAAATTACTTGCTAAAAACCCAAATGACCTTGAAATTATAAGGTACAAAGCTGCAACTTACGAAGGCAAACAAGACTATAAAAATGCACTCGCACAATACAAAGCGATTCTTGCAATAAAACCTGATGACAATGATGCAAAAAACGCAATTGCAGACATTGTAACAAGTAAGTTCAGTCCTGAAGATAAATACAACTATATGATGTTAGAGGCAAACTCAAACCCTAATAATTATGACTTGCAGTATGCTTACGCTTATGAAATGCACAAGCAAAAAAGGTATGACGAGGCTATAAATTACTACAAACGAGCAATGGCACTAAATCCTAAAAAGCAAGAAAACTATATAAATATTGCGCAAATTTATACACTTAAAAATGATTATGCAAGCGCACTTGCAATTTTAAATCAAGGTATAGCACAAATTCCCTATGGTGCAGAACTTTTAGCACAAAAAGACACACTTGAAAAATCTCAAGCAGGACAAGTTTATGAAAATGCTACAAAACTTTATGAAGCAGGAAATTACCAGCAGGCACTGCAAAATTACTTAAAAATCCCGCAGCAAACACCTGAAGTTACCCTTGCCATTGCAAACTGCTACTATGAAATGAAAAATTATCAAGCAGCAGTTCAAAATTACGAAAAAGTTTTGCAAAAAGACCCGAAAAATCAAGACGTACTCTATGTTTGTGCTATGTCATACAATGAGTTAAAAAATCAAACAAAAGCACTTGAACTTTTAAATAAAATAGTTGCAATAAATCCGCAAAATACAAATGCAAAAGAGGCAATCGCTGCAATTCAAGAGGGTGAGCTTGCTCAAAATCTTGAAAAAGCAATAGAACAATACGAGAAAAAAGACTTTAACACCTCACTTTCGCTTTTAAATAAAGTACTTGCTCAAGAACCTAAAAACACTTATGCACTTTACTATAAGGGATTAATTTTTGAAGAACAAAAAAATCAAAAAGATGCAAATGAGCAATTTAAACTTGCAATAAATTCAGATCCAAACTTTGCCCTTGGTTATTATTCCTACGCCTTAGGGCTTGATAATCTTGAAAAATATCAAGAAGCAGTTACAAATTACGACAAATTTCTTGAGTTAAAATTAAAGGAAAATACTCAAGATGAGTATACAAAATTTGCAAAAGAAAGAGTTGCTCAGCTCAGAGAATTTTTAAATAAAAAATGAAGAACATAAAAATAATACAAGCACCACTTGCAGGCATTTCAGACACAATTTATAGAGAACTTGTAAGAGAAAAATCAAAAGAAACTCTTTTAACAACAGAGATGATTTCCTCTGAAGCGCTTGTTAATAACCAAAAAACACTTATTATAGAATACGACAAATCACAATATCCGCTTTCTTTTCAACTGAGCGGGCATAAGCCCCATATAATGGCACGTGCGGCTAAATTTTTAAACGAAAGAGCAAGCTCAATTGATATAAATTTTGGCTGCCCCGTAAATAAAGTTGTAAAAGGAACAGACGGGGCTGCTATGATGAGAAATCCAAAACTTGCCTCAGACATAGTAAAAGCCATAAAAGATGTAATTGACGTTCCGCTAAGTGCAAAATTCCGCTTGGGCTGGAGTTTAGATGAAATTAATTTTGTAGAATTTGCAAAAACAATGGAAGAAGCAGGGGTTGATTTTATAACCGTTCATGCCCGCACCCGTTCTCAAATGTATTCAGGAAGCGCAGATTGGGAAAAATTAGCACAGCTAAAAAATGAAATAAACATGCCCTACTATGCAAACGGAGATATTAAAAGCGTTCAAGATGCAATAAAATGCCTTGAAATAACAGGAGCAAACGGGATAAGCATAGGCAGGGGTCTTATGGGCAATCCTTTTCTTGCATGGCATATTGAGCATTACTTTAAAACGGGTGAAATTTTAAAAGAAGCTACGCTTGAAGAAAAAATTGAAATTTTAAAAAGGCACATTATAGGCGAAGTTAACTTGCGTGGCGAAAAGAACGGTATAAAATTTATGAGAAAATTTTATAACTTTTACATATCATCTGTTAGAGATGCCTCAAAATATCGTCAGGTTTTAGTTAGGATAGAAAGTTTAGATGAAGTTTTAAAGGTTTTAGATGAAATATTATCTCTACATCTTGCAAACTCAAGATAACACTCTTTATTGTGGTATTGCACGTGATGTTCAAAAAAGATTTCAAGAGCATTTAAGCGGCAAAGGTGCAAAATACACACGCTCACATAAACCTGTTAAAATTGTCTACACAAAAGAATTTGAAAGTAGAAGCGAAGCGCAAAAAGAAGAATATCGCATAAAGCATTTATCTAAAGAGGAAAAGCTAAAATTAATTTCAGAATAAAAAAAAGGGAGTTTAACAAAACCCCCATTTCCCCATTAAAAATCTTTTCCAATTAGTATTGTATCATAAATAAATAATACAACAAGTTTTTGCTATTCTTAATATTCAATACCACGTCTTGCCATTACACCTATGTCAAAATAGTGTTTTACCGGCTGCATTTCAGTTACCAGATGAGCCATTGCAATAAGTTCTTGATGTGCATTTCTGCCTGTCAAAACAATTTCAAGATTTTTAGGCTTATTTAAAAGCGTATTTTTTACATCTTGAACTTTTATCATGCCCATATCAATACAAATATTAATTTCATCAAGAATTACAAGACCGTATTTTCCGCTCATAATCGCTTCTTTGGCACATTCCCAGCCTTTTTTTGCTTCTTTATAATCATCAATATTCATATTATGTGAATAACAAACTCTATCAAGACCAAATTGTTTAACTTCCAAATTGTCGCTGAAACGATGAGAAGAGGCAATCTCGCCATAAGTTGTACCTTGATCACCTTTTGCAAATTGGATAATTAAAACCTTCCAACCATGCCCAAGGGCTCTTAAGGCTAAACCCAAAGATGCTGTTGTCTTTCCCTTACCGTCTCCAGTATAAATTTGAATGTAACCGTTTTCTAACAATTCTGCCTCCACAAGGTCATTTGACCTTACCGCAACTATTCTAATTCGAGTTCGTTTTTTAATGTCTCAACTACACTTATATAGTAAACCAAAACTCCTACTTTAGGCAACGGATAATTTTACTTTTCCCTTTTTGTTTACATTTTACACTTGTAGAAATGTGCTTTCATCCATTCATCAGAGGATTTTAAAAAATTCACCAAAATTAACATAAATAATTCTTCATTATTCTTAAAATATACTTGAAACAAGCATTTAAAAGCAATATGACCAAAATTTCAAAAAATAAATTCTGTTTATTTTTGTTAAAATTTTAGAACTACTCCATGCTTTTAGTACGGCAAAGCAAATAAAGTCGTTGTAACAGGCTTAGACTGTTTTACATAGCAGTAAACATCCTGCGCAGTGCACTCATCCGAAGGTTCATAACCCAAACTTTCACACTGACCTCTGGTTAAAATATTTGATCTGGATATACAGTCTGCTTCAGCAAAACTTATCTGAGATTTCACACTGTCATCCACTATAAGAACTTCAGAGATTCTCTCGTTTTCTTTGTATTTTCCAGAATTTATTTCCGCTTCTGTAACTAAACGTGACTTATAAACGGTATAAGCAAATGGTTCTTTTTCATTGATATACACTTTTGTATCTGTACCACAATTCGGATGCTTTGAAAATGTAGGGTTATTAAAAGTTTGCCCATCGCAACCGGCAGGCATTGCGACAGGTACTATATCAGAGCATGTCCCGGGTATTACTTCTCCCGTCTGTAAAAGTTTTATTGGAAATTGATCTTTACCAATCGTATTATCACCGTCATCCCCATCTACATCAATCATTATATCTTTCATACCTACGGATGTTTCAGCGCATGTGGCAGATTCTGAGGCAGCTCCGCGAAAAGTTGAGTAAAAATCCTTTTCCAACCCGGAATATGCAATTAAATTTGCAGTTCTAAAATTTGGTGTTCCTGTATCGCCTTCGCCTTGGGCAGGTTTGCAATTTGCAGTTTTTACACAAGTATAGTCATCCAAAAGACTCATGGCTTCAGCAATAAGAACACAAGATTCATTAGAGTCGGCAACGGGATAACTTACAGTAGCATCTGATAGGTTTGTCGCATTTTTATCACTTAAAACATAGCGAGCAGCATTGTTTAAATTATTTATAGCAGCATAGGCAAACGGCACGGTCTTGATTTTTTTTGGTTTGACAGCCTGAATTGACAATATCATAATTATTGCAAGAACAAGCATTGAAACAACCAGTTCTGCCATAGTCCAAGCATCAATATTCTTTCTCATGTGCTAATCCTTTTTTATATACTCAAGACAATCTTTATAGTTTTCAAAGCAAAGTATATCATCAGATTTAAGCTTGTCACATCCTACATCTAATTTAGAAGGATTTTTCACAGCACAAATTCTTATGTTATTTTCAAGTGCACCAAGAACGGCTTTTGAACCAAGCGCAGTTGCAGGAACCACCAAAAACTTAATATCTGTACAACAAAGGCCATTCTTAACAAAGGATGGGGCGTGGTTAAGTCCTTGCAATACACAGGGCAAATATGTTGATGAAATACACTCTGAGGCAACTTTTCGGTTTTCTAACTTTTGAGAAATATCAATATTAAAAAAAGCGGGCGCATGTGCAGAGGGAATTTTCAGCTCCTTTGTTATAAAGTGAGAAATTATAGCCTCTACGCCACCAATTGGGTCAATGCCAATTCCGTTAGAATAATCTTCGTTATCCGCATCATCACCAAAATAACAGACAATTGCAAGTGCTTGAGCACCCATGCCAATTAATTTTCTTGCCCCTTCCAATAAAGTTGCAGGATTCGATACAGTACCGGATGAAATATTATTATTAACTGAAAATTCAATTCCTACAGGCATTTTTGTAATAACCGGTTTCAGTATATCCATCCCCAAGACAACTTCCATTGCACTAATTGTATTAATGTGAACATTTAAAATATTTTCAGGTATGGAACAATCAAACAAAACACCTAATTTGTTTTGATTTCTCGGGTAGCTTAAAGCTAAATTCCCACATAAAAACTCGTCAAATGCATAACCTTCAACATAATACATATTAGAGTTAATTGCACTTAAAATTCCGCCGTTAACTGCGTTAGGATTAACCACAACCTTAAAATATTTTGCAAATTCCCTTACGATATACCCTATATCACCAGCAAAACCGCCTATTTGTGCACCGATTCCGGTAGGTAAAGAAAACGCTACATATTCCATTTAAAACCTCTTTGCAAATTTTAGAAGCATTGTATCAAAAATATTCTTTTCAGAAACTAAAGCAGAGGAATATTTTTTAGCTTCTGCAACATTATTGATGTCGTCTTGCAATTTTATTATATATGCCTCATCATCTGCAAATCTTAATTGTTTTATCAAATAGGCAAGTACTACATCCAAAACAAAATCCGCGCTTAATTCATTTTCTTTAATATAAATTTGCAGATTCTCGCTGATTAAAAAGGCATCATGAATAGTTATATCCGGATATTTTTCAAATATTTTTGAAATTTCAAAGATGTCAATTTTTTCCATATTGGCCGGTAATTTAAAGCACTGGGAGCGAGAAACAATCGTAGATATTAGATCAGCCCTATTTTTCGTCAAAAATACAAATGTAGTCCTTTCTGGGGGTTCTTCAATGCATTTAAGCAAGATATTCGGTGTTAAAGGGTTAAAAGTCTTCGTATTTATGTGACGCATGGACCAATCATTGTTCGGACATATTTGGTATAAATTTGGAGAATACTTCCTTAAAGAATCGGTTTGAACAGAACTCAATGGAGTACTTTGTGCATCAAAGAATATAAAAAATCTGTGATAATCAGAAGTTTCTCTTAATGATTTTTCTATGTTCTTAGCCTGAATGGCTGAAATAACGGTTTTTGATTCATCGTCTGAAGTTTTATAATGAATTTGAGAAACAAAATTGACCGCAGGATGTTTAGCCTCTCTTATCCAACGACAGTTAAGACATTGGCAATCCTCTTTGCCATCTTCCAGACAGTTTAGAACTCTTGCAAGCTCAAGTGCAAAAAAACATTGAGCATATACATCAAGTCCTTCAAAAACTATGGATTGCGGAAATTTCCTTACCTTAGAAGAAAAAAGTAGTGAAAAATAATTTGCAACAAAAGGAAATTTTTTAACAAGGGTATCCGCTATCATACCTTCTCCTTTAAAAATATCTTGCAAAAAGCGTTCATGGGTTCAATTTGCCCACTTTTAAGCAAATATTCGGCTTCGGTTAAATTTAATTTAATTCTTAAAAGCTCGTCTGCATTAATATTTTTTAATTTATCAATGTTCTTTTTAACTACAAACTCATGTTGATTTATTTTTCTGGAAATGTCCGAAGCAGACATGTCTTTTGAGAAAACCTTTATTTTAAGAAGATTTGTAAAACTTGTCTGCAAAAAAGCCATGATTTCTAAGCAGTGAGATTTTTCGAGTATTTTTGAAATTTGTTCCAAAGCCTTAGTGTAATCCTTTTGCAAAATTAAATCAGGCAAAGAAAAAATATCATCACCAGCAAAACAAACTTCTTTAACCATATCAACATTTATTTGTTTTTGAGGATAACAGTATAATTTCAGTTTTTCAAGTTGTGCATCAAGATTTCTTATTGACGACCCGCAATATTGAATTAAAAGGGTAATGACATCATTTGGAATCAATATATCCTTTTCTTTTGCAAGATTTTTCAAAACAGGCGCAATTTTATAATCTTCATAGACCTTGTAAGATGGGAACTCTTTAACATCAGCTACTTTTGCGACAGTCTTATATATTTTTTTTCTGCTATCGGGCTTTTTCTTCTCACCTCTTGGAATAAGGCACAAAAGTACAATGTTAACTCTATCGGCAATGCGCGAAAGCGATTCACAGAGAATATCATTTTGTTTATCATCAAGCCTGATTTTATTCTTTGACTCCAAAAAATATTTATCACACTTAATAACATATAAAACATCCCCAAAAAACATCGGTGAAGTTCTTAAGGTCTCATCAAAGGTTAAAAAGTCAGGGTTATCAAGCACTCTAAAGTTAAGGGCGTCAAATTTGTCGCCCAGAACCTTTTTCTTAAGTGCCTTTAACTCTTTTTCAATTAAATAATCTTCCTCACCCCAGAAAAAATATAAGGGCATAGATTTCCTTTGCTTTAACTTTCTATAAGTAAACTTGCACCAATTACACCTGCAGTATTGCCAAGTTGTGCATGAACTATTTCAACACTTGCAGCTTGAATTGGCATAGCGCGTTTTTGGATTGTTTCTTTAATTGGTTCAATAAGTATATCACCGGCATCAGCTACCCCGCCGCCAATTATAACACGTTCAGGGTTTAAAAGATTGATAACTGAAGTTAAACCAATACCTATTATTTCACCCATTTTCCTATAAATTTGTTTTGCAACTACATCACCCTGAAGTGCAGCCTGTGCAACAATATAAGGGCTTAACTCTTCTGTTGCAAGCTCTTTAAATTTAGATGATTTACCACCTCTTATGTAATCTCTCGCCATTGCAACAATAGCAGGACCCGATGCATAAGCTTCAAAACAACCAAAATCTCCGCAGCCACATAGAGGACCTTCGCCCATTGTCATTTTAATATGACCTATTTCACCTGCAGCATTTTTTGCTCCGCGAACAAGTTTACCGTTCATAACAAGACCAGACCCAATACCTGTGCCTATTGTTATGCACACCAAATTCTCGCAACCCTTACCTGCACCGTATTTAAGCTCACCCAAAGTTGCAACACGAACATCATTATCGAGACGAACGGGAATTTTAAATTCATCCTCTATAATTTGCGCAAAAGGTATTTCAACCCAGCCTGGCATATTTGTAAGCAAACGAACAATACCCTCTTTGTAATCTACTTGGCCGGGGAAACCGAAACCGATTGCCTCAATTGTTGTTTCATCAGAATTTGTTTCCTTCATTAAATCAGAGATTGCCTGTTTTATATTTGCTATAGAATACTCATAGCCCATATCCGCACGGGTTGGGGTAGTATTTGAATAAACAATTTTACCTTGTAAATCAACAAGGGCTATTTTAATATTTGTTCCGCCGATATCGACGCCTATTCTGTATTTTTTCATGTCCTCTCCAAATAAAATATTGTTGTGTAAGGATTTTAGCACAAACAAAAATTATTTGTAAAGTATTGTAACATTATTTAAACAACTTGAAATTACATACTTTGTATATACTTTATATATATGTAAGCACTGAATAAGAGAAAGAAGATAGAGTTATGATGACGGCAGTAAATGATTTAGACCAAAAATTGGCAGAAATATATTTTGAAAAAGTAACTGTTAATCTTGATGCAAAATCAACTCTTTCACCTAATGAGTTCTGGAGCTCAATGGAATTAATAGCAACAAATAATAAAGCCGTTATGAATTTTCAAATGAAAAAAGGTGTATAGCAATAGATGGAATAAGGAGTTTAGCCCCGATACAAAAAGTATCGGGGTTTTAAATTTTTCTTTATAATAAATACGGTTAGTGGTAAAATTTTTTTATAAATACAATAAAATGAGGAAGTTATGGAAAAACACGAAGAATTGCAAATTTTAAGACACTCAACTTCGCACATTATGGCGCAAGCAGTGCAAAACCTTTTCCCCAACGCAAAACTTGCAATAGGTCCTGCTATTGAAAACGGCTTTTATTATGATTTTGATATTGAAGGTACAACGCTTAATGAAGAAAACCTAAAAGACATTGAAAAAGAAATGAGAAAGCTTGTAGAGCAGAATTTGACCTTTGAAAAATATGTAATTCCGGATGTTCAAAAACAAATTGACGAATTTAAAGCTCAAGGTGAAATTTATAAAGCCGAGCTTTTAGAAGAACACAAAAACGACAACCCGACTTTGTATTTAACAAAAGACAAAGACGGAAATGTCTTATTTAACGACCTTTGTGCAGGCCCTCACCTTGAAAATACTAAAAAAATCAGAGCGTTTAAACTCCTCTCTGTTGCAGGTGCTTACTGGAGAGGAGATGTAAAAAATAAAATGCTGCAAAGAATTTATGCAACAGCATTTTTTACAAAAGAAGAATTAAACGAATATTTAACTATGCTTGAAGAAGCAAAAAAACGAGATCACAGAAAACTCGGTGCAGCGCTTGATTTATTCTCTGTAAGAGATGAAATAGGCGGCGGGCTTGTACTTTGGCACCCAAATTTAGCAGTTGTAAGAGAAGAAATTGAAAACTATTGGAGGCAAGAACATAGAAAAAGAGGCTATGTAATAGTTAACACTCCTCAAATTGCAAAGTCTAAACTCTGGGAATTGTCAGGACACATTGACCACTACAAGGAAAATATGTTCTTTATTCAAAAAGAAAACGAGGAAGACGACCAATACATTGTAAAACCAATGAATTGCCCGTTCCATATCCTTATTTATCAGGCAAACAGACACTCTTACCGCTCATTACCTCTTAGAATGGCAGAATTAGGAACTGTTTACAGAAAAGAAAAATCAGGAGCACTCTCGGGTTTAACACGTGTACAAGGCTTTACACAGGATGATGCACACGTTTTCTGCACGCCCGAGCAGCTTGTAGATGAAATTAACGCTATTATTGACTTTGTGGCTGATACTATGGACATTTTCAATATGAAATTTGAAGTAGAATTATCCACCCGTCCTGAAAGCTATGTTGGTGACCTTAAAAACTGGGAATTAGCAGAAGCAGGGCTAAAAGAGGCAATGGACAGACGTGGCATGAAATATGAAATTAACGAAGGCGACGGCGCATTTTATGGTCCAAAAATTGACTTTAAAGTAAAAGACGCTATTGGAAGAACCTGGCAGTGCGCAACAATTCAGCTTGATTTTAACTTGCCCGAAAGGTTTGAAATTAAATATCAAGACAAAGACGGACAACTAAAAACTCCGGTTATGTTGCACAGGGTAATTTTTGGCTCTATGGAAAGATTTCATGGTATATTAATCGAGCACTATGCAGGCGCTTTCCCGACTTGGCTTGCACCACATCAAGTGGCTATTGTTCCTATTGCAGACAGACACGCTGACGCTGCAGCTGAAATTACAAACAAAATAAAAGCACTTGGAATAAGAGCACTGCTTGACGACAGGTCAGAAAGTATGAATTACAAAATAAGAGAAAACTTGCAACAGAAAAAAATCCCCTATGTCCTTGTTGTGGGCGATAAAGAGATTGAAGACAAAACCGTTGCAATACGTGCGCGCGGACGTGGTCAAATAGGCACAAAACCGCTTGATGAGTTTATTTCAATGCTTGAGGAAGAAATAAAAACAAAAGGCAAAAAAATCGTTGAATAACTTTAAAATCCCGATAAGACAATTGTCAAATCGGGATTTTTCATATTCCAAACATCTCAGGCGTTTTTAAAATTTTTACCAAAACTTAATTGTTACAAATTAACTTTTGTACAAAAATTTTAACACGTATTTTTTGACATTTGAAGCTGGGAAAACTAATAGCAATTTACACGTGTAATCTCACGTGTATTTACCCCAGTAGAATTTATTGCAAATTAATGCGATATTTATACTTGGAATTGAAATTTATGCAAAAACTTGAAAAAATTCGCCGCTTAACAAGTTACAAGACTAAACAATTTACGCTGACACTAAACCCAGAACTTGTCAGTCTTTTTAAAATAGCTTGTAATAAAAATAAAATTAATATGACAAATGCTGTTGAAACTTTTATGATAACTTACATTGATAACAATGAACTGCTAGAAACAAAAAACAACTCTGAGTACTAATTCAACCTTTAAGCTCGTCAATCTCCTGCAACTTTTGCAATCCCTTAATAAAATAAAGCGCAAGGGATAAATTTTTAGGATTTAAATTCATCTTAATAGCAAGCAATTCCCTTAATTCTTCGTAAGGGTCATTTTGAACTTTTTGTTTAAGTGGTAAATCATCAAGCATATCAGCTAAAATAAACAATTCATTATTTTCAAATTTAAGGGCAGAGCTTAGCTGGTCAATAGTTAAACGCCTTGGAAAATTAGGCATTTGCGCATTTTCAAGCTTGGCAATAAGAGCAGGGCTAACATTTGAAATAGCTGAAAGTTCGCGCATGGTATAGCCTAAAGATTGCCTTCTGTTTTTTATTATTATACCAAATTTCTTTAATTGTTCTTTTTTACTTTGCATAATACGACATTTTAACCTTGTAAATAAAAATAAACAAGTGTTGACATAGTGTAAATAATAATTGTATATTATGAAAATGAAAAAGATATTTATTGCTTTGTTTTTCTGTATTGCTTTTTGCAATTGTGTTTTTGGTGAAAGTATTAAGGAAACAAGATTTTATGACCAAGATACACATTTA
>CASEEG010000100.1 GCA_949286885.1 uncultured bacterium
ATACCTAATCTGTCGCCAAAGTATAATCTAAATCTGCCCAACACATCAAATACAACCTTATGTGAGTCAGCTACAAAGAAAACTATATCGCCCTTTTGAGCGTCTGCTCTTTTTTGTATTTCATCGATTTGTTCTTGAGTTAAAAACTTGAACACGGGCGATTTTACAGTGCCATCTTCCATATAAGTAACCCAGGCAAGACCTTTTGCGCCAAATGAAATTGCAAGATTTCTTATATCATCCATTTCTTTCCTTGAATATCCTGCAATACCGGGGATTTTGATAGCTCTGACCGTACCACCTTTTTCTACAACTGATTTAAAAGCTTCAAAAGTTGATGCTGCCATAATATCAGATACATCAAAAAGTTCTAGACCAAAGCGGGTATCAGGTTTATCCGAACCGTATTTTTCCATTGCTTCTTTCCAGGTAAGTCTTTTAAATGGCGCTTGAACTTCAACACCTGCAGCTTTGAAGGCATCAACAATTAAGCCTTCTGCCATTTTAATAACGTCATCTTGTTTTACAAAGCTCATTTCTATATCAACTTGCGTAAATTCAGGTTGCCTGTCTGCACGCAAGTCTTCATCTCTAAAGCAACGTGCTATTTGATAGTATTTTTCAATGCCGCCTACCATTAAAAGTTGTTTAAAAATTTGTGGTGATTGTGGTAGTGCGTAAAATTTACCATCATGAACTCTGCTGGGTACAAGGTAATCACGAGCACCCTCAGGTGTTGCTTTTGTTAAATTTGGGGTTTCCACTTCCAGAAAATCATTTTCATTTAAATAATTTCTTATTGCGGCGACAATTTTGTGTCTTAATGTCAGGTTTGAGAGCATTTTTTCTCGTCTTATGTCTAAATAGCGATATTTTAGTCTCACCTCTTCAGACACATCCTCGTCATCAAGCACAAAAGGCAGAGCAATGGCTTTTGACAGAATTTCAATATTATCGGGGTACATTTCAATTGTACCGGTTTTTAATTTGTCATTTATAGTGTCATTAGGGCGTTTTGAAACCCTACCTGTTACCTGAACAACAAATTCACTTCTTAACTCTTGAAATTTTTCATATACCTGAGGATTAACTTGAGGGTCTGCAACTACTTGAAAAAGACCGCTTCTGTCGCGAACTTCGACAAAAATAATGCCGCCTAAATCTCTAACTGTTGAAACCCAACCTGCAAGAGTACATTCTTTTCCAATATATTCTTCGTTTATTTGTGTACAATTTTGCTTTTTGTAAGACAATTCCATGTTTTTTAATCCTCTCAAATTCTCTTTATAAAGTAATTATAAAATAAAAATATTATTTGACCACGATTTTTTTTAAGTTACACTGGTATTGTTATATTTAATTGGAGTGAGTATTAATGGCTTTAAAAAATTTTTTATTCACATCTGAATCAGTCACAGAAGGTCACCCTGATAAGGTTTGCGACCAAATTTCTGATGCTATTTTAGATGAATTTTTAACAAAAGACCCAAAATCAAGAGTTGCTGCAGAAACTACGGTTACAACGGGTATGGCTCTTGTTTGTGGTGAAATTACATCTAACTGTTATGTTGATATTCCGTCTGTTGTTAGAAACACTATTAAATCAATAGGTTACAACGGTGAAGAAGGCGGCGGATTTGATTATAAAACATGCGCTGTTCTAACAAGTATTGACGAACAATCAAGTGATATTGCAGGTGGTGTCAACAAAGCACTTGAAACTAGAAGTGATAATGCTGATACATCAAAAGATGAAACACTTGATATAGGCGCAGGCGATCAGGGTATAATGTTTGGTTATGCTTGTAATGAAACGCCCGAACTTATGCCGTTGCCCATTTCACTTGCCCATAGGTTAGCTTTTCAGCTTTCCAAAGTTAGAAAAAACAGAACTGTTAACTATTTAAGACCTGATGGCAAATCACAAGTTACTGTTGAATATGTTGATGGAAAACCTGCGAGAATTGATACGATAGTTATTTCTACTCAACATGATCCTGAAATTAACGGTATTACTGATAATCAAAAAATTCAGGCTCAAATTCGAGAAGATATGATTAAATATGTCATCGAACCTGTATTTGCAAATGACGCTATTAAACCTGATTCAACAACCAAATATTTAATTAACCCATCAGGCAGATTTGTAATCGGCGGACCTCAAGGTGATGCCGGTTTAACCGGTAGAAAGATTATCGTAGATACTTACGGCGGTTATGCTCGTCATGGCGGCGGTGCTTTTTCAGGAAAAGACCCGACAAAAGTTGACCGTTCTGCAGCTTATGCTGCACGCTGGGTTGCAAAAAATATCGTAGCTGCAGGCTTAGCGGAAAAATGTGAAGTTGAACTTGCTTATGCTATTGGTGTCAGCCGTCCTGTTTCAGTCCTCGTAGATACTTTCGATACAGGCAAAATTAATGATGAATGTCTTGCAAGGCTGGTTGAAAAGAATTTTGACTTAAGACCGGCTGCAATTATTAAGCAGTTTGATTTAAGAAATCTTCCTGCAAAGAACGGAGGTAAATTCTATCAAAGATTAGCCGCTTATGGACATATTGGACGTACCGACTTTGTTGTACCCTGGGAAGATACATCGATTGCTGCCAAGTTAAAAGAACAAGCTTTGGCATGCGCAAAATAATCTTAAAAATTCTTGGCGGCACATTATGTGCCGCTTTTTTAGTACTATGAATAATGATTTTGTAAATATTTTTGACGTACTGAATAGTGATTTTATCAATTCTGAGCAAATTCGTTCTGCGCTCAGATGTTCGACGATTTTTTCTTTTTGGCCTGAAGTTGTCGGTCAAAAATATGCAAAGTCTTCCAGACCCTTTGCAATAAAGAAGGGTAAAATTTTTGTAACTTGTGAAAATTCATTTGTGCTGCAAGAATTATTTATGTATAAAAAGCTATTGTTAAAAAAACTCTTGTCTTATTCTTTGCCTCTTGGAATTGATTTGTTTGACATTATTTTTGATTATAAAAATTGGACTGACATTTCCGCAAATGTTAATGAGGACGGTTTTCCGGACTTTTATACGGATGAACAACTTTCAAATGTAAGTGTTAAAACAGAGGATTTTGACAAAGTTTTTGATAATATTGATAATTGCAGTTATTTATCTGTTGATCAAAAGGAAAAGTTTAAGAACAGAATTATTAGGTTGCAAAAGGCTAAAAAATTGAGACTTTCTTAATATTCCTTGTATATATTAAAAAAAAAGTTTAAAATAAATTTGTAGGATAAATCTGGGTTTGTATGAGCGAAAAAGAGAAAAAAGTAGTTTCAATAGGTTCAAAATCAAAAAAGCAAAGTAAATCAAACGAACTGCCTCCAAAGGTAGAGCTTGAGTATTGCAGTTTTTGTGGTCGGCCAAATACTATGGTACCAAAATTGGTAAAAGGTCCAGGGGTTAATATTTGTTCAGAATGCACTCTAATTGCAGTGCAGTATTTAATACTTCAAGACGGCGCTTTGTCTGCGGAAGCTCAGAGGATAATTGATATGCTCTGGGGCACCAAAAGATGAGTGAACTTTCAAAAATTCAAATAAGAGCTTTAGTTCTCCAAGAAGTTTTAATGTTTAAGGGACTGACATTTCCCTCTGAGCCTGACATTAATAATTGTATAGAGAATCTTAAAGTTGTTAGCGACAAAGAATTGCTTGCAAGTTTACTATTAAAAGAAATTTCTTCCCAGGGTAATGTCATTGATTGCGCTCTAATTTTAGTGCTATTTAATTTGTGTGATGAAAAGGTAATTGTAACTCAGATTCTAAAGCTTCTCAATGAAAAAAATGTTAACGACACTAAAAAATTGTTCTTGATAAATATCCTAAGAGAGCAAGGAAAAAACATAGATTATGATTTCATCTGTTCCCATGTTTCAAATCCGGATGAAGTTATTGATTCGGAAACAAAAAAGTTTTTAATTGAAGCAAAAATGTGTCCAGAGGTTCAAATTGATTTTTTTGACTTCTATTTTGCCGTCTGCAAACAGGATCAAGAGAACTTACTAGATTCAATTATTTCTGATTATTCTGGTGATGAACTTGCAAATATTCTTGAACCTTTTGTGTATTTTTACCCGGAAAATCATTTAAATGAAAAGATTTTATATGCGCTGGCCGATACCAAATCTCCTCTTGCCTTGCCTCCTCTTAACTGGTGCAGTACAAATTACCCGGATGAAAATCTTGCTTCTCTTTCGGCTAAATTACTTAACAAGCTTAATTTGTCAGGTTTAGTAAAAAACATTAATTTTGATGAATTATATTTAAAATTTCTTGATAATTCTTCTCCACTTGCTTTTTGGTACTCAATCGCCGATGGGAACTCAAATGTTTCTTGCGTATTTGCCAGAACCAAAAAGAATGGTTTTGTCCAGACTTTTTTCGTAGTATTTAATCTTGTCTATGGACCAATTTCCTGTTTTGGTTTTGATGAAATTACAACAAATGACTTTGATTCAATTCTGTTACGATTTTTCAAAAGTTCTTTGCATGCAAAACTTCCCTTGCAAGAGGGTAAATTACTCTTTGACTTTTTAAGTTCTTTGGGCTGGCATAATTGTGTCAGCATTCCATATGAATTTATTTGTTGGCGCAAACTTACTTACGACATTGTGCCATCGGAGCTTTCCGTTTGCGACTTGTTATGTTCTAAATGCTCCAAAACAAATGTCAACATTGGTATGATTTATAAAATATTCTCATCTGATTTGTTTTCTAATTGGTTTTTTGACTGTAGTAAAAATAATGATTTAAAATCTGTTGTAAATGAAATTGAGAATAATAAGCTGCTTGACTTGGATTCAATAGAAGTTATGTTAGAGAATGTTGTTTCGGTTTTGCTCAATAATTCTGTCTTCAAAGAAAATTTGGTACGTCAAATTCATTTTCAGTGTTATATTCTGTCGAATTCTAATATGCAAAACACTGCTAATATCCTATATAGCATTACATTGTCTACAGAATATCTGAGGGAATTTATTCTTGTTTTGATTAAAAAGAGTGTGTATAATTACTTTGTAAACCGAAAATTTGTTTGCGATGTTTCTTCTGATAATGTTTTTTTGAAAAAAAACGCAGGCAATATTGACCAAGATTTTTTAAATCTTCTTGTTAATCGAATTGAGGACAGATGGACAATAAAGGAAGAATAATTGCTCTTGATATCGGTACAAAAAGGATAGGTGTTGCTGTTTGCGACCCTATGCATATTGTTGTTTCAAAAGTAGGTGTTGTTTACAGAAAAAATATACCTGATGGTGACCGACTGGCTCTTGAGAAAATTGAAAAAATATGTGAAGAATATAATGCGTCATCTATACTTATTGGTGTTCCATATAATATGGATGGCACATCGGGTTTTCAGGCTAAAAATTGTATTGATTTTATTAAACCCCTTGAAGACAAATATCAAATTTTATACCATGATGAAAGACTGACTTCTTTTGAGGCAGAGGAAATATTAAAAGGACAGAAAAAAAAATACACAAAAGATAAAGGACTTGTTGATGTTATGAGCGCGTGTATTATTTTACAAGATTATATAAATGAAAAGGGATAAACATGAAAGAAAATGACTTTGAAATTATAAAAACTGTTGGTGAAAACGGGGAAGAAGTTGAGTTAAAGCTTATTGATATAATAAGTGTTAACGATGTTGACTATGCTTTGTTGCTTCCTGCCGAGTCTAACTTAGATGATGATGAATGTGAAATTGTTCTAATGCGACTAAAACAAGATAATTCCGAATATATTTTTGAAACAATCGAGGATGATGACGAGTTTGATTTGGTTTCACAAGCCATAATTGAAGATGAGATGTCTTAGTTATTTACTGATGCTTATTATGCTATTTATCTCACCATAGCTCTTATTCTCATATGTATCTTTTAATGCTCCGCACGAAAACTTTGCTCTCTTATTTCTAAAGAGCATATCGCAGAAAGCCTCCAGCCTTGTTACAAAACCCGCTTCTCCGGTATGTTCGTCTATGGTCAAATTTAAAAGAGGTTTTTGGAAATTTTTTGTTTTTCTTTTGATGTCTTCTATCATTAGTGAATCGGGCCCACAACCAAAGGCGCTAACTGTAATAATGCCGTCAATTTTATTGTCTTTTAGGTAGTGGCCCGCGCATCCAGTAACTTCCATTTGATTAGCCCAATACTCTGTTGTTTTAAGAGCACATATACCGCTTTGCAATTGACCGTCAGTCAGTTGATAAGCTGTGTGGACGGTTACTCCCATGTTTTTTAATTTTTTAAAAATATCCATGCAAGCTTTTTTATCGTAAATATTGTAGCCATGTGCAATAAGTGCAACATGAATCGCCCCTGCAGCATTTTGTTGTTTTTGCGAGATTACAACCCTTCCATGCATAGCATTTTTAAGGGCATCTTCAAAATCTAAGCCCTGTTGCATCATAACTCTAAAGTTATTTTGTACTACAAAGCCTGCGCGTGATGCTTCCTTAATAAGCTTTTCATCCTTTATACCATAAGGTTTTACAGCCTGTTTTAAAAATGCGTATAAGCCGAGATTTTTTTCTGATTTATCCAAGGTGGCCTCAATTATTTCAAAATCTCCCTTTACTACATTTCTTATTAAATCAGGTAACCCCCTTATTTTTGAACAGTTATAGATTTTAGGTGCTATGGATTGTATCGATGGAACAAAAATTTGCTTAACACCTTTATTAACCAAGTCTACAATGTGACCTACGTAAATTTTTATAGGAAGACAAGTTTCGGTTACAACAAGTAAAGAGCCATCAGAAAGGGTTTTTTTGGTGGTTGGTGAACTCAGTACGATTTCTATACCTAAATGATTGAAAAAGCCCCAATAATAAGGGAAATAGTTGTAATATGATAATGCCCTTGCTATGCCAATACGTTTCTGTTGTTTCATTGAATTCTCCATCTGTTATCTATATAATACTTGAAACAATATTTTTTTGCACAACCAATTGTAACGATAAATTAAAATGGTATATATTCTCAGTCAATAATTTACGTTATTGTTTTTTATAGTATCATAGGATTTTATATGCTTACAAATGTCAATTATAATTTAAATAATTTTTATAACAATAGCTATAGAATGCCCGTATATTCTTGTCGTCCTGATGGCAATTCTTCGACACAATTTAATTATTGGCAGGTTTCTCCGTTTTATGTGTCAAACCCCTCATTAAATACTGCTCTAATTAATCCAAAAATTGCAGGTGATTATTCTTATCTGGGTGTACTAAAAACTCCTTTTGGTGAAAATATATATACTTACATGCTAAAAAGCGGGCAAAGAATAGCAATTTTACCCAGAGAAGGTACAACCATTTTAAAGACGTTTGTTGATTCGGGTTCTATGAATGAAAATGACCGTATTCGCGGTATAAGCCATTTTATAGAGCATAATCTTTTTAACGGCAGTGAAAATCTTTCTCCTGGGCAGTTTTTTAAAGATGTAGCAAAAATGGGTGCTTCGACAAATGCTTCAACTGATTATGCACAAACCGATTATTATATTTCATCAGGTATTATGGGTGCAGATGACTTCAAAAAGGCTGCACAAATGCATGCTGATATGATCTTGCGCCCAAAATTTTATAACGAAATGCTTGAAAAAGAAAAAGGTCCTGTTACTTCCGAAATTAGTATGATAAACGACGATGTAACCACAAAGGCAGCAAATGAAGTTGTGAGAAATCTTTTTCAAATAGATTCAAAATCTGAAAATTTGGTAGCTGGTTCTATTGAAACCGTTAACAATTTAGAGCGCAATGATGTTGTAGATTATTGGAGCAGACATTATACACCGGACAGTCTATATACTGTTGTTGTTGGTGATGTCAACCCCCAAGAGGCAATTGATATACTTGCTAAAGAATTTAGCCAACCTGCAAGAGTCCGTACAAATTCTGTTACCAAAGAAAAGCTTACACCTATAGAGCATTCTGTCAGACTTGACTTGAAATCTCCGGTAACAAATTCCACTAACGTAATTATGGGATTTACCGCGCCGCCTGCCTCCAATATTAAGGATACTATTGTACTTGAGGCTTTAGATGTTTTGCTTGAGGGCAATCCTTCATCTCGTCTTACAAAAGCCCTTGCGCAGATTAACTCGTATAGCTATTTTAGTCTGCAAAAGGTTGGTTTGCAAAAAAATGATCCGCAGGTTTTGTTTGTTCAGCTAAATACCCCTGTGAATGGGGAGCAAAAAGCGCTTGATGTATTTTATGATGAAATATTAAATTTGCAAAAAAATCCGCCTTCTGAAATTGAAATGCAGACTATTAAAAATACATTAACAAAACAACTTGCAATGAATTTTGAAAGTGCTGAATCAATATGCGAGACTATTGGCAGTGGATATCTTGATGGTAACCTTCAAGATATATCTCTTATGCAAAGTATTATTAGCTCATTAACGCCTCAAGATATTGTTAATGCGGCCAAAAATTTTGTTGATCTTAACAAGGTTTCTATGGCAGTTGTTCATCCTGCAAGTGTGAATGACGAACAAATTCTTAACAATTATCAAAAAAGTAAATATTTATCTAAATCAAAGCATCTTGCGGCAAATGAAATTTCTTTCGGTTCAAGAATAATTGACACATCTGATGTTGATGAGTTTGTTTTGCCAAATAATAACCATGTTGCACTTAATAATTCCATCAAATCTGATGTTTGTTATTTAAACTGGCGTTTGAGTGCAATTTCCGCAATGCCAAAAAACTTAGCTGTACCTTATGTTTTAACCGAGTTGTTAAATATGGGTTCAAAGTCACGCTCAAAAGAGCAGATTGGGATTGATACTTCAAGCAGAGGTATTGAGTACAATTTTGATTCAAACGGATTTCAAATAGTTGCAACTGCAGATTGTATGTCCAAGGATCTGGATGCAACGCTTGCATTGTTGAACGAAGTGATGTTTAGCCCTAATTTTTCTCAGTCAGATTTTGAAATAGCAAAAAACAAAATTAAAACATATTTTGAATCTGTTGATAAAGATGGATCTGATAATATGCTTGTTCAATTGTACCCTGGTTATTTTGGTTCTCCAAGTGAAATTCTTGCAGGTTTGGATAAATTAACGCTTGATGATGTTATAATGCACTACAATGATATGTTAAATAAGGCATCCTCAAATTATGTAATAACTGCTCCCTTTAAAACAAATGCAGCACTAAAGCCTCTTGTCTTGTCGTACATTTCTAAAAGTCCTGTTGTATACAAAGACTTTACTCCTAAATTTTCCAGTATTTACAAACCTAACAAAACAACCAAGGTTATTGTTGATAGCGCAGAGCTCAATCAGGCTCAGATATACAAAACATACTCATTTAAGATGTCGGGCAATATTAAGGATGAGGTGAAGTTCGAACTTTTAAATGAGATTTTAGGTGGTTCTCCCGCTTCAAGATTATTTCAAGAATTGCGCGAAAAACAAAAATTGGCATACAGGGTTTCATCACAGGTTCAATCTTTTGAAGATACAGGAATTTTGACAATGTTTATTATGAGTACTACGGATGACAAGGCTCAAGATGACATCAAATATGAAAATTTGCAAAAATCCCTGGATGGTTTTGATATGCAAGTAAACAGGCTCCTTAATGAACTTGTGAGCGAAGATGAGCTTGAATCCGCAAAAATGCAATTAAAACAACGTATTGCAAAACAAACTGAGCTCCCCTTTTCTCAAACTGAACTGCTTTCTGTAAATATGACATTGCCATATGGTATAAAAAGAATAGACGAGTATGTGAAAGCAATAGACAGTGTTACAACTAATGATATTTTAAAGGCGGCTAAACATATTTTTAAAAATAATCCCACGATCTCTATACTTGCTAGTCCTGATACTATAGAAAATCAGCACAATTATATTAACTCACTGGGTGAAGTTATTACTGCTGCATAGTTCATTGCGTATTATCAGTTTCAGTGTTCGCCCATTTAAAAGATTTAATTGATGTTGTTTTGGATAATTGACCATTTATCAGAACTTGAAAATCTTTGGATGTTGAGTTATTGGATATTGTGCTCAGTTCAGGTATTTTGTCTAAATCATTTTTGCTTATGTCTGCAAAAAGTGGGTTTGTAGGTGCTATCGTCTTGATTGTATTTAATATGGCTAAGCCGGTTTCCGGAAGTTTATCTACAACTTTATTTAGTGAAAAAGAACCAAGCGGGCCAAGCACGCTTACTACCGAGGAAGAAATTCTACCAAGAACCTTGATATCTGAGTTTTCGGTCAGTAAATTGTATTTTCCTGTTATATACAAGCTCATGTTTGGACCTGACGATTCCAGACTTGTTATGTTTGCCCATCCGTTAGCGAGTGAAATTTTACCGCTTATGCTTTTAAATTCACCAGTGTTTCTGCTTGTAACAGCGGAAATTGTTTGATTAATATTCCAATTTAACAGACTTTGTGATAATAAATTTCCCGCATGTAAAAATCTTTCAAATCTTGCGGCTTCACCATATTGACCATTTGCAATATCAAAAATTATTTGTCCGGACATTGTCTTAATTTGTTGGTCATACGTGTTGCCTCTATAATTTAATTTTGCAATGCCGTTTGCTGCTCCACTCATGATAATTGAGCTTCCACCCACGAAACACGAAGCCGCTTTTTTGACATTAATTGATTTTCCAATGCCATCAACACTTACTTTTGTATTTGCAATGTTGTATGTGGCATCCCCTGTTATGTTCCCATCAGCAAAAGTTGCTATTATATTGGAGAGCGTAAATAGATTATTGTATAAGTTAAAGTTAAATGAAATGTTTTGTATTTCGATTGTTCCTGACTTTAATTTGGTTATTTTACCTGTTCCCTTTTTGATATTGATTGGCAAATTTGGCCCTGCCGTAGTTTGTGTATTAGGCATTGAACTTGTGAGTTTCAGCAGTTCGTCTGCATTAATATAATTTGAATTAAAGTTTAGCGAGTTAATTATAATAGTTTTACCTAAATCACTTGAAATTTCGGCATTGGCGTTGAAGTCAGAATCTGATATTTTAACCCCTTGAGCTTGTAAATCAATTATGTTCTTTTTAAAATCAAGTGTTGCACTTGAAACAACAGCTTTATACTGCGGGTAATTAAAGTTATATATATTTGCAATTCCGGTAATTTGAGGCTTTGTTATTTGTGAATTCAAGGCCATGTTTGCATCGGCATCAAAAGCAATTTTGCCTAAGGCGGGTATAACTACGGATATTTTTTGAGGGATGATTATATTAAGTGGCGCAAGCTGAGGTTTATTTGAATTTATAGAGTTAATTTTTCCGGAAACTTTTGCTATATCAGCCCCGTTTGAATTAACTGCTAAGGAGTTTATTATAAGATTGTTATTTTTTACGTTTACATCAAGATTAAGTTTGTTTTCCTTACCGCTAATATTTTTAATATCTATGATGCTTATGAAATTTTTTGGATTTGTTATAAAATTACCTTTAATTTTTATGTCGTCAAGTGCACCTGTAATTGTCGTGTTAAAAGGTATTTGTCCTGCGTATGAAATGTGTTTTTTGTTTTGTTGGGCGATGAATGCTAAAATTGTTTGTGCAGCTATGTTTCCTTTTGTACTAATGTTTATTTCAGGTTTTGACATATAATTTTTGACATTGCCGAGCAAATCTATTTTAGTTCCCTGTACATTAAGAGTAAGCGGTTCAAGCTCAATTGTTTGCAAATCTGCATTTAGCATGCATTTTGGTGCATTTATTGTGAGTTTGGGGTTGCTTAGCGCGGCATTAATATTTTGTATTTCAACTTTTGCTAAAAAATTTTTTTTATCTTTTTCGTCAGGTTGTGCGGTTATACTAATCTTATCTATTTTTACCGGCATTTTCACATTGTTTGCGCTCATAGCCAGATTTTCAACCTTTATGTCGGCAATAGGTGTTATATTTTTAAAATTTCCTTTTATATCCAGTAAAACTGTTACTATGCCACCTGTGAATGAATAATCTTTTATGTCTTTATCTTTGACTATTCCTATTTGTTTTCCAAGTTTTATAATATCTGTAATTTTTAACGGATCTGACGTTATTTTTACATTTGTATTGGTATTAGTGTCAATAGTTCCTGATATCGCCAGTTTTGAGCCGTTTAAATATGTATGAGTGTCTTTTATCGAAATTTTATTATTGCTAAAATCCAGCAATGACACCGTATTTGTTATATCAAGACCTATTTTTGGATACTTTATGTTACCGTTATACAGCTGTAATTTTCCTGCAGAATTTACGGATTTCAAGTCACTTTTTAAGTTAAAATCACAGTTAAAATAACCAGATGCTATTGCTGACTTTATATCGTTTTTTATAGCAAGCATTTCAAATATTGAAGCTAATAGTGTTTTTAAACTTGAAAGATTTATTTTTTCAGTTTTTATATTTAATTCTATTTTTGACTTTTTACCCACACTCATCGAGTTGTCGGCTTTTAGAAGCTCATCTTTTGATATGTATATATTCGACCGGGTGTTAATTATATTTTTGTCAAATTTAGTTTTAATAAAGCTTTTAGGTAAGCTATAGCTATTCAAATTTAGGGTTATATCATCTATATTAAAGTATCCTTTTGCATTAAATTTTTCGCCCAGTTCATTTATTTTAAGATCTGCGGTTATTTTGGAGTGAAATGAGAACTTGTCTAAACCTGTAAGCGGGTTAAAGTCCATTTTAAAGTTTTGTGCTATGTTGTCTTGTTTAATGTTTTCTTCAATACTTGGAAGTTTTGTGTATAAATTAACGTCAAAGTCGATAAAATTATTTTTGTTTTCTATTGCCCCAATGTATCCTGAGGATTTAATTTTTAGCGGGCCATTCAGCGAAGAAAGTGATATTTTTGAGTTGTTGGCATTCAAAATAAATGTTTTGGATACATTCTCATCATTTAAAGTAATCTTTGTACTTTGGACTTCTATGTTTATGTTTTTTAGTTCTATCGGAATTTTTTGAGAACTTTGTTGATTTTCATTTTCTTTTAAATTTTTATTAATTATGTTTACGTGTTGTTCTATGGTATATGTTTTATCTTTTTTAAAAGAAAAAGCTAATTCTGCATTTTTTACATATATTTTGTCCAGATTTAAGTGTCTAAACAGTAGTGTTGGAAGATTTATCTCCACAGAGGGATTTGTAAGTACGATAAAGTTGCTGCCATCGGTGTATTTTAGCAAAATTTTATCTGCATACACCTTTACGCCAAGCCTCCAAGTGGTCTGTATTTTAGCGTTTATAATATCAAATTTAAAACCTGTTTGTTCTTCTATAACCGTAGATATTTTGGGTGTGAACCCGTTTAGATTTATTGCTTTTGGAAGTATAAACAAAAAGCAGGCATATATCAGTACCGACATGCCAAAAATTATTGACACACTCAGTGCAAGAATCTTTGATACTTTGGAATTATCGGAGATTTTTTTAAAAATCATGTTAATTCTCTCCTAAGATATCATATTTCCATAAGGGATATACTTTTAACACCAGCATTCCTTGCGCTGTCCATTAATTTTACAACACATCCGTGCTGACTGTCTCCTTCTGCCTGAATCATAAGACCGTCAGTGAGTGTTGCAGCTTTTTCCTTTATTGTGTTAAATAAATCACTTTCTGCTATTTCGTTTTCGTCAATATAATACTTATTGTCAGCACTTACTGTAACTGTAAGAATTTTACTTTCTTTAGGTGTATCTTGTGTTTTTTCCACAAAATCAGGTATTGCTAAGTTTAGACCTTGCTGATCCAGCATTGGTGCTATAACCATCATTATTATCAGTAAGACAAGAAAAATGTCAGTCAAGGGAGTAATGTTTATCTCGTTAAAGGTTTGTCTTTTCATTGTCTTTCCTCTTTATTTTTTAGTTCTTTTTGTTCTTTTTTACTGAGCGGTTCGCCTGCAACAACAAGCTTTTCAAAGCCCGCACTCTGAGCAGAGCGCATTATCTGCATAATTTCAGAACTTTTGGCTCTCTCATCTGCTTTTACCACAACCTCTTTTTTCTCCATGTTGGGAATTAATGCTGCAAGCGCTCCCTCCAGTTCTTGATGGTTTGTTCTTTCTCCGTTTAGAAAAAGCTCACCGTCTTTTGTCAATGCTACAGTGGCATTTTTTTCTTCAATACTTATGCCTGAATTAATTTCGGGAATTGTGATATTTTTGTCTAGAGATTGAAAGCTGGGCGCAATAACCATCATGATTATTAGCAAGACGAGAAAAATATCAGTTAGTGGTGTTATATTTATTTCATTAAATACGGGTTTTTTTCCGTCACTACTTACTTTTATTGCCATTTTTACCTCAAATTAAAGAGCAATTGTGCCTGATTCGTCAACTTTTACCTCTTCATCAGAGTCTATAAAGCTTAAAAATACAAGCTTAATGAGTTTAAAGTCGCTTTCAAAACGCGAAACAACTGTTTGAAAATAGTTATATAGTACAACTGCAACAATTGCCACACCCAGACCAAATGCTGTAGCAATCAAGGCTGAAGCAATACCCGTCGCTACTGCTGCGGACTGATTGCCCTGTACAGCTAAGTCTTGAAATGTATATAGTATACGAACAACTGTGCCAAACAAACCTAAGAATGGAGCTACACCACCGACTGTTCCAAGTATTGTAAGACCCTTCTCAAGTTTCCTTGTCGCTAAGCTAGCAGAAATATCATAGGCACGCGAAAATCCGCTACGTTGTTCCGTATATATTCTGAGACCCTCGTCAACCATTTCGCTGATTATGCCACCCAGCTGGACGGATGCTCTTTGCGCTGCGCCTATATTGTTTTTTACCAACGCTTTTTGTAAAGTTTGAATGAACTCTCCTATGTTGCGGTCATTTTTTTTGTAGTAATAAAATCTGTTAATTGCTACTGCGATAGTAAGAATTGAACAAATGAATATGGGTGTGAGTACCGGCCAATCCATTTTAATTGATTCTAAAAAAAGTTCCATAGTTTTATCCTCATTTTCTGTTTTATCTGTAACTTGCTCCAAGTACGTTGTAATCAAACGTAAATTCTATATCTATACTACTACCCTTAAACTCAGGTGGTAGCGGTTTAAAGGGTGCAGTTAATTCTACTGCATTTTTGGCTGCTGCGTCAGATAGCGGTTGACCTGAACTTTTTACAGTTCGAATAGAAAGCAGTCTTCCGTCGCGACCAATTTTAAATAAGAGCACTACGCGCTTGCTCTGATCTCCTTTTGGGGGATTCCAATTTCTTTTAATCCTTGCTTCCAAATCACGCATATATGGGCCCCAATTAGGTTGTTTTATAGCATCAATTCCAGGAGGGCCTGAAGGATTTCCAGGTCCGGGATTGCCTATATTGCCTCCTGAGTATCCGGAACCTCTAGATCCGCTTGAGCCTCTTGATGCGCCCGAACTTGTGCCGCTTTTTGATGCTGAAAATTGTGGTGCAGGCATGCCGGTGCCTTTTGAACTTCCTGAAGGGCTCGTAGCGCCGGAACTGCTTGAACCTGTTTTAGAACCATAACTTGGTGCTGGCCCAACCGGAGCGGTACTTTTTGGTACAGCCACAGAGAACGGGCTTTTTGGCACTTGAGAAAGCTTAGGCGCTTGTGTTTTTGGCGGTGCAGAAGAAGGTTTAAGTGTTGGTTTAAAAGTTGGTGAAGGCGCTTTGACCGGTTGTGGTTTTTGTGGCGCTTTAGGTGTTTGTGTTGTCTGCTGTTTGGCAGGAGTATTGTTTTTTCGTGTAACCTGTTTCTTTGTTTGCGTTGTCTTTTGAGGTGTTGACGAGGGTGAAGAAACAGATTTTGGTGAAGGTTTAGAAGGCGCACTAGGTAATGATACTACACGTTTTGGGTCATGTATTCCACCCGCTCTTGAATTTCTGTCAGAGCGGTATTTTGTATTTTTATTGATTGGCGTTGCCTCATTTTGCGTAATAACAAATTCGATGTCCCTCGGTTTCAGAGGTGGTTTTTGGAAAAAATTTAAGCTTACCGCGTAAGTAATTAATGCCCATACCACAAAAAATGCAATAGGGTGAATGATTGCTGACATTACCAGAGAGTTTTTGAGTGACAATTCGTCACTGTCGTCCTCAAAGCTATTCGGAAGTGTTTTAAAGTCTCCTTCCGTCAATCCGTCTGAATCATCAATGTAAAATCTGTCTCTTAATTTTGTCATAACTTCTCTTTTTATGTTCTTTGAATTTATTGTTAAATAAATGACATTTATTTAAATTAGCCGACTTACTATTCTTTAATAACCGCTAGGCGCACTTAATGTTATCGGTTGGTCAAAATATATGTCAATTGTTGCATTTGCAGGAATTTGAACGTCTTCTCCCGACTGTCTGGCAGCATTAAGCAAACCAAGTCCTCCGCCTACCGCTGTACCGTATACTGCGCCTTTGCCTACTTCACCGCCTGATAAAGGACCCATTGCAGTTCCTAATACCGCGCCTCCGGCAGCGCCTATTGCTATGTTCTTTCCGTAATCTTTGGCGCTATCCTTTGTAGCTCCGCCTTTTAAGATGCCGCTACCATCTGTAGTGGAGATTATTCCGCTAACAGGTATGTTGTAGCCCTGTGGTGTTCTTATACTTGTAAATCTTACTTGAATTTGTCCATTTCTATTTCCTATTCCGGCTTTTTTACATTTTACGACTGTACCGTTAAGTGTCGAGCCTGCAGGTGCAATCTGTATATTATTGTAGGTAAAATCTTTGTTCAATGTTGCATATACACTCATACCCTTGCTACAAGTTTTAGAATCCAAATTTTGGGACAGTATTGCACTTGTGACAGTTCCCACCGGCACGTACGTTACTTTGCCTTGCAGTGTGCTGTAGTTATTTGTATTGTTTATTTCATATGAATAATTAGAAGCGCTGTATACACAATTAGAGCCAATTATAAACGATGCACAAAGTGCCAAAGTAATATAATTTCTATAAATCTTCCCCATATTTTCTCCTTTTACTCCTTATTTAAATATACACTATAATTTCTGATAGTAAAGTTAAAATGTTTTCAATAAGCATAGTATGTATCTTCCACTTCTACAAATAAGTTTTGACCGGGCTTTACACCCCTATGCTGCCCATATTCATATTCACCGCTTGGAACCCACTGAGTAGTCCCTGACCAGTGCCAGCGAGATTGATATAAATGTGTCATTTTGTTATAAGAGGCAGGCGGTGTCTGTTCTGCACCTATTACATCATTTTTACCATCTGTAATTTTTCCGCTGAATTCTTTTGTTTCGCCGTTTGGTAAGGTTATATGTGTAATTTTGAATTTAATTGCAGCGTTAATTCCTTTTATTGGCATTTTGAGCATTTCTACATAACCGGTAAATATCGTGTCTTTTGGTATAATTTTTGTTTCATCAACCCAAACATCGGCGGGTGAGATAAAATAAACAAGATCTCCCTCCTGTAGCGTTTCGGTAGATAATATTTTTGTTGCATTAACAAGTATAAATGTACCCTTTTCCAGTTTTGCTTTTTCATCGGCAAAAATTGTGTTAAGGCTGGAAAATAATATTGCTATAAAGGCTAATGTCAGAACTAATCTTTTCATATTTACTATAATAAGTTATTTTTTGTATTTTGCCAAAGAAATTAAAAAATATGAAGTTATTTTGTGCTTACAGTTTCAAATAGTATAATGGTCATATGGTATTTTTTGAGCGGATTATAATTAAAAAAATTCTTATATTTTTACTTGTTTTGTTTTTCCTATGTTGTTGCGCTTATTTTATTTTAGGTGCTACGATTAATCTCTTTTTTACTCAAGACAGAATTCAGCAAATCGTTGCCAAAAATACCGATTTATCTGTTCAAATTCTTAATTCTAAAGTGAAAGCTTCAGCAGATCTGTCATTAGTTTTCCATGCCGATAAGCTAGAAGTTTCCTTGCCCCATGTTTCATCTCCATTATTTTCCGCTACTGACTTTAACCTTAGAATTCATATTTTGCCATTAATTTTTAAAAGAGTTTCTTTGTCTGATCTACATGCTAAAGATGTTGTTGTTAATACTATCAGACATCGTACTGGTGAGTTTAACTTTGAACCTTTTATAAGTGTAAAGAAGATTTTTCCTTCGGAATTTGTACTTAAAAAATCCGTTATTGATATCGGCAATTTAAGCGTGGGAATCAAAGATGAAAAAAACGCAAAAACTCTTTCTTTAACTTCCGATAAATTTTTTCTAAACTATAATGGCAACCGAAAAAAACTAAGCTCCAACATTAATTCAGTCTTGAGGATTTGTGATATAAATTACGCAAATTGTTCCCAAACTGATGTTAAATCTGAAATCAACATAAGGTTACCATTGTACAAATTTTTAGATTCTGATGAAACAAAATTTAATATTTCAGTTAAAAATTTCAGTGCTGCGCCATATATATCTTATCTTAATGAATTTTCTTCAGTAAAATTTGATGATTTAAGATTTGTTGCTGACTTTTATTTCAAAAGTGCAGAACAAAATATGCACAATAGTTTCAATTTTGGTGCAAATTCTTCGGATATATTTGTAAAGTTCGATTATAATCATAAAGAAAATATTGTAGAATTAAGAAATAAAGCGAATTTAGATATTTTTTTCAGTGCTGACAAAGATAGAATTTTAATTTCCCGCTCCTCTTTTATGGCAAATGGTCTAAATTTTTTATTTGAAGGCGTTGTTAAAGAT
>CASEEG010000101.1 GCA_949286885.1 uncultured bacterium
AACAACACGACCGTCTTTATCAAGCACAGATTCTGTTTGTAGCGCAATATAAGCGTTTTTAAAGAATCTTAGAGGTTTTTTGGTTTTAACGACTTTACCGCTGAATTGAGTACCAATAGGTATCAAAAGTAATTTGTCTTTGTTTACAAAGTTAACCAAAGCACGTGCTACAAAAGGATCACCAGGTTTTGCTTTTTGTACGTTAATACATTCCATAACACCAAGAGGTAAAATAGTACCTGCTGGTATTACAATCTCATCGCCGTCAAAGTAAGCATTTTCAACAACATAGCCATCTTTAATAATTGGGCGTTGCTTGTCTGCAAGTTTTTCGCTGGGGCGAATTTGAACTTGCGCCATCATATTATATAAGAACATTGCAACTTCGCCACGTGTTGCAGGGCGATTGGGTTCAAGTGTGTGTTCATGTCCCGGAGTATTGTACATTAAGCCGTTTTGAACAGCTTTTGCAGTTTTAACTAAAGCCCATAGAGGAACTTCTTTTGCATCGGGGTATTTTGAAAGAATTTGCAGAGCTTCTTCATGAGTCATATCATTTGTTGATAGGGAATTAAGTACAACAGACAGTGCTTCTGCACGTGTTACAGTGTTTTTAGGGTAAAAATAACCATCAGGTGTACCAACTACTAAATCAAAAAATGATGCCAGTTGAATATCATTATAAGCCCAGTACCAGTCTTCAACGTCTTTAAAGTTTCTTATTGAATCAATACTTTTTTCACGCAACCTTAGCGCACTTACAACCATAGAGCAAAATTCGGCTCTAATTACGTTGTTGTCTGCCTTGTAGCTGCCATCAGGATAGCCAACTACAACGCCGTTTTCGTATAAATACTCAACAGCTTCATAAGCCCAGTGTGAGCTTGGCAAATCATTGAAAGTTTGTGCCACAGCGCCTGAGATGCCCATTGTGATTGTGCAAATCATAACTGCAAAAAATTTAAAAATCTTTTTCATTTTATTCTCCAAACCGGTTTAGCAATATTTTAGCGTTATTTTCAGATATAAGCAAGAAATTTACATCACTTATGCGATGTCTTCCTGTACTTTTTCTATGTTATTTTTCGTCGGGAGCTGAATTAACTCCGCCACGTTCTTTTTTTTTCCCACCATTTCAGCAGTAACTGTAAAAGTCTTGATTTCAGGGTTAGTTGGAACTTCATACATAACATCAAGCATGATTTCTTCAACAATTGAACGAAGTGCTCTTGCGCCTGTTTTCCTTTTGATTGCTTCTTTTGCGATTAGGTCAATTGCCTCATCGTCGAATTTTAACTCAACACCATCCATTTGCATTAAGCATTGATATTTCTTAACAATAGCATTTTTGGGTTTTGTTAAAATCATTTTAAGAGTTTCTTCATCTAATGGGTCTAAGACTGTATAAACAGGGATTCTGCCGACAAATTCAGGAATTAAGCCGAATTTTAGCAGATCATCAGGTTGTAATTTTTTAAGCATTTTTGCTGCTTGAAGTTCTTTTTCAGCTGCTGAAACAGGTTTTGAGCCAAAACCAACGGTTGATGATTCTCCTGCGCGTCGTTCAACGATTTTATCTAAGCCGACAAAAGCACCGCCAACAATAAACAAGATATTTGATGTATCAATTTGAATAAATTCTTGGTGCGGGTGTTTTCTGCCACCTTGTGGAGGAACATTTGCAACAGTGCCTTCAATCATTTTTAAAAGCGCTTGTTGCACGCCTTCACCTGATACATCACGGGTAATAGATGGGTTTTCAGATTTTCTTGCGATTTTATCAATTTCATCGATATAAATTATGCCACGTTCGGCTTTTTGTGCGTTATAATCAGCACTTTGGTATAACCTTAGCAAAATATTTTCAACGTCATCGCCGACATAACCTGCTTCAGTCAAAGTTGTAGCGTCAGCCACCGCAAAAGGCACATTTAAAAGTTTTGCAAGTGTTTGAGCAAGCAAAGTTTTACCTGAACCTGTAGGACCGACTAAAAGAATGTTGCTTTTTTGGATTTCAACATCAGATTTTTCATTTTCCATGTTGTGCGCAATTCTTTTGTAGTGGTTGTAAACAGCTACAGAAAGGACTTTTTTGGCATCATCCTGACCCACAATGTGCTCATCAAGGTAAGCTTTAATTTCGTGGGGCTTGGGTATTCCCTCGTAGAGAAGATCTGATTCTTGTGCTTTTTCTTCTCCCTTAAGGTTGAATAATTCCTCATCTAAAATTTCATTGCACAATTCAATGCACTCATCGCAAATGCACACATCAGGCCCTGCAATAAGCTTTTTAACCTGATCTTGCGTTTTTCCGCAAAATGAACATTTTAAATTCGGTTCATCAATTTTTGCCATTTAATTTTCTCCAAATTAATTTTCTTTATTTTCGGTATTTTCAAGAGTGATTACTCTATCTATCATACCATATTCAACCGCTTCTTCGGGTGTCATAATGTAATCACGGTCTGTATCTTTTTCGATTTTTTTCAACGGTTGACCTGTGTTGTTTGCAAGGATATTGTTCAAGGATTTTTTAATTCTTAAGATTTCATTAGCTTGAATTTCAATATCTGTTGCCTGACCTTGCGCACCGCCTAAGGGTTGGTGGATAAGTATTCTTGAGTGAGGAAGTGCAAGGCGTTTGCCTTTTGTACCTGATGAGAGCAAAAATGCACCCATAGAAGCGGCTTGACCCAAGCAAATTGTTGATACATCTGATCTTATATGTTGCATTGTATCATATATTGCAAAACCTGCGGTAACAGAACCCCCGGGGGAGTTAATGTATAGCATAATGTCTTTTTCAGGGTTTTCACTGTCTAATAATAGCATTTGTGCTACAACAAGGTTTGCGACCATATCATCAATAGGTGTTCCAAGGAAGATAATTCTTTCCCTTAAAAGTCTTGAAAAAATATCAAAAGACCTTTCACCACGAGATGATTGTTCGATTACTACAGGTACAAAACTCATATAATACTTATCCTTTCACTATTTTGCATTGAATTTATTAGCGCTGAGCAATAGCTCGTTTACTTTTCTTGTTGCAATTTGTTGTGATAAAAACGCAAAAGAAGAAGGGTTTTTCTTCATTTCTTCAAATACTGAAGTTGCATTTGAACCGTACATTCTTGCAATTTCTTGAATTTGTGCCAATAAATCACTTTGTTCGATTTTAATGTTTTCATTTTTCGTAATTTTTTCAATTATTAAAGAATTTTTAATTCTTTTAATTGCTTCATCACGCAATTTTTGATTAACGGAGTCTTTTCCTTCCGCATCAACAAGTTTTTGCCAGTCTTGACCTTGGCGAAGTGCGTTTTGTTTTGTTTCTTCTCTTACTGCTTCAACTTCACGCTCTATCATGCTGTCTTGAATATCGATTTTTGTTTCATCGTAAATTTTATTGAAAATTGCGTCAGATTTTCTTCTTTCGTTTTCAAAGTTTTTAGATTCTTCAAGATATTTTTTAATGTCTTCTTTAAGAGCATCAAGAGTTTCGAATTTGCCTGCTTTTTTAGCCAATTCATCGTTTAATTCAGGCAATTTGCGCTCTTTTACTTCATGAAGATTAATTTTAAACTGAGCAGGTGCGCCTTTTAGCTTTGGTTCATGGTAATTTTCAGGGAATGTAACATCAATTGTGAATTCTTCCCCTGCACTGTGTCCCACAAGACCTTCTGCAAAGCCCGGGATGAAGTTTGAATGACCTAAATCCAAAGTATAGTTTTTAGCGCTGCCATGTTCGATTAACTCACCGTTTGCGCTGCCTTCAAAGTCAAAAACTACAACGTCAGTGTTATTTGAAGCTCTGTCAACTTTTTCTAAAGTTGCAAATCTACTCTGCAGTGCTTCAAGTTCCTTATCCATTGCACCTTCTTCGCCTTTGAATTCTTCATATTCAACCTCAACATCTTTATAAGGTGCAAGATTTACTTCAGGCTTTAATTCTGCTTTTACGTCAATTACTAAGTCTTTGCCTTTTTCAAATTCAAAATGTTCAATTTGCGGTTGAGTTGCAAGGTCAAGTTTTTCTTCTTGAGCAACTTTTGAAAATTCCATTGGGAAAATACTTTCAAGTGCTTCGATTTTAATTCTTTCAACACCGACATATTTTTCAATAACATTAACAGGAGCTTTGCCTTTTCTAAAGCCTGCAATGTTAATGTTTGAACCGATTCTTTTTAAAGTTTTGTTGTAAGCGTCATTTGCTGTTTTTTCATCTACTGTGATGGTGATTTTTACAAGATTGTTTTCTTGTTTTTCAATACTGTGTTTAGTCATAGTTCCTCTTATTTTAAATTAAGTGTGTCTGTATAATAGTATAAATCAAAAATAAAAATCATGGTCAATTTGGTGTATAATTTGTTTAAAAGGTAGTTCATATATGTTACAAAACTTGAAAAGAAAAATTGTTGTTTCAGTACAGGCTATGCCCGATGAGCCCTTGTATCAAGAACTTGCGCTAAATGCGATGATTCAAAGTGTTGTATCAGGTGGCGCAGGCGGCTTAAGGCTTGCAGGTGCAAGAGATGTAAAAAATGCAAAAAAAATGTATCCGAATTTACCTGTAATAGGTATTACAAAGCCATTTAAAATTCCTGAAAATTTTTTAGATGTTGTCTATATTACCCCGACTGTTGCACATGCTAAAGAAATAATTGAGGCAGGAGCGGATATTGTAGCTTTTGATGCTACTATGCGCGAGCGTCCAAATGGTGAAAAATTAAGTGATATTATAAACTTTATAAAATCGCAAAATAAGCTTGCTATGGCAGATATTGCAACTTATGACGAGGCCAAAAACGCAATAGAGCTTGGTGTAGACATTGTTTCAACCACTCTAAGCGGCTATACAAGTAAAACTAAAGATAAACCTAATGAGCCTGATTATGAGCTATGTCAGGCTTTGAGCAGGGATTTTGATATACCTGTAATAGTAGAGGGTAAAATTTGGACACCTGAGCAAGTTAAAAAGGCATTTGATTTTGGCGCATTTTGTGTTGTAATAGGTTCGGCGATTACCCGTCCGCAGTTAATAACAAAAAGATTTACGGAGATTTTAAAATGAAAACGGCATTAGGAATTGATATCGGCGGTACAAAAATTTATGCTGCATACGTAAATAAAGCGGGCGAGATTGTTTCAGACATTGAAAAGCACTCTACCCCAAAGAGTTCCGAGGAAATTATTGAAAAATTAAAAGAAATAATCGCTCAACATGAAAGTGAAGTTGAATTTAGCGCAATTTCAACGGCTGGCGGAGTTAACAAAGAAAATACAAAAGTTATTTGTTCAACTGCCAATTTGCCTTTCGGTTATCCTAAAACTGATTTTAGTGCGCTTTCAAATAAACCTGTATTTGTTGAAAATGACGCTAATTGCGCTGCTTGGGCAGAGTATAAAATAGGCAGCGCAAAAGGTATGGACAATAACATTACTCTTACACTGGGTACAGGTGTCGGTGGCGGTATAATCATTGACGGCAAGCTTTTAAAAGGTAAATCAGGCGTTGCCGGTGAAATGCATTTTAAAATGTCCTTGGATAAAAAAAGACAATGTTCCTGCGGAGCTTTTGACTGCTATGAAATTTACGCATCGGGAAACGGGTTAAGAATTACAGGAATTGAACTTACTGGAAATAAAGATATAACAACTTATGATATTATCGAAGGAGTTAATAATGGCGACGCTACTATGCTTAGAGCTTATAACATCTGGCAAAATTACATTATAGCAGGACTTGTAGGGCTTGCAGATATTTTTGACCCTGATTGCATTGTTTTATCGGGTTCTATGGGTAATTTTTGCGATGTAGAGTATATGCAAGAAATGGTAAATGATGAGATTGTAACACTGCCAACAAAAATTCTACATGCGACATCGGGTAATTACGCAGGCATGATTGGTGCTGTGCTTTTAGGGTTCGAAAAGTTTAATCAGG
>CASEEG010000102.1 GCA_949286885.1 uncultured bacterium
ATAAGTGAAAAATTTGACACAGTAGCCCATAAAAACAGGCTCTATAGCTTAGATAACGCCAATAATGACGAAGAACTTACAAAATGGTACGAGAGAGTTCTAAAAGACACAACAGGGCTGGAGGGGCAAATGAGCCTATTTATGCCAAAAATACCCCTTGCCTGCGAATATAAAATTGACGGACTTGCAGTAAGCCTGACATACGTTAACGGCATTTTTACACAAGGACTTACTCGTGGGGATGGTGTTATGGGCGAGGATATAACAAACAATCTAAAAACAATAAAAGCCATACCGCTAAAGCTTTTTGAACCGATAAACGTTGAAGTTCGCGGTGAAGTTTATATGCCTGTTCAATCTTTTGAAAAACTGAATGCAAAACAGCTTCAGATGGGTCAAAAAACATTTGCAAATCCAAGAAATGCCGCAGCAGGCAGCATTCGACAGCTTGACCCAAAAATTACCGCAAGTAGAGATTTGTCTATTTTTGTCTACGGTGGTATTTTTGAGAAAAAAGACGCACCAAAATCTCACGGTGAAACTATGGAAAAGCTCTCTAAACTTGGCTTTAGGACAAATAAAGTGAGCGTCGTTCAAGGGATTGATGAGGCAATTGAATTTTGCAAAAAGACGGATTTAGTGCGTCATAACTTAAATTACGCAACAGACGGCGTTGTTATTAAAGTTGACGAGATTGCAAAACAAGAGGAGTTGGGTTTTACCTCTCGTGTACCAAAATGGGCAATAGCTTTTAAATTCCCGCCGGAGGAAGTTTGGACGGATTTAGAGAGTATTGAATTTTCTGTCGGCAGAACAGGTATTGTAACTCCTGTTGCAAATTTAAAACCCGTTTTACTTGCAGGCAGTACTGTTTCTCGTGCAAGTCTTTATAATTTTGATGAAATTAAGCGATTGAACGTGCAAGTCGGCGACAGAGCGCTTGTAAAAAAAGCTGCAGAGATTATTCCAAAAGTCATAAGGGTTGAAAAAACAGTAAATTCAAAACCTTTTGAACTTCCAAAAACCTGTCCCTGTTGTGGCAGCACACTAAAAGAGGTTGAGGGCGAAGTAGCATTATACTGCCCTAATAAAAACGGCTGCAGCGCACAAATAAAGGGAAGAATAGAATATTTTGTATCAAAAAATGCCATGGATATTGACGGTTTGGGTGAAAGTATTATCTCGCAACTTGTTGAGCGCAAAATGGTTTACACTTATGCTGATTTGTATAAATTAACTTATAAGCAGCTTTTAGAGCTTGATTTAATTGCAGAAAAATCGGCACAAAATTTACTTGATGCTATAAATAATTCAAAAAATACAAAGTTGCCAAAGTTTTTAAATGCCCTTGGCATAAGGCTTGTGGGCAAGGAAAGTGCAGATATTTTAGCTCAAAATTTTAAAGATATTGAAGCGCTAAAAACTGCAAATGTAGAAGATTTAAGCGCAATTGACGGCATTGGCGAGAAAATGGCAAAAAGCATTTACGATTATTTTCATAACGAGCAAAATTTAAAAACTCTGGATGAAGTTTTAAAACTCGGTTTAGTGCTTGAAAATACATACAGAAAAGAGGAAAATTTAAAATTCAAAGGGCTTTCTTTTGTCTTAACGGGCACGTTAGAGGAATTTTCACGTGACAAAGCTCAAGAAATTTTAAAGTCCTTAGGCGCTAAAACCCCAAATTCCGTAAGTAAAAATACAAATTACGTTATAGCAGGTGCAAATGCGGGCTCGAAATTGACAAAAGCGCAAAATTTAGGTATTAAAATATTAAGCGAACAGGAGTTTAAAGAACTCATTAGCAATAAGGAGGATTTATGAAAAAAGTTTTAGTAGCGGCGGCAGTACTTGGCGCAATTTTAAGCACAAATTGTGTATTTAGTGCGGAAGAAGAACGAGGCTACGTTAGTGTAACATCAAGAGCAGAACAGGAATTTGCCCCTAACGTTGCAAATTTTAAATTCTACATTGAAACATCAGACAA
>CASEEG010000103.1 GCA_949286885.1 uncultured bacterium
CTCTGATTATTGTAGCGCAATTATTTCGAAATTGATTAATGTGATTAATTACGCTGTTGTCGTTTTCCGAATTAATTGGAACTCTTACGTGGCGTGTTGGTTTTTTGCCTTCCTTATCCTTTATCTCTCCAGTTATTTCTCCTTTTTTCGTTTTGTCATTGTAGTCTAATTTGACTGTTATATCACACTTGTGTTCCTCTGAAAGCGCATTAAGATATTTCATGGTATCATCCATTTTGCTCTCAATTCTGGAATCATCACTTATGATATCTCTTGTGTCGTTTGTTTGCACATCTTTTTCATATCCTGCATGCGAAAAGTTTAATGCCTCTGTGGCAATTTTTTCTACTTTCATATAGACCAACCTTCCTAAGCTTACACAAGAAGTTTTACCACTTATCATTTATTTTGTCAAAATTAGTTTGCAAACCTAAATAGCATTATGTCGCCATCTTGTACAACATAGTCTTTGCCTTCTAAACGTGCTGTACCTTTTTCCCTTGCTGCAGCCCATGAGCCTGCTAAAATAAAATCATCGTAAGAAACAACTTCTGCTTTAATAAAGCCTTTTTCAAAATCTGTGTGTATAACACCTGCTGCCTGCGGAGCTTTTGTGTCTTTTGTAATCGTCCATGCACGGACTTCTTTTTCTCCTGCTGTGATGTATGTTCTGAGTCCCAAAAGGTCATACACGCACTTAATCATTTTTTCAATACCGGAGGAGTCTGCACCTAATTCTTTTAAGTAATTTTTAGATTCTTCTTCACCTAACTCAACAAGTTCTGATTCAATTCCTGCGCAAATCATTACAACATCAGCACCGTTTTCTTTTGCGTATTTTTTGACACGCTCAACATACTCGTTGCCGCTTGCCAAGTCGCTTTCGGCAACATTTGCACAGTATATCATTGGTTTTGTCATAAGCAGATGAAAATGATGCAGTGCTTTTTGTTCTTCTTCGTTAAACAGCTCTTTTGTATTAATAAATTTACCCTGTTCAAGATAGGGCATAAGCCTTTCTATAATTGAATTTTCGAGGACCGCTTCTTTATCGCCGCCTTTTACTTGCTTTGCTATACGTTTTAGACGATTTTCAAGAGTTGTAATATCAGCAAGCGCAAGCTCGGTATTAATTGTTTCAATGTCATCAATAGGGTCAATCTTACCGTTCACATGGATTGTGTTTTCATCATCAAAACATCTTACAACTTGAATAATTGCATCAACTTCTCTAATATTATGCAAAAATTGGTTTCCCAGTCCTTCGCCTTTACTTGCGCCTTTTACAAGCCCTGCAATATCTACAAATTCTATTGCCGTTGGTATTACTGTATCTGTTTTTACCAGCGGTTGCAGCTTATAGAGTCTTTCATCAGGAACAGTTACCACTCCCACATTGGGTTCAATTGTACAAAATGGGTAATTAGCACTTTGTGCATTTTTTGACAGTGTAAGTGCGTTAAATAAGGTTGATTTACCAACGTTTGGGAGTCCTACAATTCCTGCTTTTAACATTTTAATTCCTTTTCTATGTGTAAAAAGGCGCATGTGAGTTAGACATGCGCCGGTAGTATTTTAATTTTGTGCCACAGGCACTTTTTGTTGTTCTAACTGTAAAGTAAGTGTTGTTACATCGCATACTTCACAAGGTCCAAAGTATTGAATAGCGCCGGGGAATACATAACAATCATTAAGCGCCCATTTTTCTCTTCTTTGCTCAAATGTCTTAAATACTGGACCATTTAAGTCAACAAGGGCTTTTTGAATAACAGGTTTCATAACCCCATGACGTTTTTCCATATTCATCATCATTGTAAGCGGTACACCGCCTGCTTTCCATTCTGTTGCAGGCGCAGTTAAGTTTTTAACAGATGATAAATAACCTGTTAAACCTGCTTGAATAAGCGCAAAAGCATTATAGCCCAATGAATAGCAATAGTCAGCATCAAAGTTTGAAGGTATTGCGCATCTTCCTTCATAACCAAAGAAATGTGCCTGGTCGGAGAATTTTCCGTCATATTTTCCTTGAGCCTTAAGCGCTTTTAACCTTGCACGAACCATTTCAATTAAGAGTTTTTCGGTTTCAATTTTTGAAACTTGAACATTACCATGAGGGTCTCTGTCCATCAACAATTGAGCTTTAATCATATCTGGTAGAGAATTAAACACTTTAGCGTTTTGAGTGTCTAATCTAGATTCTATAACTTTGTATTTTTCGCTATTTTGTGCATTTACAAAATTTTCATCTTTTTCAAGAACTGCAAGAAGGTCGTTAAGGTTTGAAATCATAGTCTTCATTTCAGGGATAAACTCAATAAGACCTTCAGGAATTAAAGCTACGCCGAAGTTTTTACCCATTTGTGAGCGTTTAACCACGATGTCTGTAATGTAGTCAACAATGCTTTCAAGAGATTGTTTTTTGGCTTCAACTTCTTCAGAAATAAGGGTAATGTTAGGCTGAACCTGTAATGCTACTTCTAAACCGACATGAGTTGCGCTGCGTCCCATAAGTTTAATAAAGTGCCAGTATTTTTTAGCAGAGTTAGCATCTCTTTGAATGTTTCCGATAAGTTCTGCGTATGTTTTTGTAGCTGTATCAAAACCGAAAGAAATTTCAATTTGATCGTTTTTCAAATCGCCGTCAATTGTTTTGGGACAACCTATTACCTGTATATTTGCACCTTTTGCTTTTAGCCATTGCGCTAGCATGCAAGCATTGGTATTTGAGTCATCCCCGCCAATTATAACAATTGCGTTAATATTAAGTGCTTTGCAATTTTGCAGAGTTTTTTCAAATTGTTCTTCTGTTTCAAGTTTTGTTCTACCTGAACCAATTATGTCAAAACCGCCGGTATTTCTGTATTTATTAATAAATTCATCATCAAATTTTACATATTTGTTGTCAATAATACCTGAAGGACCGCCTAAAAATCCGTATAAAACGTTATTGGGGTTAGCAGCTTTAAGTGCGTCATAAAGACCTGCTATAACATTGTGTCCGCCAGGGGCTTGTCCGCCTGATAAAATAACTCCGACATTTTTTTGTTCAAAGTTAAGTGCACCGCCTGTTTTGTCAAAGCTTACAAGCGGTTGACCATATACATCTTTAAAAAGATTTTGAATTTCATCTGCATCTTTTACCGCAGTAGTATTTTTGCCGTAAGAAATTTTTACGTTTTTAATACCATCAGCAAGTACTCCTGCCAGTTTTGGTTTGTAGTTTAGTCTTTCTTTGTGTAGGGGTGAACATTCACGCATAGAGTTTTCTCCTTTTTTAGCTCCAATTATTAAATATTCTATTACAAATAAGCCAATTTAACAAAAATTAAGAAATGTAAAAATATACCTAATAAAGTGTATAAAAAAATATTTACAATATTTATTATTGTATATATCGATAAGGAGTTGTTAAATGGTGCAAGGAATTAATTCTCAAACTAAGAACGATGTTTCATTCAAAACTGGCGTAAATGATTTTTTTAAGCGTGCTGTTGTTAAAATTGCGGAAACCAGGGATGTTTATGAGAAATCTGACGAGAATACAAAAATGGGAATAAATTCAGCTTTGGCAGGAGCAAGTTTTGTTGGCACATTTATTGCAATGTTAGGTTCAAGAATTTCTAAAAAAGCACTTAGTGGCGCAAAGAATGCTGCAAATTCCGTTAATATAAAACAAAACACACCATTAAAATGGCTGGGTGCAATTATATCTTTTGTTTCGTCTGCAGCTATAGTTGCCTTAAATATCAAGTTTGATAAACCGAATGACAATGTTTCAGGAGCTGAACAAGTATCTCAGAAATAAACATAGTGTTTTAAAATAAGTACAATACTCCAATTTAAAAAAATACTTGAAATATTTTTTTTAACATGTATCATATTCTTATCGTTGTTTGCGGGAGTAATTCAGTGGTAGAATGCTTCCTTGCCAAGGAAGATGTCGCGAGTTCGAGCCTCGTCTCCCGCTAATTAAAAGGACCTGCCGAATGGCAGGTCCTTTTAATGTTAATTAAGGGGGAACATGTTAAAAATAATCAGACCAAATAAAAAGCAGCAAGAGTGTATAGATACCACAAAAGGCTCTGTGATGGTTTTAGCTGGCCCTGGGACAGGCAAGACTTTTACGGTAATTGAGCGCATTAACAATATGCTCGAGCTTGGAGTTAACCCGCAAAAAATCCTTTGTTTGACGTTTTCTGATGCAGCAGCGGGCGAGATGAAGCGCAGACTGTTAGATAAAGCGGGGCAAAATGGTGCACTTGTCAATGTTTACACTTATCATAGCTTTTGTTATGAAATAATTCAAAATAATATTGATTATTTTGAAGAATATTCTGACGCGCAAATTATAAACGACACGACAAAAAGAAACCTCATGCGCCAATGCATAGATGAAAATGATACCGAGTATTTCAAAACATCTACGGGTGATAAATTTTTCCATGCGGGCACAATTTTATCAAGAATTGATGAAATTAAAAAAAACTTAATAACAAAAGAGGAGTATTTTTACAACCTAAAAAATCACCCTGACTGGGGTGCGGGACTTGAGGAAGTAAGGGAAAAAATTAAAAAGGCTCAGAGTGAAGGCAAAAAAATATTAAAAAAAGACGAGAGCCTTTTTATAGAGCTTGAAAAAAAGATAAATCAAGCAAAAGAGGTGTATAGTTTTTACGAACTGTACGACAAGAAAATGAGGGAAAACAACCTTATTGACTTTAACGACATGATTGCCATTGTTTTGAATAAATTCAAAGACTCGGCAAATTTTTTGGACCAAGTGGCTCGCGATTATGATTATTTTTTGGTTGATGAGTATCAAGACACAAACAAGGCGCAAAACACTCTTATTTTCAACTTAATTGACGCGAAAGAGGAAAAAAATATTTTTGTAGTGGGCGACGATGACCAAATTATTTTTGGTTTTCAAGGTGCACAAGTAGATAATATTGAAAAATTTTTAGAAAAATATCCAAATACAAAGGTCATTTGTCTTGAAGAAAATATGCGCTCGACTCAATCAATTTTAGATTTAAGTGAACAAGTTGCAAAAATTGACCCAAACAGGCTAGAAAATAACCCAAAATTCAAAAAATACAACATTAACAAACACTTAATTGCAAAAAATGCGGATTTGTTTGAAAAAAATACCAAACCGATTTTAAGCATTTATGAAGATATAACTCAAGAATACAGTGCAATAGTTGATAAAATAAAAGAAATCACAAAAGACAACACAATTCCTTTGAGCGAAATAGCGATTTTAACAAAAACAAACGGTGAGCTTGAGGAATTTTGTGAGCTTTTAAAGGGGCAAAACATACCCTATGAGCTAAAAGATGGAAAAAGTATTTTTTCAATTAAATCATCAATTTTAACAGTCTTTTACCTTAAAATGCTGACTAACCCGGGCTTGTATTGCGATAAAATTTTTCCTTTACTTCTATCAGAGCCTTTTTGTATAAATATAAACGACTACAACGACATTCTTGCAAAATCATATTTACACAAAAATCGCGACTTTATAAGCGATATTTACGATATGAAAGACAAAAAATGGCAAGATGAAGCAAAAATTAAAAAATTTATAAATGATTTTGAATATTTAACTCAAGCAAAAGGCGTGCTTAACGTCTATCAGCTTGTAATGGAGGTTATAAACCAAACAGGATTGCTAAATTACTTTATAAATTGCCCTGTAAATATTGAGGAAAATATTGCAGCCTTAAAAAAGCTTGCACAAGAAGCGCACGATTTTTATAACTCTCAAAAAAGCGCAACACTGGAAGATTTTACAAATTACCTTGACGACGCACTGGAAAACAATACTCCTATTTTAACGGAAAAGTCGCCCATTAATAGAAATGCAATACAGCTTGTAACCATGCACTCATCAAAAGGCCGAGAATTCAGTTATGTTTTTATGCCCACGCTTGAAGAATACAAGTGGGAGAGAGCAAGAACGGAATCCGTAAACCCAAAAATACCTTTGTCAAAAGTTTTAAGCGATGAGGAAAAAGAACTACTAAAAATCTCGGAAAAAATAAAGCTGCTTTTTGTAGGAATTACAAGGGCTAAGCACAAGTTGTATTTAAGCGTACCAAAAGTAATCGGTGGCAAAGAAAAGCGGCTTACAAAATTTTTAGGTTCAATTAGCAGCGATTTCCTTGAAAGAGAAGAAATTTTATATACAAAAGAGAACTATCTTAATGAGCTTATTAAAACAGTAAAATACCAGCACAACTACAGAGACGATTTTCAAAATTTTATTCGCTCATCGTTTGAAACACTGAGTTTAAGCTCAAGTATGATGAATACTTACCTTGATTGCCCAAGACAATTTTTATATTCTTACGTTTTAAGGCTGGGATCGCTAAACGGGGTAAATGACGCCCTAAACTATGGCAATGTGGTGCACAAAACCATTGAAAACTTTTCAAAAAAATCTAAAATTCAAGGCTTTTACCAGAGTATCGAAGAATTTATAGCAGATTTTAAGGTACAGTTTGCAAAAACGCCATTCTCAGACAGGGCAACAAGGAAAAATTTAGCACAAAAAGGCGAACAAAATCTAAGAATTTTCTACAACCAACTGATTTTAACACCTATAAACAAAATTTATAGCACAGAATACAACATCGAAACAAAAGTAGGTACACAAATACCGATTAACGGAAAAATTGACCGTATTGAAATGCTTGAAGACGGCACATTTTTAATTAAAGATTTTAAAACCGGAAGTGCAAAAAGCAAGTACGAAATAAAAGAAGGCGGAGCTTATGAAAGATATTTAAATCAATTAAGGTTTTATAAATATCTTGTCGAGAAAAAGTTTGATAAAAAAGTAAGCAAGACCCAGCTTGTATTTGTTGAGCAATGCGACAGTAATTATACACGCAATATGACAAATGAAGATAACGACATTATTGAAAATAAAATTAAAGAAGTTTATTCAAATATTGAAATACAAAACTTTGAGCCAACCTTTAATAAAAAGGCTTGTGAATTTTGTGATTTCAAAGATATGTGCGAACTTAATCTGCTTTAATTTTTACAATAACTTTTTTAATTTTTTCGCAACCGTCATTACAGCTTAGCATTGGCGCATGCACATCTTGCGGAAAAAATACTGCAAAATCACCCTCACGAACATTTATAACACTAGGGCAAAGCGCATCTTCTTTTAATTTTAAAAACTCAACATCTTTTTCTCTGTCGTATGGGATATCCTCTAAAAAATTGTCGATTAAAGAAAAATCCATTCTTTCATTGCCCGAAATTACATATTGAATATCAATATATTCCCTATGCGCCTCAAATTTAGCCATATGAGGTAATTTTGTTTCAAGCTCTTGAACATTTGCATATATGCCATCTGCAATATCATGTCTGCCGCAGGGCATAGATTTTAGGTCATTATTTAAAATAAATTCAAAACCTTTTTTAATTTTATCGCCTAAATTGTAATATAAATGTGCGTTTTCTATATTATCAAAAATCATTTTAACCTCTTAATATTTTAAATCTCTATTTTTTTGCACAAATTCAAACTCGTACAATTTTGCCCACTGCAAAAACTTGTAATATGCCATAATGACGGCAAAAATAAACCCATGGATACCATCTTTATAGCCGCCCTTTAGAATGTATAATTTAAAAAATTCGTAAGGTGGGCGCAAAATAAGCTTGGAAAGTTTGAATTTTTTGTTTTTCATTTGAAATCTTTTTAACTCAAAATCAGTGTAATTATTCAGCCTTACGCCAAAGTGGTTGAGTGATGGTATATGATAATGAATAAGCGCTACATCTTTTAATTTTCCATTTTTATTTATCCAAAAATCCTTACCTTCGCGCGTTATGGGCATTTTATGTATTTCATTTGTATAGTAGCAATTTCCTCTTTTCCAGAATCTTTTTATGCCTGATTGTCGCCAGGAGTGGACATGTTTGCCTAAAAGATATGTTTCGCGCGGAATATAGCAAGCGTTTCGATTTTTTTTAGGGTGCTGTGCGTAATTTTTTAAATATTGCCACAACTCGGGAGTAACAATTTCATCTGCGTCAAGTACCAAAATCCAATCGCAAGTTGCCTGCTCCATTGCCCAGTTGCGTGCAAGTTCTACAATACCTGTTCTTTCATGGTAAAAAATCTTGCATTTGTGTCTTTTTGCAATTTCAATTGTTTCATCCTCAGAGTGCATATCGCAAACAATAATCTCATCCGCCTCTTTAACACTCTCTAAAACATCATCTAAAAGCCTTTGGGCATTTAGGGTATTTATAACAACCGAAATTGTAGCCATATTCTTGTAACTCCTTGCGTACAAGGCAATTGTAATACATCATAGCTTAAATCTCAAGAGTTGCTACATTAAATATTTAGATGTGTTATTATTTTCGTTTTGTGCTTCATTTGGCTTTTGTTTGATTTCACTGTAATCTGCAAAATTTCTTATATCTTCTAATTCTTTCATTGCAAGCATGTCAGCAACACGTGATGCATTTTTTTGTTCTTTGGTTATAAATATATCAAGTAAAATTGGGGGAATTAAACCGACTGCACCCCATTTTAATATTGGTTTAAATATCGATGATCCACTCTTGATGTTTTTCAAGGATTTAAATGCTGCTACAATTGGGAAAATCGAACCTAATGCACTTGCCAAACCAATAGTTACTTCGCCAAGCATTTCGGTATTTTCTGAGTACTTTTGGGACTTATCATCAACCTTGTTAAATGTTTTAAATATATTCATTTGCAGTTGCTTTGCACGTTTTTCTTGTTCGGGCGTGAGTTTTATTTTTTCAAGCGCTGCACGTTTTTGTTTAATTTCAACATTATTTTCTTTTAAGTATTGTTGATATTCTTTATTGTCCTTAAAAGCTTGTATTATAAATTTAAAAATATTTGTTTTTTCTTTTTTCTTTCTAAATTTTGTACCGTCTTCATTTTTTGCTATTTCGTTGTCAACATAAAAAAGTTTTTCTGGATTTTTCAAAAAGTCTTGTTTAACTTTAAAGCGTGCAATTCTTGACCCTTGTTTTTGCAATTTTAATGCGCTTAGGCATATTGCAGTTGCTGAAAGTGCGCCAATGGCAATTGGTAAAACTTTTTTTGTCAATGGATTTTTAAAGTTAATATTTTTTACTATTTTATTTGTTAAAAATCCTATAACCCCGCCACTGCCAAGCGCAACAGTTGAAATTACGTTTGTTGCCAATTCAATGTTTTCTGCATAATCTTGAGATGCTATATCTATTTTTTCAACAACATTAAAAATAAGTTGTTGGTCTTTTTTAGCTTCTTCAAGTTCTTTTTCGCTTAATTGAACGGTATCAAATTTTTCTTTATCTTTTGCAATTTTGTTTTCAAACTCTGCTTTGCTTTTTTCATAATCTTTGTCTTTTACAAAAATATTTTTAAATGCTTTTGCAAAAGAGCCAATGCTGCTTACATTTGCTACGGATTTTTTTGCCTCTTTTTCGCTGATTTTAATTGTTTTTGCGCTTTCATTAACCTGTTGCTCCTGTTCATCGGTTAAAACTGCAAAATGATTTGCTGATGAGAGCTCTTTGTTCATTGATTCATGGCGACCTATTCTGGATGCTTCAACTCCCTTTCTTGCAGACCAAGCACTTGTTGCAAATGACATAATTATTGTAGATAAAGCAGTAACTAAAAGCGGTATCGCCATATACAAAGTGTCTTTTGAAATGTTTTTATTATTTGCAATTTTATCTAAAGAGTTTCTGAGGGGTTTAATTAAAAGAGCAAGCCCGCCAAGTGCCATGGAGCCGGTTGATATTACTTGTGCTGCCATACTTATGACAGGTTGTATTGCAGTTTCAGTGTCTTCAGCACGTGTTTGAGAGTATTCATCCATTATGTCAACTGCGTTTAAAACAGCTTTTGCACGTTTTATATTTTCTTGTTTTTCTTCCTCACTGATTCCGTTTTTGCTTACGTAGGCCAACCTTTTGGATTCTTTTTCTTCTTGAGAATTTTTCCAAGTGTCATAATCCGGCTTATTTTTTCGGTAATCAAGATAATTTTTTAATGCTTCCACGCTAACCTTCTTGCTTTTGTATATTCGTTAAAAACAAAAAAATAAAAAAATTGCTAATATTTTGTTTGTGTTATACTAAATTTATCTGGGCTCGTAGCGCAGTTGGTAGCGCAGGAGACTCTTAATCTTTTGGTCGTGGGTTCGAGTCCCACCGGGCCCAGTTCTAGCAAGTTTTTAGTTTTCTTTGTTGATTTTTCAAAAAGTAAATTACTCTATTTTGAAAGATTTTCAATTAGTTTATAATACCAAGACATAAAGCCCTTTTTGTGATTTTCTTGGTATTTTTCGAGTTCCTCTTTGTCCATTTTTTTAGTTGGCATGGCAGTCATCTGACGAGCAACAATGTCTGTCAGGAATGTGCTTAGTGCTACAATTAATCCGGCACCAATCATAGAGCCTTGATATTGGCGCTTAAATAAGCTGTTTAGTGCGCCCGAGATTGCAACCTGGGAACTCATTCTGGCGAATTTATTCAGCCCTCTTTTTCTTGCGGCAATTTGCGCTTCCTGCTTGCTATCACCGTTTTTAACTGCAGCATTATATTCATCGTTCATGTTAAACCACATGCCTGACAATGTTCCGGTGGTTTGTGCTATTATGGCAATTTTTGAATTGTCTACTTTTGATACGGTCCTGTTGTTCAAGGATACAAGGCGCATTTGTTTAATGTATTTTGTAAATTCTTCATTTAATTTATCTGTATTTGCGCCGTATCTTTCTTTAAATTGTTTATATCTTAGAAATACATTTTTGATATTATACGGATCCTCTAATATTTTGTCTAAGTCTGCTTTTTTCATACGATCCGTAATTTTTATGTTGTCTAAAATATTTTCAAATCCGGCTTCTTTAATATATCTTATGGCATCTTCTTTACTGAATATTTTAGATTTACCGCCATTGTCTATTAAACCTAATGCGCCTGCAAGATTTTTAGCTATTTTATACGGGTAAGAAATAACTTCTTTAATAATCCTAAAAGGTGCGAGAGGCAGGTTTTTTAACTCGGAAATGGGAACTTCAATTTTACCAAACAACTTGACTGTCTTTTGAGTTTTTCCAATTATTATTTTACCTTCAGAGTCCAGTTTGTATATAAGTTCGCCTACTTCCATACTAAAATTATTTTCACCGCAAGATTTTAATAATTTACTTACATTTTGGATGTCATCCATCGTTGCAATTACGTATTGTGTTGAGTTTTTCTCAAGCTTATCGTTAAATTGCTTGAAAAATTTGCTTATGTTTTTGCCAAAACCCGTATGAAGTTTTATTCCTCTTAATAAAAATCCTCCTGCAATTGATGCAGCGCAAAACAGGGCAATATTCCTAAGTGAAAGTATTGGTTTTTTGGTTTCTTTATCTGTTTCACTTTGGGTTTTGTACTCTTTTTTACTTTTTGCTGCTTTTTGAAATTCTTTAAGTGAATATTCAGGTACATCGACTCTTGTTAATCTCATTTTGGAGCTTTTCCTTGAGATTATTCTGGAGACTGTGCTAATTGCTGTGCCCAACAGTGCAGAGGCCCATAGATTTGAGTTTACAAATCTTGAAAAACAAGATAAAAGGCCGAATTGCATTAAGCCTTCCAATATATTCTCTTTTACTTCTTGTCCTTGTTTCAAAAGTTGTGATTTTCTTGCCTCTTCGTCTGTTTTACCTTTTAGTTTTGCGCTGTTAAAAAAGTCATTGCCTAAAAATATGGCAGCAGTTAGTCCTGAAACAAGCCTGGTGACGAGTCTCTCCTTTTTTGTATCATATGTCGCTTTGTCAGATGCCATGGAATCGTTTAAAAGTTTATTAAATTTGCTGTTTATTTCTTTACAAGTTTGGTGACAGGCATCGTTACATACTTCACTAACCGTACTTACTTGCGAAAGAATACCAGAATCAATAGCTTGAATATATTCTGCACCGTCCTCGTATATACCCTGCAGTGCTTTGATTTGTGCTTCTTTGAGAGTATGCGCTCTGTGTTTTTTTATAATTTCAAAATTATCCAGTTTTAAAGCGGGGAATTTAACGGCTACATCATTGATTAAATCAAATGGCAGTTCAAATAAATCCCTTATGCCTTCAAGCAGGTTCTTTAAAAAGCCCACGTGAGCTGGAAGTTCAACTCCATCAACAATCTCAATTGCTTTTGGTGCTTTTGCTTTAACTTGTCTTGTTAAGTTGTCGGCAAGATTTCCCATCCCGCAATTAACAAACTTTTTTATTTTTTCAGCAACTTGAACTTCAAGGTTTTTGCCCTTGAAGTTCAAGTTTGAAATATTTTGGCTTAAAAACTGTATTTTCATATCATCTTTTGCATTAGCTGGTTCGCCAAGAAACGAAAATACTCTGAATTTAAAAAATTGCCAATTTACTAAGAATATTTATTGTAACGTTAATGAAAATTTACATTTTAGAAGGCAAGATCGTTCATGCACCTGTCCCAGTTTTCCTTTTCAGGATCTCTAACTTCTGAGTTTTTAAATCTTTCGGCTCTTATAGCATAGCGAAATTCTGAAGGCTTGCTTGTGTCTTGATATTCATACAATTGTATAGCCCATCCGCGGAAATCTCTGAGTGTATTGAGCGGATTTTCGAAGTCTAAGTCTTGTTCATATTTTAAACCTCTAACCAACCTGTCTGATGTTCTTTCTCTTAGGAAGTCTTCATTTAGTTTTGCTCTCAATTGTCCATTCTCAGTGTAGAATACAAAAAACTTTGAATCTTCAAGGACTGAACAGTAATCCTCGCTCTTTTTTAAAATCTCTTTTGCCTTTTGGTCTTTAATCATACCAAAATTAACTTGTTTTTTTGTGTTGTAATTGTAGTTTGTTACACCACTAACTCTCATGTCAACCTAACTTTCTATATTTAATAACCTGCACTTTGTACACATTCTACATTTGATACGAGTAAAATTCAAGTAATATTATATATTATATTTACAATATTAAACATTTATGTTTTACCTGCAATATGTTTTTAAGCTTTGTATAAATTTTCAATAATTTTCTTTACATTGTAAATATTTCCTTAAAAATGTATCAATTATATCTGTTATAAATGCTTTATAGATATAGAGGAAATATTTGGAGAGAATAATGCCCCTTAATACAACGGTTAATATAAGGGATGAGTCATATTTGCTGACATCTGATACTGATAAAATTGCAGCATCATCCGCTAAGCGTTTTGATGATTCTTCGATTTTTGATGAGCATTATGATAGTGAAATTCAAGTGTTAGAAGAAGAATTTGAAACAGTATGTGACAAGCAGGGCTTTTTAGGGAAACTTTGGGACGGATTTAAGAATTTTACAGGAATTGGTCTTAGTTCTGATGATGTAAAGGAAAAAATTCAACAATACGAAAAAGGTGAAATTGATTATCAAGAAGCTGTTAACTGTGTAGAGAGCTACAGAGAAAAACAAGACAATATTGTTAATATAGTTACAAACGCAATAACCGGACTTGCAACTGCAGGACTTGCGGTTACTACCGGCGGTGTGGGAGCAATAATAGCCGGTGCTATAATTGGCGGACTTACAAAGGCAGGCTTAAAAACAATTGACAGAGCAACAAATAATATTGCGGATGATGAGTTGGATGTAAAACAGATTATTAAAGATGGAGCAACGGGAGCTGTGGATGGAATTGTCTCTGCGGCAACTGCCGGATTTATAAAAGCCCCCATTGCAGGACAAACAGTTGGAAATGGCATTAAACTTGGAGTTTTACAGGGTGCAAAAGCCGGTGTGATATCGGGTGCTGCAACAGGAGCGGCGGAATATACCGTAGAAGTTGCAACAGAGAACGATAAAGATTTTTCTTTTGATGAACTCTTAACTGTAACTACCCAAAATGCTTTAACCGGGGCTATAACCGGCGGAATATTCGGTGGTATAACAGGAGGTATTAGCCAAAATAATTTAAATAAAAAAGTTGTAATAAGTCATAATGAAAATCTTGGTGTACAAATTGACAATACTTCGCAGGCAATGGATTATTTGGAAAACTTTAATTACAATAATCCTGATGTTGCAA
>CASEEG010000104.1 GCA_949286885.1 uncultured bacterium
CCCATTTGCGCTGTACTTACAAGTCTATCACCATCGTTAAAAATATCTTTTGTCCTGTAACCATCTTTTAAGACTGATTTCACTGCATTAAAAATTAATTCATAAGCTTCATTATTTTTAAAACTATACTTCAGCATCATAGCCCCAGAAAGTATTGTTGCTATTGGATTTGCAACGTTCAATCCCTTTAAATCAGGAGCGGATCCATGTATGGGCTCATAAAGTGCAACCTCGCCGTCATAAGACATGCTTGCACTTGGCAATAAACCTAAAGAGCCTGAAATCATTGAGGCTTCATCAGACAGAATATCGCCAAAAATATTTCCGGTAACTATTGTGTCAAACTGTAGAGGATTTGCAATTAGCTGCATTGCAGCATTATCAACATACATGTGCATTAATTCTACATCAGGATATTTCTCTGAAACATCAATCACAATCTCACGCCACAATCTTGAAACGTCAAGTACATTTGCTTTATCAACCGAACAAAGTTTTTTATTGCGGCTCTGCGCTGTTTTAAAAGCAACGTGTGCTATGCGCTCAATTTCATTTTCACTATAAATCATATTATTATAGCCATAACGTACGCCATTGCCGTTTTCATCCACCCTAACTTCGATGCCCTTTGGTGTACCAAAATATACATCACCCGTCAACTCTCTTACAATAACAATATCAGTACCTTTTATAACCTCAGACTTTAGAGCAGATGAGGAAATAAGCTCATCAAAAATAACAACTGGTCTTAAATTTGCAAAAAGATTTAACTCTTTTCTTATGCCCAAAAGCGCACGCTCAGGACGAACTTGAGGTGGTAATGTATCATACTTCCAATCACCAACTGCACCTAGCAAAACAGCATCGCTATTTTTTGCAATTTCAATCGTTTGATCGGGCAGCGGTTTTGAATATTTTTCATAAGCACAACCACCAATTAGTGCTTCTTGAAATTCAAATTTAGTACCAAAAATTTCGCCTGTCGCTCTTATAACATTTACTGCTTGCGCCACAATCTCTGGTCCTATGCCATCCCCTGCCAGTACAGCTATTTTATACATATTACTTAACTCCCATTTTTTGCTTTGTGTAGTTTACAAGCCCGCCTGCTTTAACAAGTTCTTGAATTTCTTTCGGGTATGGCGCAAAAGTATATTCTTTACCTGTTGTTAAATTTTTTATAATGCCACCGTCCAAATCAAGCTCCAGCTTATCACCTTTTTTTGTTTCATCAGGCAATTTATCATTTTCAACAATAACCAAGCCAATGTTAATAGCATTTCTAAAGAAAATTCTTGCAAAACTTTTTGCAATAACGGCCCTGATTTTTGAAGCTTTAATAGCCAATGGAGCATGCTCACGAGAAGATCCACAACCAAAATTTTTACCTGCTACAATAAAATCGCCCTCTTTAACTTCATGCGCAAAGTTAACATCAATATCTTCCATACAATGAGAGGCAAGCTCCTCTAAAGACTGGGTATTTAAATATCTTGCAGGTATAATAACATCAGTATCAACATCATCTTTGTATACAAAAGTATGACCAAAAGACAAATTTCTCATCCATTTACCCCATTTACAAATTTTCAACTTATATATAATATAATATCAAAGAAATTTGTTAATAACAAATTGTGATAGACACTAACGGAAGTATTTAAAAAAGGAGAAAACAATGCAAGAATCTATCGTTGAAGCAGCAGGAAAAATCTGGAACTACTTAAATGAAAATGGCGAAGTTACAACCAAGAAACTTCAAAAAGACTTAGATCTTAATGACAATTTCATCAACATGGGTCTTGGCTGGTTATCACGCGAAGACAAAGTTAACTACTCTAAAAAAGGTTCTTACACAAAAGTTAGCTTAAGATAAGTAGTTTTTGGTTAAAGATTTTAAAGTTGCCCTTGCTCAAATATTGACAAGGGCAACTTTTTTTACGACAATGAAATTTGTTCATGTTAAAATTATGACATAAGACTACATTAATAAAGGAATATAAAAAATGGCAGTACCAAAGAAAAGAACAGGAAAAGCAAAACAAGCATCAAGGAGAGCTAACTGGAAAGGCGAAGTTCCTACTACAACAACTTGCCCAAATTGCAAAGAAACAGTTTTGGCACACACTGTATGTTCAAATTGTGGCTATTACAAAAATGATTTTGCAAGCTTAAAGAATAAAAAAGCTCAAGAAGAAGTTAAACAAGAAAAACCAAAAAAAACAAGGGCTAGAAAAGCAAAAGCAGAACCTAAGACTGAAGAAATAAAAGAAGAAACTGCGGAAACTGTTGAAGAAAAAACTGAAGAATAGCAGTATTTTAATCAGGGGAAATTAGTATGACGAGAATAGCAATAGATGCAATGGGGGGAGACCATGCTCCAAGAGAAATAGTCAAAGGTGCCGTATGGGCAGCACTTGACTATAATGTGCCGATAGAACTTGTTGGAAAAGAAGATGCAATAAAAGCAGAACTGGACAACATTGCACGCTACGGCATAAGGTCGAACCGAGGCGGCTATTTTCGTCAAAACATAAAAGTTGATTTATCAAAACTCGACATAAAAATTACCCATGCTGAAGAAATTATTGAAATGGGCGAAGCCCCTGGACAGGCCATTCGCAAAAAAAGAAAATCTTCAATAGTTCTGACTGTTGATGCAGTGGCAAAAGGAAGTTCGGACGCAGTTGTTGCAGCAGGCTCCACAGGAGCTGCCATGGCAAGTTCACTTTTTGGACTTGGCAGATTGCCCGGCATTGAAAGACCGGCAATTGCGGTTATGTTGCCTGCAATGAAAAAACCATTTTTACTGTTGGATGCAGGCGCAAACAGTTCTTGCACGCCTGAAATGCTTTATCAGTTTGCCGTTATGGGTACAACTTTTGTTAAAAATGTCTACGGCAGAAAGGAAGCAAAAGTTGGAGTGTTAAATATTGGTGAAGAAGCAGGCAAGGGTAATGAACTTGTTCAAAATACATACAAAATGCTTGAAGAAAACCAGAACGGATTAAACTTTATAGGTAACATTGAGGGCAAGGAAATGTTCCAGGGCAGTTGCGATGTTATTATTTGCGATGGCTTTGTTGGAAACGTTGCACTAAAAATAATAGAAGGTTCGTCTTCTATGTTGTTTAAGATGATTCAGCAAGAGTTTAACACTGATATTATTTCAAAAATAATAGGTCTTCTAGCAAAACCCTTTATGAAAAGGATTTACAAAAGAATCAACTACGAGGAATTCGGCGGCGCACTTCTTCTGGGCATTAAAGGAATTACGGTTATTGCCCATGGCAGAAGTACGGCTTATGCTATAAGAAACGCGGTAAGAGTTGCAAAAGAAGCCGTTGAATCTGACGTCAACAAAAAAATTATGGAGATATACCAATAAAAATCCATTTAGCGAGGAGAGAAAATGAGTAATACACCTGTAAGGATAGTGTCTTTAGGTAAAGCGGTACCAAAAACCGTCATTACTAATGATGATTTGACAAAAATTTTAGACACATCTGACGAATGGATTACAACAAGGACAGGGATAAGACAACGTCATATATCTTCAGGTGATGAAAATTCCCTTACAATAGGCATAGAGGCAGCTAAAGAGGCATTAAGCAAGGCAAATTTAAAGGGCGAGGATATCGACCTTATAATAGCTGCAACCTCAAACCCGTTTAATATTTACCCTTCTACAGGTTGCGCAATATCAGAAGCTATTGAAACAAAAATGGGAACAGTTGCTTTTGATATAACGGCAGCTTGTACAGGCATGATTTATGCTATGGA
>CASEEG010000105.1 GCA_949286885.1 uncultured bacterium
GAAATTGAGAGTCTTCAAGAGAAACTCGAAAATAATGAAGAAGAAAAGACAAAACACCAAGAAATGAATCAAAAACTTTCTTCTGTTGTTGAAACAAATATTAACTTGCCCTTTATTACAGCTGATGCAAACGGTCCAAAACACTTAGACTTACAACTTACACGAGCTAAATTTGAAGAATTAAGCCATGACTTGCTCGAAAGATGTAAAAAACCTGTTGAGCAAGCAATAAAAGACGCAGGAATTTCAAAAAGCGAAATAAATGAAGTTGTACTTGTTGGTGGTTCAACTCGTATTCCTGCCGTTCAAGCTCTTGTTAAAGAATACACAGGCAAGGAACCTAACCAATCAGTTAACCCTGATGAAGTCGTTGCGGTTGGTGCAGCTGTTCAAGCTGGTGTTTTGGCCGGTGAAGTTAAAGATATTGTACTTCTTGATGTTACGCCGCTAACATTGGGTATTGAAACACTTGGCGGTGTTATGACGCCTCTTGTGCCTCGTAACACAACAATTCCTGTTTCAAAATCTCAAGTATTTTCTACTGCTGATGATAACCAAACTGCTGTTGATATCCATGTTCTTCAAGGCGAAAGGCCAATGGCAAGTGATAACAAGTCATTAGGTATGTTCCGCCTAGACGGTATTCCGCCTGCAATGAAAGGTATGCCTCAAATCGAAGTAACTTTTGATATTGACGCTAACGGTATTGTAAACGTTACGGCAAAAGATAAAGCAACAAATAAAGAACAAAAAATTACAATTACAAATTCTTCTAACCTATCTGAACAAGATATTGACAGAATGGTAAAAGAAGCTGAATCTAATGCTGAAAGTGATAAGAAGAAAAAAGAAGAAGCTGAAACTAAAAATAATGCAGAGTCTTTGATAGGTGCTGCAGATAGAATTGTTAAAGACTTTGAAGGTAAAATTTCAGATTCTGACAAAACTAAACTGGAAGAACAAAAAGAAGCTCTTAAAAAGGCGCTTAGCGAAAATAAAACACATGAAGAAATTAAAAAACTTTCAGAAGATCTTCAACAAACTATGTACGCTATCTCTCAAGCAGCTTACGCTCAAGTTCAAAAAGAAGGAGAACAAGCCCAAGGTGAACAAGCGCAGGGTACACAAAATGATAATGCGCAAAATAACTCAGATGATGTTATTGATGCAGAATACACTAAAGAATAACAAACTTTTCATAAAGACATTCTAACGGCGAGATTTTCTCGCCGTTTTTTGTTTACCCAAGTATTTTAGGTGTTTTTTATTTGTTCATAATCTTATATAATATATTTATCGCTTATTTTTTTGACCTTTCTTGCAATGGAAAGGTTATTAACATGTCAAAATCAAACAAAACCATCTATTACAATCCCTCATCAAGTATAAATCTTAATGGGCAAGATAAGGCCGGCATAAGTGTTTCACCTTACGGTACATCCGGATATTATAATATGGATGAGAGTGAGCAGGATGCATTTGATTATGCTGGAGAACAATTTGCACTAAATTTGCCTGAGCTAAATGTTTTCGATGCAGATACGCAACGTAGATTTGATAATCAAGTGCAATCCTATATAAATAAGGGTGTGGATGATATTAATGATATATATACACCTATGTTGGACGATTTGCAAAATGATATCGCATCTCGTTTTGGTAATTTAGACAATTCAATTTTTATGGACAATCTGTCAGAGATTGAAGATAAACGTGCCGAAGCTGTTGCTGCTCTTTCTCAGGATGCTCAAGCATACCGTCAGGATTTAGTTAATAACGAACTTGCAAACAGATATGAATATCTTAACTACTTAAATAACTATAGACAACAAATGCTTTCAAATGTCTTGAATACACTTAGCACAAGCCAAGGTCTTTCTAACCTTTCAAATTCTTATTATTCAAACCTAAATGGTATTTTGGGTAAAGAATCTTCAGGTCCTGATATCGATTATGCGCGTCTTTTGGATGCTACATTAAGTGCAGCGATGATGTTCATACCTGCATAAATATATACATGTAAATTTTTTGCGGAAATATTAAAATATTTCCGCTTTTTTTATTTGTGTTGTATTATATATAAAGAAGTTTGAATATGTTGGAGGTTAAAGTGGGATATAAAATTTTATACAAAAAGGAATTATGCCAAAATCAATACGAAATAAGAATTAAGGCTCCATTTATAACAAAAAATGCTCAAGCGGGTCAATTTATAATTTTAAGAACGGATAAAAATTCAGAAAGAATTCCTTTAACAATCGCTGATTATAATAGGGAAACCGAAGAACTTACAATTGTTTATATGGCTGTAGGTTACACCACAAAAAAACTTTCAAAGCTCGAAGTGGGTGATGAAATAGAAGATATAGTGGGGCCATTAGGTGTTCCTACGCATATTGAAAAATATGGCACTGTAGTTTGTCTTGCAGGCGGTTACGGTGCAGCGCCATGTTATCTTATTGCTAAAGCATTTAAAGAAGCGGGCAATAAAGTGTATATGATTATGGGTGCGAGAAATAAAGACTTAATTTTCTGGCAAGATAAAATGAAAAATGCTTGCAGCGAGTTATTTATCACGACTGACGATGGTTCTTTGGGCACAAAGGGCTTTGTGACCGGCGTTATGCAGGACATTATGAGTAAAGAAAAAGTTAACTATGCAATTGCAGTAGGACCAATGCCAATGATGAAAGCTGTTGCAGATCTAACTCGTGATAAAGGTATAAAGACAGAAGCTTCCATGAATCCTATTATGGTAGATGGCACAGGCATGTGTGGCGCCTGCCGTGTAACTGTTGGCGGTGAAGTTAAATTCGCCTGTGTTGATGGTCCTGATTTTGATGCCCATAAAATTGATTTTGACGAAGTAATTAACCGTACAAGAATTTATAAAGATCAGGAAAAACATTGCGATGAGACAAATTGCAATATGGTAAAACAGGCGCTTGAATTAGAAAAATCAATGAAATAGAAAGAGGATAATATGGCATCAACAATACCTATTTGTCCATTAATGTCTGCGGGTAATGAGCAGACAATGGTGTGTCTCCAAGAACGTTGTGCTTGGTATATGAACGGTTCAAAGACATGCGCATTATATGTAATGGCTCACAAGGCAATTATGGATATTAAAGCAAAACAAGCGGAGAAGAAATAATGTCATTACCAATGACAATTACCGAGAAAATTTTTGCAGCGCATTGCGGTAAGGATTTTGTTCGCGCAGGTGAGTTAATAAGCGCAAAAGTTGACATTACCCTTGCAAACGACATCACAGGACCAATCGCAATACATGAGTTCAAGAAAATTGGTGTCAAAAATGTATTTGACCCGAGTCGTGTCGTGCTTGTGCCTGATCATTTTGTACCAAATAAAGATATAAAATCGGCACAACAGGCAAAAATTGTGAGAGATTTTTCACGTGAGCAAAACCTTGTAAATTACTTTGAAGTGGGTAGAATGGGCATAGAACATGCACTTTTGCCAGACAAAGGTATTGTTACTGCCGGAGATTTAATAATTGGAGCTGACTCTCACACTTGCACTTATGGTGCTTTAGGTGCTTTTTCAACAGGTGTTGGCTCAACAGACTTGGGTTGTGCCATGGCATCAGGTGAAACTTGGTTTAAAGTCCCATCTGCAATCAAAGTTGAATTTTATGGCAAACTTAATGAATGGGTTAGTGCCAAAGACTTAATTTTACACTTAATTGGTGACATAGGGGTTGACGGTGCATTATATAAAACCCTTGAAATCGGTGGCGAAGCTATAGAAAATATGTCTATGGATGGCAGATTTACCATTTGCAATATGGCAATAGAAGCAGGTGCTAAAAACGGCATTATAGTGCCTGATAAAATTACCAAGGAATATTTAAAAGGCAGAAGTTTAAGAGAGCCTGTTTTCTATACAAGCGATGAAGGTGCTAACTACGAAAAAGTTTTAAAATATGACGTGTCTAAGATTGAACCGACTGTTGCAAAACCTCACTTACCGGAGAATACTTGTCCAATTTCAAAAATTGGCAGTATAAAGATAGACCAGGCGGTTATAGGAAGTTGCACAAACGGACGCTTGTCTGATCTTGAAGTTGCCTCAAGAATTTTAGAGGGAAGAAAAGTGCATCCTGATGTTCGTTTAATTGTTTTTCCGGGAACGCAGGAAATTTATTTGGAAGCAATGAAATTAGGATATATTGAAAACATTATAAAGGCGGGTGGAGCTGTTTCAACACCTACTTGCGGGCCTTGTTTGGGTGGTCATTGCGGAATTTTAGCAAAGGGCGAGAGAGCAATCTCAACTACTAATAGAAATTTTGTAGGCAGAATGGGTCATCCAGAAAGCGAAGTCTATCTTTCATCTCCTGCTGTAGCTGCAGCAAGCGCAGTTTTGGGCAAAATTTCATCTCCCGAGGAACTGTAAATGATAAAAAAAATTTTAGCGATTCAAACATCATCAATTATTGCTGATATACAAGGTAATTTTTCTGCTTTGGAATTGTACTTGGCTGATATTTTTCATAACGCGGATGTGTGTCCTGATTTTCTATTTTTGCCTGAGGTGTGGAGTGTTGGTTGGTATCCAAAATGTTTTAAAGACTGTGCAGATAGCGATTTGACCCTTGAATTTTTATCTAATCTTGCAAGAAAGTACAGTGTAAATATTTTTGGCGGTTCTTATATAAGAAAAGACGGCAATGAGCTTAAAAATTCCATGCCTGTAATTACCAGAGACGGTATTTTAGTTGGATTTTACGATAAAATTCATCTCTATACTCCAGACGGTGAGGGGGTTTTGTCATCGGGTACCAGTCCATGTATATTTGAGATTGAGAGTGTGCGTTTTGGTGTTTCAATATGTTATGATATTAGATTTCCTGAACTTTTCAGAAGCTATATAAATGTCGAAAAACCTGCTGATATGCTTATTAATCTATCCGCTTGGCCAATGGCAAGAGCTCTTCAGTATTCTCAGATGGCTGCTTCAAGGGCTATTGAAAATCAATGTTATTTTTTAGCTCTATCTCAATGTGGTCCTATAAATGATAGCGTGTATAATTCGGGTCAATCTTGTGTATATGACCCAATGGGGAATGCAATCTGTTTGCTTGGCAGTGAGAAGGATTTTATGTATTTTACAATTGATACTAAAAATGTTTCTAGTACAAGGGAAAAATATCCTAATCTTAAAAATCGTAAAGTTTGTGACTTTGGATTTTCTGTTACTGAATTTAGCTGTGGGGATTCTTAATGTTAAAAAAGATTTTACTTTTTTTATGCTCGTTTTGTTTTTTTTCTCAAGCAGCTCACTGTGCAATATTTTCTTATGATTTTGCAAAAGTCATTTCAGAGCAGGATTTGGATGGCTCTTCCACTGTTTCGATTTACGTAAAAGATGTAAAAACCTCCAGGGTTTTGTATTCTAAAAACGAAAATAAACTTTTAAATACTGCTTCTTCACTAAAGCTTTTCACATTTGCTTCGGCTCTAAATACTCTTGGTGATGATTACAAGTTTGAAACTGCTTTTTACATTTATGGTTCAAATTTATACCTTAAGTTGGGCGCCGACCCATTATTAACACAGGATGACTTGGATGAACTGGTTCAAAAATTAAAAAAGAATATTAATTTTAAGAATATAAAATACATTTATATTGATGACAAAATTATAAGCAGTATACCATATCCAAATGGTTGGTGTGTAGATGACTTTTGGCCTAATATTGCGCCAATCAGTCCTTATATAATTGATGGCAACAAAGTGGATGTAATGATTTCACTTGCCCCCTATAGGGATTCTTTGAATATTATTCAAAATGACAAATATAGATTTTCTTTTATTAACCGCCTAACAATAACCGACAAAGATGACAATATAAGTATCCAAAAAAATTATACTGATATGCAGAACGTAATAACTCTCTCTGGTAATATTTCTAAGGATACTGTGTTTAAAATTCCAGTAAGCAATCCAAAAGTATTTTTTATATCCAGACTTGAAGATTCATTTGGTAAGTTTTCTATCCCTTATTCTAATAAATTCTATTTTAAGCAGACTCCATTAGCTGCAAAAAAAATAGTTTCCGTGCAGCATACCATAGAACAGGTATCTGCCCCAATTTTAAAATATTCGGATAATTTTTCTTCCGAGGTCTTGTTTAGGGTTGCCGGATCTAAGTTCGCAAGCGAACATCATATATTGCCCGCAAATTCAGGTGATAGTCTTGGAACAACCGAAAATGCTATTTTGATGTTTAACGATTTTTATAAAAATGCTGGTTTAGACATGAAATATATAAAAATAGTCGATGCAAGTGGTGTTTCGCGTTATAATGCATCAAGTGTTAAGTGGCTGGTCGATGCACTTTTGTACTTAAATCAAAAATTTGATATTAAAAAGTATATGGAAACTGCCGATGAAGGTACTATGAAAAGACGTTTGCGATATTTGAAAGAACATATTTGGGTTAAAACCGGAACTCATAACGGCTTAAGTTCTCTTTGTGGAATTATCGACGCAAAAGAAGGAAACAGACTTACTTTTGCGATTATAATACAATCTTTTTCAAAAACTCCAAGTGCACTAAAAGCGTTCGAAGATGATCTTGTGGATTGTATTTTTAATCTCTGATTTCTATTGTCTTTAATGTGAGTATTTTTATGATTTCGCTTGCGCTCTTTTTTATTGTTTCGATGTTTGCTATATTGGCCGTACTTATAAATGGCAATATTTTTTTCTGTTCAAAACTTTCATCAAAACAGTTTTTAAACTCCAATAATTTGTTATATATATCTACATCAATGTGTTTTTTGTGTTCACACAAGTGAGAAAATAACTCACATAGGGTTAAATAAGCATTTTTATATTTTTTATTTTTGATTTCTCTTTTGAATTTCAGCATAAAAAGTAATATCTGGTAATAATTTTCGAAAAGTTTTTTTCGTTTTTTTGGCAAATATTCTTTAAAATATTTTTTTGTAATTTCATAACCTGTTTCTATCATTTGCGTTTTTTTGTAATCAGGTATCATAAAATCCATGACTGATATATTGTCAGTATCTATTTTTATATAATCAAACTTATCCTTTTGTCCATATAAATCTATTATATAATCGGTAGCGAACCCTGAAATTGTGTTGTATACTGCATTTAAGTAATCAAGTGGTGTGCTGATTCTTCTTTTACCTTGAGTATCTTCCAATCTAAATTCCAAAATTCTCTCTTTTTTCGCACTCAGTGTTTTACTTAATCGCCAAAGAGGCCAGCTTTTTGCCAAATCACCATCTACGATCATGCTATCTTTTATTTCTAGCGGTTTAAAAAGCCCGGGCATGCTTACAGACGCCCTCACCGCCAGGGCTACTTCTGCATCAGGTGTGCATTCTTTGGAAAATTCATGATATTTGTTGTTTGTTATATCTGTAGAATATATAATTAAATCATTGTTTAAATCCTTAAATCTTACAGGTGGCATCTCACCTTTTTTATAGGCTTGTTTATAAAATTGTGATTCTATTTTATCTCGCATCCAATCTAACAGTAATTCGCCCTTGGATAGCGCAATTTGGTTGCTAAAATTAAAATTTATGTCTTTAAAAAAGTCTATGCTGATTGAACAGAAAAATTTTTTTATATCTTCCAATTCATATCCAATGGCACATAATGTTGCAAAAACAGATCCTATTGACGAGCCTGCATAGCCTGTTATTTTTACATTGGATTCAATTAAAGCTTGATAAGCTCCAACATAACTTACTCCCCTTATGCCTCCGCCACCAAAGATTACAAAGTACTCAAAAGCTTTTCTGTTCATTTTCTACTCCAAAAAATCCGGTCTTTGTTGAATCTTGCTTGAATCCGTGCTGTTATCAATCTTATCTATTCTTTTTGTTTCTTTTTTATAAATTTGCTTAAAATCAATAACATTTTCTAAAAGTTTTTCATCTTCACCTGTTAATTTTCTTGCTGCTTCTGATACTGTAGCTGTTTTTTTGCCGCCTAACGATTTTAAGGTATCCATGCTTTTTGAGTCTATGTTTCTATATTTATTTTTAAGTATAACTATTTCTACTCTTCTGTTCTTCTGCTTTGCACTTTCTGAATTTCCTTGTGCAACAGGCACAGTATCTGCATAACCCGATGCGATAAATATTGCGGGGTTAAAATTGTAATTATCGATAAGATGTCTTACAACACTGGATGCTCTAGCGCTTGATAATTCCCAGTTCGACGGATATTTATCACTCTTTATGGGGTCAGAATCTGTATGTCCTTCAATTCTTATAATATGTATTGCAAATCTCTCTTTGATGAGATTTGCAACTGTATCCAGAGGAACCAGTGAATCAGGTGTCATTTCTGCTGAACCTGATTTGAACGTGAGTGCATTGTCTGCCAACTTTATGACTAATCCGCGATCATCTATCTCGGCCTGTACTCCGTCTAAGTTCATGTCGTCTATGGCTTCTTTAATGTCAGTGTATGAATCTTGTTCATATCTCGGGCTCAGATATTCAAGCATGATGGGATTTGTTGCCCCGTTATATCCTTCAAAAATTGAATCAGAATCAGCAAGAATGCTTTCTTGTCCATCAAAAACATTAGACTGAAATGCCTTTCTAAGTGCTTCTTCAAGTTTGGCAAAATCACTCATGTCCACTTGTGAAAGGGCATAAAGCACTACAAAAGTGGCAAAAAGAAGTGTCATAAAATCAGCGTAAGATACAAGCCAACGCTCTAGATTTTCGTGATCTTCATGTTTTTTTCTTTTAGCCATTATTAAGTATTAGCCTCTTTTTTCTCTGTCTTCTTTTTGTCCAGAAGGAATGTTTCAAGCTTTCTCTCTATAAGCGCAGGGCTTTCTCCTGCCTGTATCGAAAGAACACCTGAAATTATAATTTCTTTTGCGACAAAGATTTTTTGATATTTTTGCTTGATACGTGTTGAATAAGGAATTGTTATTAAGTTTGCAAGAAATAAGCCGTATATTGTTGCAACGAATGCAACGGCAATACCAGCACCAAGTTTTGAAGGGTCTGAAAGGTTTTGCATAACTTGTATTAGCCCCATAACAGCACCGATAATACCAAGAGTAGGCGCGTAACCGCCTGCAGATTCATAAACTTTTGCGCCGGTTTGAACCTTATCTTCCAGTCTTGCAAGTTGATTTTCCATCATTTCTCTAACCAGAGACGGGTCTGCACCGTCGGCAACTGCTTCTAAGCCTAATGCCAAAAGAGGATCTGAGGCTTTTTTGGCTTCCTTTTCCAAGATTATAACGCCTTCTTTTCTTGCCTTTTGGCTATAGTCAACGATCTCTGCAATCAGTTTTTCCATATTTGGAACTTCATTAAAATACACCGTTTTTAAGAGCGAAAAAGCAATCTTAAAGTCGGCTATCGGGAAGCTTAAAAATACCGCGCCTGATGTACCGCCAATTACAATAAATGCTGCGGTTATTTGCAAGATTTGCCCTATGTTTCCGCCTTCAAGAATCATACCCGCCAATATAAACGCGAAACCTAAGAATGTTCCTATTACTGCTGCAAAATCCATTATTTGTATCTCCGATTTTTTCTTATTATCTCTAAAAAGTGTTATTAGTGTATCACCCGTATAATTGAAATAATTCTAGCATTTTTAGCCTTTTAAAGCAAAAATTTACAAATAAATTTTTTAAATATATAATTTAACTGTAGTTTATGAGGTGAGAAGATATGACTGGCATGACACTTGCACAAAAAGTAATTTCAAAACATTGCGATAAAGATGTTTGTCCTGGTGAACTTGTTATTGCAAAGGTCGATGTGGCTGCCGTACAAGACGGAACAGGGCCACTTACTATTCAAGAATTTAAAAAACTTAATAAAACAAAGTTGGCAAATCCTAATAGGACAATACTTTTTATAGACCATGCCGCACCTAGTCCCAGAAAAGAACTTTCTAATTCTCACCTTGTTATAAGAGAGTTCGCAAAAGAGTATGGTGCTGTATTATCTGACATTGGTGAAGGTGTTTGTCACCAAAGACTTGTTGAAAGTTTTGTAAACCCAGGAGAAATTCTTGTGGGTGCAGATTCCCACACTTGCACATCAGGAGCACTCGGGGCTTTTGCCACAGGTATGGGCTCTACAGACATTGCGGTTGCTTTTGCGCTAGGTAAGACTTGGCTAAAGGTTCCATCATCTTTTAAAATTGTGGTGAACGGTAACTTTAGGGAAAATGTGTGTTCTAAAGATTTAATGTTATATTTGATCGGCAAAATCGGGGCCGATGGGGCTACTTATCGTGCGTTAGAGTTTTGTGGAAACACAATTTCTAATATGTCTATGTCTGAGCGTTTTACTCTTGCCAATATGGCGGTTGAAGCCGGTGCAAAGGCGGGACTCTTTGAAACCGATGAAAAAACTTATGAATATCTGAAAGAAAATAAAAGAGAAGACAAATTTGTTGAAATTAAGATGGATGAAAATGCAGTATATGAGCGAATTATTGAAATTGATGCTCAAGATGTGCGTCCTTGTGTGTCTTGCCCTCATACTGTAGATAATGTAAAATTTGCGCATGAATTGAACAATGTTAAAGTTAATCAGGTTTTTGTCGGAACTTGTACGAATGGTCGTATAGAAGATTTGAGAGTTGTTGCAAATGTACTGAAAGGCAAGAAAAAACATCCTAATGTAAGAATGATCATTGTTCCTGGTTCGCCAAAAATATATCTGCAGGCTGCGAAAGAAGGCTTGATTGAAACTTTTTTAGAAGCCGGCGCTACGTTTTTGCCGGCCGGTTGTGGTCCATGCGTTGGCGTGCATGGCGGAATTTTAGGAGATGGTGAAGTTTGCCTTGCTACACAAAACAGAAATTTTCAAGGAAGAATGGGTAATACAAAAGGTTTTATTTACCTGGCTTCTCCATATGTTGCCGCTAAAACTGCAATTGCTGGCTATATCACTGATTAGTTACTAACGGTACTATATACAAAAACCGCACAAAAGGCACTTTTTAACATTTCGTTATTCAAGTTTTTGTTATTTTTATACAATACTCCTAATTTTCTTGCGTATTTATCAAGACCAAAAAAATTATAATTTATTTTTGGATAAAATGGTATTTGCGAATTATTGCTATTAGCAGCAGATGTGGTATTTGTTTTCCCCACATCTGCTGCCAGACATCCATTTGAGTTAAAAATCAGTAGTCCAATGAATAAAATTTTGTGTAATTTTATGTCGTTTTTGGGTAAATTTTGAGTTTTTTAGCCAATTATTTGTTGCATAATTGCACTTGATTTTCATGTCTTTTTCTGATAACTTTATTCATGTAGTTAAAAAAGCGAGGGCGCAACAGCCTGTCTAGACTGCTTTTTGACTTTTGCACACTTAGTTAATAAAAAATTTAAAGTCGTCACGGGTCTGTGGCACTCTGCCGAGAAAAAGGTGACTAAATGTCACGTTTTTCGAGAGGGAAGGTAGCGCAGCTACCGCAAGCCCGTTTGATAATTAAATAATTAAAGTCGTCACGGGCCTGTGGCACTCTGCCGAGAAAAAGGTGACTAAATGTCACGTTTTTCGAGAGGGAAGGTAGCGCAGCTACCGCAAGCCCGTTTGATAATTAAATAATTAAAGTCGTCACGGGCCTGTGGCGCAGC